>NZ_JBVJWD010000014.1:0-137532 GCF_055602785.1 Streptomyces sp. NPDC037301
GCGATGTGTCCGGCCACAATGTTCTTCATGGGTCGTGGTTCTCCTTAGCGGTGGAACGGCCCAGAACAGCGGGCCCGGTGCTCGAACACCGGGGCCGCGCGCCGTTCAGATGGGGTGAAGCGGGAAGTGATCTCCGGCTCCCCTCAACCCCGCCCGTACGAGACGGGCAGAGGAGGCAACCGGCCGTTTCGCGAGGAAGCGGCAGTCGTTCGGTTCTCCGATTCGCATGGCGCTGCTCGTTCCGGGGAGGCCCGAAATCCCGGAAGTCGTCGCAGTCTCGAAGGTGTGCCGTAGCGGTTCTTTAGAGCCGATGGCGTGTCCCCCATCTGGGGTGTGGGGCCCGGTTGTGACGCGGGCCCGTTCTCGGTCGGCTGGTCTCCACTCGCCTCGGCCAGAGTCGTCACGGCCGTCGTGCTGCGGTGGATCACGCTGTGGAGTTGTTGAGTAACCCGCCCCGGCGAACCGATGCGATACCTGTATTACAGGTCTTGCATCATGGGTTCGTCAAGCGGAGCGGTGGAACTTCTTGGCTTCGCGCCGGGACTTCCTGGCGCACCATCAGCATCGGTGCAGGCCAGGGGCGTTGGTTACCCCGTACGTGGACAGCTCAGATTCATCTGGATACCTTCAAGAGGTCCCAAGACGTCCCATCGGGGGTTGCGATGTCCAACGAACGCTTGCGGTCGGCCCTGCTGGCGCAAGGCATGACCGTGCAGGACCTGGCCGATTCAATCGAGGTCAACCCGAAGACAGTCGAACGTTGGATCACTCAGGGCAAGGTTCCGTACCGGCGACATCAGTACGCCACCGCGTCGCTGCTCCAGGTGGACGTGACAACCCTGTGGGACGACTCCCGCGCCGTCGACACGGCGGCAGACCTGAGCAAAGCGGAGATCGTCACCATCTATCCGCACCGCCACATGGTGCCCAACAGCCTGTGGCGCGAGATCTACGAGCGAGCAGAAGCGCGCATCGACGTTCTCGTCTACTCCGGTCTGTGGCTATCAGAAGATCCCTTGTTCCATGATCTTCTGAAAAGGAAGGTGCAGGGGCCAACGCAGGTACGAATCCTGCTGGGAGATCCCGACTGTACGGCTGTGCACCAACGCGGCATAGACGAAGGTCACCGCATCATGGACGGCAAGATTCGCAACGCCCTGCTGAACTACCAGCCACTCTTCACGAGCCACCCCGACATCGGCTTTCGCCTGCACGACGGAACGCTCTACAACTCACTCTTTCGTTCCGACGACGAGATGCTCGTGAACACCCACGTGTACGGAATCGGGGCGTACATGGCGCCTGTCCTGCACCTGCGTCGACTCCCCGGCGGTGGGCTCTTCGACACTTACGCGAATAGCATCGAACAGACCTGGGGCAGCGCACGCCCGGTCACGGATCGCGACATCACGGGAGCTTGAGCATGGGACGCATCGACTACCTTCACGACCCCGCCGCTCCGCCGGCCAACTCGGTCGTACCGTCCGTCGTGGCCTTCGTGCAGAACGACGCGGGCGATGTCCTGCTGATCCAGCGCTCTGACAACGGTCGTTGGGCGCTACCGGGCGGCGGTCATGACGTGGGCGAGTCCATCAGTGACACCGTGGTGCGTGAGGTCTGGGAAGAGACAGGGATCAAAGCCGAAGTCGTCGACATGTCGGGGATCTACACAGACCCGGGCCACGTGATGCTGTACGACGACGGCGAGGCCCGGCAGCAGTTCAGTATCTGTTTCCGCGCTCGTCCGGTCGGCGGCGACGTCCGTACGAGCGACGAAACGACACAGGTCCGCTGGGTCTCCCCTGCGGACCTGGTGGATTTCGACATCCACCCCACCATGCGGCTCAGGATCGAGCACGCGATGGACCGGGCGCGGACCGCGCCTTACGTCGGCTGACGTTTGGCGGCGGCGAGCCGTTCGACGACGCGGGCAGTACTCGCGAGGATCTCCGGTTCGGCCCGGCGGATGAATGTGCCGATCAAGCTGTCCGGTCCGTAGCGCCCTGCGATCTCGTTCACCCGGTCCACGGGATTCGTTGGGGTACCGTCCGGCGTCGTGTTCATGTCGCAGTAGCAGAGCGCATCGGCGAGGTGGGGATGCTCCCGAGGGAACTCCCCTTCCAGTTCCTCGCGTAGCCCGCGCGCCTCTGCCTCCATCCACGCACAGGAGTGGTGCGCTACCAGGCACACGACCCGCTCGTCTGCGCGGGCAACGTTTCGGAGGTACCGCGCACCGTCCAGTGGGTGAAAGCCGGTCTTGGCGAGGTCCGGCGCGTAGCCGATGTCATGCAGGACCGCGGCTGCCTCCATCAGATCGGCATCCGAACCCAGGATCGGGGCGATCGTACGGGCTCTCTCTGCCACACCCTGCGAATGAGCCCACCGGCGAGGCAGGGGCTCGGAGAGCAGTGATTCGGCGAGGGGATAAGCCCACTCAGTCAGTCCCGTGGTGCTCAAGGTTTGGAACTCTCCTCTCGGTTCGGCAGGGACAGCACGGTTCGTTGCTTCCCTTGCTTCCCTTCTGACAGCAGCCCGGCGGCTTGCAGCTTGTCGAGTGCCTTACTCACAGTCGGCCGCGAGACGTCGAAGCGCGCGCACAGCGCTGAGGCACTCGGAAAGGCTGCCCCCACGGCGAGCCCGTCATCCGTGATCACCTCAGCGATGCGTTCGGCCAACGGCCGGCGGTCGACGGATTGGCCACGCCGGACTACTCGCCAGCGCCCGCCGGGCACCGGTTCCGCGACCCCATCCTTCTGGAGAACACCGAAGACTCGGAGCGCGACGCCACGAGATACCCCGTGGTCGCGCATCAAGTCTGCAGCCGACGGCAGCTCAGTCATCTCGTCGTCGGCGTCGATCTGTGCCCTGACAAGATCAGCGATCTTCAGGAAGGTTCCCCGAGGGCTGGCCTGCTGCGACACCCGCTCTCCCTCTCTCCGTAGTTGTCTCAAGCCTGCCATGCTCCTCTCCTCGACAGGGCTGCCCGGTAGTGATGCGCTCGACTTCGCCGGGCGCGCTCCCGGCTCTGGCTGCGCCCGCTCCTGCCTTCGGCCCGCTCGGCATGAGACGAGAACCTAGCCCGCGGCTTCAGGACATGCCTCCGGCGGGAGCGCCCAGACTCCGGGATGGGAGCTGGGGCAAGTGGTGCGTTGGCGTAAGGGGTGTGCAGCCGTTCTCTTCGGTCAACGTCGCGGGCGCCGATCGTGCGCTACGTAGTGGTCGTCTACTTGCAAACCAAGGCGGGCCGCAGCTGCGAACTCATCCCGACACGTTCGACAAACCTCGACAGCGTCGGCTGCCCGGTCAAACGGAACATAACCCTCGACAAGACCAATCACCGTCCCCAGTGATTCGAGCAATTCACCAGCAGTATCGGATTCCACTGGGGTGCCTATAAGGGTAATCTCTGCCGCCAATTGCTCCAAGGTCTCATGCTTTTCCATGGATAGCGTGTGACTCTCAAAGAGGATCGCTCGCGCCTCTGCGTCAAGTATTCCTGGAACTCCTTCTGGTGGAGTCGAGACGATACTCGTGCAGCCCCCTAGCCTCTCAACCCTGGCATCGTCCCGATCCAGGAAGGCGCAGGCCGACCAAAGTTCCCGCTCAAGGGAGAGCGCGCCGCTCAAGAATTGCGCGTTTATTCGAAGCCTGTCCGACAGCCATCGAGCCCGGTCCTCTCTCCGGAATCGCTCTCGCTCGGCCCTTCGAGCCATGAGCTGCGTGAGCAAAGCTGCTGCCAACGTCCCCCCGATCCCGAGTCCAGCAGTGACGAGTTGCATGACCTCACTAGACATGGGGCCATCATCCTGAAAGGGGGGCATGAATGCTGGCCCCTTGAGGCTCTTGGAACCGCGACTGGCTGACTGACGTGGGTCGGACCGCTGACCTAGTGACCTGAGCCAGCAATCTGAGCGATCTTGGTACGGGTTGAAGATCTTTTTCTCATACACAGCCGGTGGACGGGATGTTCGCAGGTCGGAGGCCTGAGACTGGCGGCGCAATGCAGTCATTCACACCCCTGTCCCCCGGTCTATGCACAGAAATGGGCCAACTGCCCACAGATACTTGCGAGTTATCCACAGGCTCTGTGGATAGTCGGCTTGGCCGACGGCCCGTCACATGCCACGATCGGGTGAGAACTACGGACGGTAACTGTCGCCTGATGGTGGCTCACTGACCGAGGGTGGGCGTCGTCTTGAGGTCCGCCACAACGCAAAGGGCGCCCGAGATTCTTTGGCGAGAGTCGGGCGCCCCAGAGGAACCAAGGAGAATCATGCCTGCCCAGGCCCTCAACGTCCGCCTGCCCATTGGGAGCGGACGCACACTTCGGACTGTCGCACAGAGCGGTGCCAGCCGCAATTTTCTCATCCTGCTGGGTGCCATCGCTGGGTGTGTGATCAACGGGGATACCGCCACGTCCATCCTTAGGCAGGGGACCTGGTTGGTGGTTGTCCTTATCGTTCTCGTGTTGATCCGCACTGTTGAGGCCCTCGTGCGGCAGCGCGGAGGCGGCGCAGCCCGTCCGCCCGGCGTCATCAGCGACTGACACCAGCAGCGGCGCAGCGAGACGGCCTCTGATGGGCCCTCGGCGGGGATGTGGGCCATGTGTGGGCCACAGCAGCGGCGCCGGGGATCATTCGTAGCGAATGCGCAGGTCAGAGGCTCAGGCGTTCGCGTATGCGGGCGGTCTTGAAAACCGTCGTGGCGGCGACGTCACCGTGGGTTCAAATCCCACACCCACCGCAGATGAACGGCCCCTGACCTGGTGAATCGGTCGGGGGCCGTTGTCGTGTGCGCTGTCCGCAAGGTCACGTCATCCCCTGTGGTTTTTCGAGCGGTCGGGGGAGAGGGTGCCCTCCCGGCTGGAGCGCCCGGTCGGTCGTCCTTTTCCGTCCGTCTTCGACTGCCGAGCGATGAGTTTTCCTCCCTCATGCAGTCGTATCAGCATCACTTCACACCAACGGATGGGACACTGCCGACATGACTGAAACCGTGAAGGGCCCCGCCAGCTACTTCCCCTCGATCGAGAAGAAGTACGGGCGCCCCATTGCGGATTGGAAGGAGCTCATCCGCTCCTCCCACCTGAGCAAGCACATGGAGATCGTCTCCTGGCTCAAGGCCGAACACGGGCTGGGGCATGGCCACGCCAATGCTCTCGTCGCCCACACTCTCGCGGAGGACAGCAACAAGTAGGCGACCGACCGGGCGGCGATGGCGCGCTGGACGGGGCTCGGCGCCGACCGGGATTCTCGAGATCCGGACCTGTGCCGGACCGCGGGAGGTCCGGCGGTCCGGCAGGGGCCACGGAGGAACGCTGCAGCAGGTTGCGGGTCCGCGGTTGCCTGCAGTGCTGTCCTACCGGGCGCCCAACAGCCCCAGGATCTTGTCGACCGCATCGGCGACCGGTTGGCCGAGCGTTCCGACGGTCGCGGCGATGGTGGCCACGGCGATCAGGGCGCGGTGCCGCTCCTGCGGAGCGCTCGTACCGGAGGTGATCGCAGGCAGGGAGTCGTCGATGACCCGCGCGCTCGCGGGCGCGAGATCACCGCGCAGATTCTGAAGCAGCCGTACCAGTTCCCCGATCGCCTCCGGAAGTTCCGGGGACTGGTGCTTGACGATGCCCCTGTTGCCCGTACCGCCGTACATATTGACGTTGTCGCCGTGGATGTTGTTGCCGTAGTGATAGGAGTCGCCGTCGCTCATTTGCTCACCCCTGTGTTGAACATTCCGCCGTACATGTTCACGTTGTCGCCGAAGTGGTAGTTCTTCGGATTGACCAGCACACGCTCCACGCGCACCTGGAACTCGGCCTCCGGGTTCTCCATGGCGGTGACGAGGTATCGGACCAGCTGACGCAGTTGGTCCGGATTGGGCAGCGTGACCAGCGCGCTGGATGCGCTGGACGTCTCGACGGCCAGCACGTGCTCGGACGGCGCGGCCAGATCCTTCACCAGGCGCACGACCAGGCCGATCGCGATCGCGATGGCGAGGAACCACAGTGTGCCGGCGGTTCCGTCCGCGCTTTCGCCGTCGAACGACGAGTTCTCGTTGGTCATCTGGAAAAGGACGAACAGTGCGAACGTGATGCCGAGCCACTTCAGGAAGCTCATGAAGGCTTCCGCGCGCTTGGGTCTGAGTTCGAAGGTGTGGACCCGGGTGATGTTGTGCAAGGGATAGGCCGCCTCTCCCACCCACAGCAGGCGTCTGCTCACCTTCAGGTCGACGCCTGTTCCGGTCGGGGGCGGCGGTAGAGGCAGTGGGGTCCCCGCAGTTCCGGCGTTCTCCATGAGCTCCCCCGTGGGTATCGGTTCCGCGTTCGTATTCCGCCCTGTGTCTGTGTGGGAACCAATAAGTACGCGTCCCGCGCGTTCGAGTAGAGACGAAATGAGGCCAATCTCGACGCGTGGTGCTGTTCGGGGCGCGAGGCCGCCCTAATTTACGGGGACGTCCCGATTTACGGCGTCCCTGATCCGTCAGCCCGTGGTGAGGCGGGCCGCCGAGGCGATGGTGGCGCGGGCTTCGCGTTCGGTGAGGCCGGTGCGGACGGCGGCGTGGGTGAGGGCGTCCGCCAGGGCGTCGCCGAAGCCGTGCTTCGCGTTGCCCGGCGACTGTGTCGGAGCGTCGACGACCTTGACAGCGAGTACGTTTCTGACGGACAGTCAGAAACCCTGATCCGTACGCCCGTGTCCGGGAGGCAGCCGCCGTGCACCTGGCCCAGACGGAGCGTCAGCAACAGCTGCGCGCCGAACTCCGTACGTACTTCCGCAAGGTGATGCCCGGGAGGGACACGAGGACGGGGCCCGGGGTCGAGGACCCGGCCGAGCAACGCAGACTGCTGCGCCGGATCGGCGCGGACGGGATGCTCGGACTCGGCTGGCCCGTCGAGTACGGCGGCCGGGGGCGCGGCCCCGACGAGCAGTTCGTCTTCTTCGACGAGGCCTACCGGGCAGGGGCGCCCGTTTCGATGGTCACCCTCAACACCGTCGGGCCGACGCTGATGAAATACGGGACCGAGGAGCAGAAGGCGTACTTCCTGCCCAGGATCCTCAGCGGCGACATCGTCTTCGCCATCGGCTACAGCGAGCCGGAGGCCGGTACGGACCTCGCCGCGCTGCGCACCAGGGCCGTGCGGGACGGCGACTCCTGGGTGATCGACGGGCAGAAGATCTTCACCAGCAATGCGCAGAACGCCGACTGGATCTGGCTCGCCTGCCGCACGGACCCGGATGCACCCAAGCACCAGGGCATCTCGATCGTTCTGGTCCCGACGGACGCCCCGGGGTTCGCCTGGACGCCGATCGAGACCGTGGGCGGCCTGACCACGACATCCACCTACTACGACGCGATACGGGTGCCCGCCACTCATCTGGTCGGTGCGGAGAACGGCGGCTGGGGGCTGATCACCAACCAGCTGAACCATGAACGGGTGGCTCTCGCCGCCATCGGAATGCAGGCCGAGGACTTCTACGAGGCGGCACTCACCTTCGCTCGCACCCCCGACCCGCTGACGGGCCGGCGTCCGGTGGACGAGCCGTGGGTGCGGACCCGGCTGGCCGAGGCGTACGCCCGGCTGGCGGCGACGCGCCTGCTCAACTGGCGGCTGGTGGGGGATGTCGGGGCAGGTTCGCTGGCCCCGGGCGAGGCGAGCGGCGTGAAGTTCGTGGGAACCGAGAGCGCTGTCGAGGTGTATCGGATCTGCCAGGAAATCACGGGCGAGGCCGGGACGGTCCGGGGCGGTTCGCCCGGCTCCTTCGGGGACGGGGAGCTGGAGCGGATGAACAGGGCGGCGCAGATCAACACCTTTGGGGGCGGAGTGAGCGAGGTGCAGCGGGAGATCGTCGCGACGATGCGGCTCGGCATGAAGAGGGGCAAGCGGTGACGGGCGTGCGGGAAGGGCGGGAAGAACCGGGCGGGTCGGACCAGTTGCACGGGCGGCTCAAGGAGTTCGAGGGGCGTGCCGCCGCGACCGCGGGCGTCGGCAAGGACCTCGTCAACGAGCCGATGATCAGGCACTGGTGCGAGGCGATGGGGGACACCAACCCCGCCTACACGGGGCCGGAGGCGATCGCCCCGCCGACGATGCTGCAGGCGTGGACGATGGGCGGCCTCTCGGGGCACACCGACCGCTCCCAGGCGTACGAGGACCTGTTCGGCCTGCTCGACGGCGCGGGGTACACCTCGGTGGTCGCGACCGACTGCGAGCAGGAATATCTGCGGCCGCTGCGGCCCGGCGACCGGATCACGTTCGACGCGGTGATCGAGTCGGTCTCGGAGCGGAAGACGACCAAGCTGGGAACGGGCTACTTCGTGACGACGCGGATGGACGTCCGCGCGGAGGGGGAGCCCGCCGGGACGCACCGCTTCCGGATTCTCAAGTACACACCGGCAGCGGTGAAGCGTGCGGCGCCCCGCGGCGGCCGGAGCCTGCGCCCGAGGCCGGTGATCAACCGGGACAACGCCGGGTTCTGGCAGGGCGTCGCCGAGCACAGGCTACTGATTCAGCGGTGCGGCGAGTGCGCGACGCTGCGTTTCCCCTGGCTGCCCGGCTGCAACGGGTGCGGCTGTCAGGAATGGGACACGGTCGAGGCGAGCGGCGAGGGCACCGTCTTCAGTTACGTCGTGATGCATCACCCGCCCTTCCCCGCCTTCAGCACCTTTGCGGAGGGCGGGCCGTACGCGGTGGCGCTGATAGAGCTGGCGGAGGGCGTGCGGATGGTCGGCAACGTGGTCGGCGTGCCGTACGACAAGGTGCGGACGGGAATGCCGGTGCGGCTGGAATTCCTCCGTACGGACCCGGAGTTGGAGCTTCCGGTCTTCCGGGGAGGCGAAGGCTGACATGGACTTCGCGCCCACCGAGGAGCAGACCGCGGCACAGGGGCTGGCGGCGCAGATCTTCGGGGATCTGTCGACGCACGAGCGCCTGGCCGGAGCCGGCACGGGCACGGACGCCGAGCTGTGGAAGGAGCTCTGCGCGGCCGGGCTGACCGCAGCCGTGGAGGAGATCGGGCTGCTGGGCCTGGTGCTCCTGCTGGAGGAGCAGGGCCGGACGACGGCGCAGGTGCCGTTCGCGGCGAGCTGTGTGTACGGGCTGCTCGCCGTCGCCGGCCACGGCACGGACGAACAGCGGGAGCGACTGCTGCCTCCGCTGCGGGACGGCACGGTTGTGGCCACCGGGGCGTTCCCGGCTCGCGGTGGGATACGGGCGGACGGCGAGGGGCGGCTGAGCGGCAGCATGCCGTACGTGCCGTGGCTGCGGGACGCGGGCCTCGTCCTCGTCGCGGACTCGGACCGGGGGCTGTGGATCGTACGGACCGCTGATCCGGGTGTGGCGACGGAGCCGGTGGAGACCACGGCGCCGTGGTCGGCGGCGCGGCTCGTCCTGGACGGGGCGCCCGGGGAGCGGCTCGGTGGCGCCGGGGCGTACGAGGCGGTGCTGGCCGCGAGCCGGACTGCGTTCGCCGGGTTGCAGGCCGGGGTGTGCGCCGGTTCGCTGGCCAGGGCCGTCGCCCACACGAACACGCGGGAGCAGTTCGGGCGCCCGCTCTCCACCAAACAGGCGGTGCTGCTGCGCGCCGCCGACGCCCATATGGACACCGAGGCGATACGCGTCACCGCGTACGAGGCGGCCTGGCGGTACGACACGGGACTGCCGTACGGGCCGCAGGCGCTGACCGCCGCCTGGTGGGCGTCGGAGGCGGGAAAGCGGGTGGTGCACGCCGGACAGCATCTGCACGGCGGAACGGGCGCGGACCTCGACCATCCCGTACACCGCCACTTCCTCTGGGGCCGTCAGCTCGATGCCTATCTGGGATGCGGCAGCGAAGTACTGCAGGAGATCGGCCATTCACTGGTGAAGGAGGGACCGGAATGAAGGTCGGTGAGGAGCTGGCGCCGCTGGAGATCGCGGTGACCCGCACGCTGATCGTGGCGGGCGCCATCGCCTCCCGCGACTACCAGGACGTGCACCATGACGCGGAACTCGCCCGGGAGAAGGGCTCCCCGGACATCTTCATGAACATCCTCACGACCAACGGCCTGGTCGGCAGGTACGTCACCGACCGCTTCGGTCCGTCGGCAGTGCTCCGCAAGGTCGCCATCAGGCTGGGCGTGCCCAACTATCCGGGGGACACCATGGTCCTGAGCGGCACGGTCACCGCCTTCGGCGACGACGGGACGGCCGAGGTGTCGGTCGTCGGAGCCAACGGTCTCGGCAGGCATGTCACCGGCACGGTGACCATCAGCGTTCCGGAGGGGGTGGCATGAGCGTGCGCAGGGCCGACTCGCTCGGCGGCAGGGCGGCGATCGTGGGGATCGGGGCGACCGAGTTCTCCAAGGACTCCGGGCGCAGCGAACTCAAACTGGCCGTCGAGGCGGTGCGGGCCGCCCTCGACGATTCCGGGCTGACCCCTGGCGATGTCGACGGCCTGGTCACCTTCACCATGGACACCAGCCCCGAGATCACCGTCGCCCAGGCGGCCGGCATCGGGGAGCTGTCGTTCTTCTCCCGCGTCCACTACGGGGGCGGGGCGGCCTGCGCCACCGTCCAGCAGGCGGCCCTGGCCGTGGCGAGCCAAGTGGCCGACGTCGTGGTCTGCTACCGCGCGTTCAACGAGCGCTCCGGACGCAGGTTCGGTTCCGGGGTGCAGCAGCGGGAGCCCACCGCGGAGGGCGCGGCGCTCGGCTGGAACCTCCCCTTCGGGCTGCTCACGCCGGCCTCCTGGGTCGCCATGGCCGCCCAGCGCTATCTGCACACCTATGGGCTGACGCCGGATGTCTTCGGCCATGTCGCGGTCACCGACCGCCGCCATGCCGCCCGGAACCCCGCGGCGTACTTCTACGGGAAGCCGATCACCCTGGCCGACCATGCCGCATCGCGGTGGATCGTCGAACCGCTGCGGCTGCTCGACTGCTGCCAGGAGACCGACGGCGGCCAGGCGATCGTCGTCACCAGCGCGGAGCGGGCCCGGGATCTGCCGCAACCGCCCGCCGTGATCGTCGCCGCCGCCCAGGGGGCCGGGCGGGCGCAGGAGCAGATGACCAGCTTCTATCGCGACGATCTGACAGGCCTGCCGGAGATGGGGGTGGTCGCCCGGCAGCTCTGGCGGAACTCCGGCCTCTCCCCCTCCGACATCGATGTGGGCATCCTCTACGACCACTTCACACCGTTCGTCCTGATGCAGCTGGAGGAGTTCGGCTTCTGCGCACCGGGCGAGGCCGCCGACTTCGTCGCGGCCGACGCGCTGCCCCTGAACACGCACGGCGGCCAGCTGGGGGAGGCGTATCTGCACGGGATGAACGGCATCGCGGAGGCGGTCCGGCAGATCCGCGGCTCGTCGGTGAACCAGCTGTCCGGGGCGGCCAGGACCCTGGTCACGGCGGGCACCGGCGTGCCCACCTCGGGACTGATCCTGGGCGCGGACGACTGAGTGCGGGTCAGCTGCCCGAGTGAGGTGCCGTCCGGGTCCGGGCAGGACATCGGGGGCGACCCTGAGCCCTGATGGCGACGACTCCACCTACAGGAGGTGGAGCAGGCCCCACCCCTACACCCTGAGGCGGACGCGGTTTCGGGACCTGGGGCCGATCCCCGCGGCGGTGCCCGCTCCTAGCGTGGAGCCATGACCACGCCAGTCTGCACGGGCACCTCCGGGGGAGCTGCCACCATCGGACACGTCCCGCACGGCCCGTACGCCGCGCGCACTCCGTATGCCGCGCGCACTCCACACGCCTCACGGGCTCCGCACGCTCCGTATCCGTCGTTCTCCTCGTTCGTACGGGCACGGGGGCCCGTACTGCTGCGTGCCGCGCGCTCGCTCACCGCGAACCCGAGCGATGCCGAGGATCTGTTGCAGACCGCGCTCACCAAGACGTATGTCGCCTGGGAACGGATCGAGGACCACCGGGCGCTCGACGGCTATGTCCGCCGGGCACTGCTGAACACCCGGACCTCGCAGTGGCGCAAGCGCAAGGTCGACGAGTTCGCCTGCGACGAACTGCCCGAGCAGGAGGCATCGCCGACTTCCGACCCCGCCGAGCGCCAGACGCTCCACGACGCGATGTGGCGTGCCGTGCTGAAGCTTCCGGACCGGCAGCGGGCGATGGTGGTCCTGCGGTACTACGAGGACCTGAGCGAGGCCCAGACGGCCGAGGTGCTCGGGGTGTCCATCGGCACGGTGAAGAGCGCGGTGTCGCGGGCGCTCGGCAAGCTCAGGGAGGACCCGGAGCTGGCTCCGGTGCGGTGAACCCGGGTGTGCGGCAGCGTGCCGAGCAGGCCTGATTTTGCCGAACGACACCGATTCGTACTCCCGGGACTAGTGACATACCGCTTGGTATGTGAGCAGAATCAGCGGAACTCTACTGCCGCGTAGCGCCCACCGGGAGGACGCCGTGCTGAGCACCATGCAGGACGTACCGCTGACTGTCACCCGCATCCTCGAACACGGGATGACCATTCACGGGAAGTCCCAGGTCACGACCTGGACCGGCGAGCCCGAGCCGCAGCGGCGCAGCTTTGCCGAGATAGGCCGGCGGGCCACGCAGCTCGCGAACGCGCTGCGCGACGAGCTCGGTGTCGACGGCGACCAGCGGGTATGCACCCTCATGTGGAACAACGCCGAGCACGTCGAGGCGTATCTCGCGATCCCTTCGATGGGCGCGGTCCTCCACACGCTCAACCTCCGGCTCCCCGCCGAGCAGCTGATCTGGATCGTCAAGCACGCCGACGACAAGGTCGTCATCGTCAACGGCTCCCTGCTGCCGCTGCTCGCGCCGCTCCTCCCCCATCTGACGTCGATCGAGCATGTGATCGTCACGGGGCCAGGAGACCGTTCCGTGCTCGACGGCGCGGCGCCCCGGGTGCACGAGTACGAGGAGCTGATCGCCGCCCGGCCGACCAGCTACGACTGGCCCGAGCTCGACGAACGCCAGGCCGCCGCCATGTGCTACACCTCCGGCACCACCGGTGACCCCAAGGGCGTCGTCTACTCCCACCGCTCCATCTACCTGCACTCCATGCAGGTCAACATGTCCGAGTCGATGGGCCTGACCGACAAGGACACCACGCTGGTGGTCGTCCCCCAGTTCCATGTGAACGCATGGGGTCTGCCGCACGCCACGTTCATGTCCGGCGTCAACATGCTCATGCCGGACCGGTTCCTGCAGCCCGCCCCGCTCGCCGACATGATCGATCGCGAGAAGCCGACCCATGCCGCCGCCGTCCCCACCATCTGGCAGGGGCTGCTCGCCGAGGTCATCGCCAACCCGCGCGATCTCACCTCCATGGCCCGTGTCACCATCGGCGGCGCAGCCTGTCCGCCCTCCCTCATGGAGGCGTACGACAAGCTCGGCGTCCGCCTCTGCCACGCCTGGGGCATGACGGAGACCTCACCGCTCGGCACCATGGCCAACCCGCCCGCCGGGCTGACCGAGGAGCAGGAGTGGCCCTACCGCGTCACCCAGGGCCGCTTCCCGGCCGGCGTCGAGGCGCGCCTGGTCGGCCCCGGCGGCGAGCATCTGCCGTGGGACAACGAGTCGGCCGGTGAGCTGGAGGTGCGCGGCGCCTGGATCGCCGGTGCCTATTACGGGGGCACGGACGGCGAGGCCCTGCGCCCCGAGGACAAGTTCAGCGAGGACGGCTGGCTGAAGACCGGTGACGTCGGCGTGATCAGCGAGGACGGCTTCCTCACCCTCACCGACCGGGCCAAGGACGTCATCAAGTCCGGCGGCGAATGGATCTCCAGCGTCGAGCTGGAGAACGCGCTCATGGCGCACCCGGATGTGGCCGAGGCGGCGGTCGTCGCCGTCCCGGACGAGAAGTGGGGCGAGCGTCCGCTCGCGACCGTCGTCCTCAAGAACGGTGCCACCACCGAGTACGAGGTGCTGAGGAACTTCCTCGCCGAGTCCGGCATCGCCAAGTGGCAGCTGCCGGAGCGCTGGACGATCATTCCGGCGGTGCCGAAGACGAGCGTCGGCAAGTTCGACAAGAAGGTGATCCGCAAGCAGTACGCGGAGGGCGAGCTGGACATCACCCGGCTCTGACCCGACCCGGTCGGGGAGCACGACGAGGGCGGTACGGGACCTCCCGTACCGCCCTCGTCGTCATCTCCGGGCGTCCGCCGGGCCGTTCGCGCCCACGTTCGTATGGTGTGCCCATACGCGTCAGTTCGTGCCGATCTTCGCGAGCAGGTCGACGATGCGCGACTGCACCTCGTCGCTGGTGGAGCGCTCGGCCAGGAAGAGGACGGCCTCGCCCGAGCTGAGCTTCGGCAGTTCCGACCCGGTCATGTCGGCGGAGGTGTAGACGACCAGCGGGGTTCGGTTCAACTGGCCGTTGGCACGCAGCCAGTCGACGATCCCGGCCCGGCGGCGGCGTACCTGCATCAGGTCCATCACCACCAGGTTGGGCCGCATCCGG
The DNA here is from genome assembly GCF_055602785.1 of Streptomyces sp. NPDC037301. Classification (NCBI taxonomy): domain Bacteria; kingdom Bacillati; phylum Actinomycetota; class Actinomycetes; order Kitasatosporales; family Streptomycetaceae; genus Streptomyces; species Streptomyces sp. NPDC037301. The sequence goes on from NZ_JBVJWD010000014.1 coordinate 14,411, forward strand.
GTGGCGAGCGCCACCGCCTCGTTGTCGGTGGAGGCCCGCGCGACCTGCATGGCGCGGCGTTCCAACGTCTCCGTCAGCGCCAGCGCGATCTCCTCGTGCTCCTCGATCAACAGCACGCGCGGCGGATGCTGTTCGCTGTCGCGCGGGGCGAGCGCCTTGAGGAGCACGGCCGGGTCGGCACCGTATGCGGCCTCCCGCGAGGCCTGCCCCAGACCGGCCGTCACCAGCACCGGGACCTCGGCCGCCACCGCCGCCTGACGCAGTGACTGCAGCGCCTTGCGGGTGATGGGACCGGTGAGCGGGTCGACGAAGAGCGCGGCGGGGAACGCCGCGATCTGGGCGTCGACCTCCTCGCGCGAGTGCACGACCACCGGCCGGTAGCCGCGGTCGCTCAGTGCCTGCTGGGTGGAGACATCGGGCGCGGGCCAGACGAGCAGCCGACGCGGGTTGTCCAACGGTTCCGGGGGCAGCTCGTCGTCGACCGGCTGCGGCGACGGGCGGTTGGCGACCTCGACCGCGCCACCCGGACCATCCAGCGGCTCCGGCCCCTCGGCGCCCTCGTCGGGCGCCCCTATGGCATACGCGCGTCCTTCGGCCTCGGGAGCGGAGAGCAACTGCCCCGAACCCGGGCCCTGGCCTTGCGCGGCGGCGGACTGGGACGGCGCGGACTGCGGGGTGCGCTCGCCCTCCGGCGGGGCGGCGAGCTTACGGCGCCGGCCGGCACCGCCGAGCGTCTGGTTCTGCTGGTGCGCGATGTGCTGGGCGAACGGCACACCCTGCCCGAGCGTCCGCACGCTGAACGCGCGTCCCTGCGTCGAGTCCGACGAGCCGCCGGGCATCGGAGTTTCTGCGGGCAGCGGCTGCCTGCGCGCGTCCGCCACGGGCGTGATGCTCCGCGGACGGCTCTCCGCGATGCCGGTGGCGTCGGCGGTGCCTGCGACGGCTGTGGTGCCGGTGGTGTGCGTGGTGTGGCCGGCCACGGGCCATTCCGGCTTGCCGCCGGACCGGCTGACGGGGTGATCGACGGGGGGGTCGTCGACCCGGTCGTCGTCCTGCTCGCCGGGCGTGGTCGGCGCGGCCGGGTTCTGCCCCGAGGAACCGTTGTCCGCCCAGCCGCCGGACTGCACGGGCTGCTGCTCCGCAGGCTGCCCGACGGCCGGTCCGGCCTGCTGGGGAGCGTCGGCGCGACGAGCCCGGCGCTGCCCGGTCGCTTCGGGCGCTCGGGGCGGTGTGTGGGTGCCGTCCGGCGCGAGGCGTACGGCGTCGTGGCGTCCGGGCAGCGAGGCGTCGGCGTCGACGGCCGCGGGCGGGGTCCGGTCGGCATCCGCCGGCGGGAGCGCGAACGCGGTACGAGGCCCGGTCGGCTCGGCCTGAGTGGAACGCTCCTGCATGGCCGCCAATGCCCGTCGCGCTCGCCGCCCGGTCGGCTGAGGCGCCGACGCCGAACCGTCACCGGCCTGCGGGAAGCCTTCGGCGGCAGGAGCGGAAGCAGAGGCAGAAGCGGAAGACGGCAGGGCCAGCTGGTTCTCGCCGCCCTGGCGCGCCCGGTGTCCACCCGCAGGCACCGGCATCGGCGTCTCGGCCGGAACGCCCTGCGGAGGCACGGTCTGCCCACGCTGCGGACGGCCACCGCCACCCTGCGCGCCCTCGGCCGCCGTCACCACCGCCCCCTCGGACGGTGCCGAGGCCGCGGGCAGCGCCAATGCCTGCCCCGGCCCCTGCTGCTCGACAGCAGGCTGCCCAGGCCCCTGCCCCTGCGCCTGCTCGGGCAACTGGGACAGCTGAGCAGGAAGTGAATGCTGAGCACCGGTCTCGGCCGGACTCGGCCGCCCACGCCTGCGCCCCGACCCCTCGCTCTGCTGGGCCGGAATGATCTCGTGCGGGCTGTGCGCGCTCTGCGCACCCTGCGTCTCCTGCGCGCCCTGCACCGCGGGCTCACGACGTGCCCGTCGGCGCCCCGTCGGCTCGGCCGCAGCGGTGTCTCCGTCCCCGGATCCGGCCCCCGCCCCGGAACCGCCCACAGGGCTCTCCAGGAACGCGTCCGTGGACGCCCGCCGCGCCCGCCGCCGCCCGCCGCCCGGCGCGGCCTGACCGGCCATCGGCTCCGGCCCGGGTTCGGGCTCCGGCTCGGGCGCCGGTGGCATCACCGTTCCCGAGCCCGCGCCCAACGGCACTTCGAGCACGTACGCGCTGCCGCTCATCCCCGGCACCTCGTGCGTCTGGAGCACGCCGCCGTGCGCCCGTACGATCCCGCGCACGATCGGCTCATGCACCGGGTCTCCCCCGGCGAACGGCCCGCGCACCTCGATCCGTACGACCTCACCGCGCTGCGCCGCCGCGACGACGACCGTCGAGTCGACGTAGCCACCGCCCGGCACCACGCGGGCCTTGCCGGTCGAGTCGACCCCGGCGACATCCGCGACCAGATGGGCGAGTGCGGTCACCAGCCGGGCCGCGTCCACCTCGGCCTCGATCGGCGGCGCGTGCACCGCGAACTGGGCGCGCCCGGGACCGATCAGCTCGACGGCCGCGTCGATACCGGCCGTCACGACCGAGTCGAGCAGCACGTTCGCCTTGACCAGCTCCTCCGCCCCGGCGTCCAGGCGCTGGTAGCCGAGCACATTGTCGACGAGCGTCGTCATCCGGGCGTAGCCCGCGGCCAGGTGGTGGAGGATCTGGTTGGCCTCCGGCCACAGCTGGCCGGCCGGGTCGGCGGCGAGCGTGGAGAGTTCGCCCCGCAGCTCCTCCAGCGGCCCGCGAAGCGACTCGCCCAGTACGGCGGTGAGCTGGGTGTTCCGGGCGGTCAGCGCCGCCAGCTGTTCGGCCTGCACTTCCAGTTCGGCCGTGTACCGCTCGACCCGGTCGGCCAGCTCCGCGCTGTGCCGTTCCGCCAGTCCGGTTACCTCCGTGGTGTGGCCCGCGGTCAGTTCGGCGACCTCGGCCTTGTGCTGCTCGCTGAGCTCCTCGTACGGCCTGCGGTCGGTGAATGTCATGACCGCACCGACCAGCTGGTCCCCGTCCCGGACCGGCGCGGTGGTCAGATCGACCGGCACCTGCGCACCGCTCTTGGACCACAGGACCTGCCCGCGCACCCGGTGCTTGCGGCCGGACCTGAGGGTGTCGGCGAGCGGCGACTCCTCGTACGGGAACGGCTCGCCCTCCGCCCGTGAGTGCAGGATCAGCGGATGCAGTTCCTGGCCACCCAGATCGCTGGCGCGGAAGCCGAGGATCTGCGCGGCGGCGGGGTTGACCAGGACGACCCGGCCGTCCGTGTCCGTGCCGACGACGCCCTCGGCCGCGGCTCGCAGGATCATCTCGGTCTGCCGCTGCGAACGGGCCAGTTCGGCCTCGGTGTCGACGGTGCCCGACAGATCCCGTACGACGAGCATCAGAAGCTCGTCACCCGTGTAGCTGCCGCTGTAACTGCTCTGGAAGTCGTTGTACGCGGCCTGCCCGTCCTCCAGGCTGGCGCTGGTGACCTCGACCGGGTACTCATTGCCGTCGGTCCGCCGTGCGGTCATCCGCGTCGGCTTCGTACGGCCGCGGTCGTCGGCGGACTCGGGCCGGCGCATCGACCCCGGAATCAGCTTGGAGTCGAACTCCGGCAGCAGGTCGAGGAGCCCGCGCCCGACGAGCGCGGTGCCCGGCGTCTCGAACATCTCCAGCGCGATGGTGTTGGCGTTGACGACCGTGCCGTTGCAATTGACGAGCAGCAGCCCGTCAGGGAGTGCATCGAGTATGGCTGCGAGGCGAGCAGTGCCTCGGGATGGCCTGCTGCTCACGACGACGCTTCCTCCCTGGTTACCGCACCTTGCCGACAGCGGGCCCCATCTTGCCCCTCGGGCCGCAGGCTGTCACGGAAGGAGTCTAAAGGCAGGGGAGGGGCGTGGGGCGGCGGATGAGGGGGAGCTCTCACCAAGGTTCTGTGCATACGGTGTACGACTCCAGCCCGTCACGTGACGTTCGATAGGCCCTGGACAGGGATGTGGACCCCTGCTCATCGGACGTTGGGGAGCACCGGCCGCAGCCCGTTCCAGCGTGAGATCGCGCAGCCGTCGGTCCGGTCGAAGACCGTGTCGATGCTCCTCCCCCGCCAGGTCCCGGTGACCCGGGCGGTGGCCGGACCCCCGAACTGCTGGGTGCACATCGCATCCCCGCGCACCGGGGCGAACGGGTCCGCGTCCTCGCCCGCCAGCTCCTCCAGCCGGTCACAGGCCTGCTGCGCCGCCGGATGGCTGCCGCCCGCCGGTCCGCACTTCAGCTCGAAGACACCCTCGGCCGCGGGATCTCCCGTGCCCGAGACCGTCACCGTCAACCGGGTACGGGCGTCGTCGGCGTGCAGCAGGGGCAGCGGAAGGGGGGCGGTGGCCGCGGTCGCGGCCGGCGCGGCGGCGGACAGCGCGGCGAGAGACGCGACGACGGTGAGGGCGAGGCGACGCAGCATGCGGGCTCCTGTGCTCGTGCACTTCGACGAGAGGGACGGGACAGCGGGTGGAACGAATGCAAGAACAGGAAGGGCGGTGCCTCCCTCATCTCACTAACGCTCCGCACGCCACGGCGTTGCGCAACCGCAGGCGCTTTGCTCTCGTGCCCGACTGCCTAGTACCGTAGGCAGCGATTGGTGAGGCAGTGCTCAGCTGTGTCATCATCTGCACGCACCACTCGCGCTCGCGCGAGGTGTGCTGGAGGCGTCGCCTAGTCCGGTCTATGGCGCCGCACTGCTAATGCGGTTTGGGTCTTAAAGCCCATCGAGGGTTCAAATCCCTCCGCCTCCGCTTCATCACCGAAGCCCCGTGTCACTGACACGGGGCTTCGGTCGTATCCGGACCCGGGCGGTCCGGATACGACTCCGTGGTGGCCCGCGGCTCGCTCGGGTGTCCGGTCGGACAGCTGTCTGCGGCAGCCCCAAACGGAGCGTTTTCGCAGGTCAGAGGCGGTGCGGCTAAAGGATTTCGCGCTACGGCGCAGGTCATGTAATGTTGTTCCCGCAACGCCGACCAGGCAGAAAAGCCCGGGAGGTAACGCCAGCGGCCAAGGCCGCGGGCAAGCACTCGTAGCTTAACGGATAGAGCATCTGACTACGGATCAGAAGGTTGCAGGTTCGAATCCTGCCGAGTGCACACAGGCCAGAGGCCCCCAGGAGAAATCCCGGGGGCCTTTCGCGTTGCTCGTACAGCAGCGAAGTACAGCAACCCTGTCAGCCGGTGTCGCCCATCGCTTCGGACAGCTTGCCGATCGCGTCGCGTACTTCTTCCTCGCTCGCCTCGGCGTAGACCTCCATCGTCATGGCGATCTGTGAATGGCGGAGGATGCGCTGTGCCACCTTCGGGTGAACCTTGAGCGCGACCAGGAGCGAACTGCATGTGTGCCGCGTGTTCCGCAGCGGGATGACCCGAAGGCCGGCGCGACGGGCGCGGAGGGCGAACATTCGGGTGAGGTTCCCCGGCTCGATCGGGGTCCCGTACTTGGTCGTGAAGACTAGGCCGTGAGTGTCCTGCCAGAGATCCCCAGCAGCCTTCCGGTCACCCAGCTGCTGAGCCCGACGCATCCGAAGCGCCTTGAGGCAGAGCGCGGGCAGCGGAAGGAAATTGTCGGAGTCCTCGGTCTTGGTTTCGCGGTGGAGGATCTGACGCCCCGCGCGCTGGATCTGATGGTCCACGTACAGTTCACCGGTCTCGAAGTCGACGGACTTCCACGTCAGCCCCAGCACTTCACCCCGACGCAGCCCAAGGGTCAGCACGAGCACCCAGGCCGCGAAGAGGTGGTCATCACGAGCAGCTGCATCGGCGAGGAAACGGCCGGCCTCAGCGACGGACCAGGGCTTGATCCGGCGGCGGCGCGGCTTGGGCACCTTCACCAGTGAGGCGACGTTCTTGCCGATCTCCTCTTCCGTGACCGCATGGGTCAGCGCAGCCCGCAAAGCGTCACGGGATGCCTGCACCACTCGACGGGACGGGTACGACTCGCAGCAGTCCCCGACCGCGCAGCACTTCCGGCGAGCGGGCTCCCGCTTCGCGTCCTTGCCTTGGGCACAGCACTGGCAGATGCTCCCCAGCTTGGTCAGCCACTCCCGCACATCCCGCACGGTCAGCTTGTCCAGGCGCTTCGCACCGAGGTGCGGGGTGATGTAGAGCCGCACATAGCCCTCGTACGAGACGTACGACAGTGGGGCGAGGTTGGGCTTCACGATCGAGTCGAGCCAGTACGTCAGGAAGGCAGTAAGGGTGCGGTGCCGAGTGGCCACGGGACCCTTCTTCGCTTCGGCGTGCAGCTTGATCCACTTGTCGTGGACCTCTTCGCGCGTCTTGCCGTAGGCGTACTTCCTCGCGCGCTTTCCGTCCGGCTTGGTGACCCAGACGTAGGCCGCGTAGCCGTTCTTGTACGGGTAGATGGACCCTTCGCCGTTACTGCGCTTGCCAGTCATGCCGCCCACCCTTCGGCGTCGGCGGTGACGCTCTGGACGTACTCGTCCACCCAGATAGGAAGGATGCGGCGGTTGCGGCCGACCTTGACCGAACGGATTTCTCCGGTGAGCACGAGCATCTTCGTCTTGGAGAGCCCGAAGCCGAGCATTTCCGCCACCTCGGCGGTGGTGTGCCACTTCCGCTCGATCACGGTGGTAGTCATCAGCATTCCTCCCCTTCCAGGGCTTGCAGTTCGGCTCGGTGTTCGCGGGCGGTGTCTCGGTTGTGTTGGATGTCGCGGTGGATGTTGGCGGCGAGCCAGGACTCGCCGGGGGTGTGGCCGTGGCCGGCGTAGGTCCAGTGGGCGAGGGTGAGCGTGGTTGCTTCGGGGTGGTCGTCGGGGTCGGGCAGGCCGAGGGCTTCGCGTTGCTGGTGGGCGCGGTAGTCGGCGCGGACCTGTCGGAGGGCGCCGAGGGTGGTGGAGTAGCGGCGGGATTTGGTGGAGAAGTGGCCGCGGAAGCCGAGCATGTGGGCCCATTCGCGGAGCTTGCGGTCCGGGTAGGCGTGGTGGAGGTCCAGGCACGCTTCGATCAGCCGGCGTGGGTGGTCGGGCACGTTGAGGAGGATCAGAGCTTCTTTGTTGCCGATGCGGTGATCGACGGTGCCGGTGGTCTCGGCCGCTTTGGTGGCGTATTTGGCGACGTAGGAGGCAACGGCTTGCTCGGTGAGGTCTTCACCGTTGCCGAAGGCTCCGATGGGCTGGACGTCGAGTTGCGTGCCCCAGCGCAGGACCCAGCCGGTGGGGAAGCCAGCTTCCTCGTTCGCGGGGATGACGAGTTCGACGCGGGCGGCGGCGGCGCGGATCGCGTCTTCGAGGAGTTCGAGGGTGGCCCAGGGCGGCGGAGGTGAATCCGGCCCCTCGGGCCCGTCGAAGCGGATCACCGCGTGGAAGTGGACCGCACCGCGCTTCTGGTACTCGGCGACCTTCCCGAAGGAGAGCCGGGACTGTTCGCGGGCGGCTTTTTGAGTAAGGCCGGCTCGGCGGGCGATTTCGCGGCGGAGGTAGATCGTGAAGTAGCGCCACAGGTCGGAGGCGTGGTTGTTCCACAGCACCGCGCCCGCGTAGTCGTACCGTGCCGGATCAAGCGGGGTGCCGAGTTCGGGGGCGGTGTCGGGGTGGTGGGTGCCGCAGCGGCAGGGCCGGTTCCCGGGCCGGTTGTGGACCGGACCGAAGGACGGGGCGGTGAGGGTCGCGAAGACCCGAGGGTGGTCCCGGATCGTGTGGGGGGTGCCCTTGTCAGGGTCGCCAGTGAGTCCGGCGCGGATGAGGTGGTAGGTGTCGCCGGCGTAGGTCCAGGCGCAGGCGGGGCAGCGGGAGGCGCGGCGGTTGCCGCAGGCGATCCGTAACCGGCCGCCGGGCTCGGTGTCGGTGGTGTAGTGGTGCAGGAGGGTGCCGGTGGCCCGGTCGGTGGTCTTGGTGGCGCCCGTGAGGTGGATGGGCTGTGCGCATCCTCCGGTGCGGCGGATCTGTTCGTTCCAGCGGTCGTAGCCGGTGGACCCGGCCACCCTCAGCACGTCGGCGAGGGTGGTCGGGTCCAGGCCCGCCGCGGTGGCGGAGTTGATCACTGGTTGTTCTCCTTGGGCGGGTGGTTGTCGATCCACTCTTCGGCGCAGACCTTGTGGACGGGCTTGCCGCGGTCGGAGCGCAGCGGGGTGGGCTTGTCGCACAGGACGCAGGGCTTGTCGCCGGTGGGGTCGAAGTGCTTCTTGTCGCTCCAGTCGAGGAGGGCCATGGGGATCACACCCCGACGCGGGTGTCGGCGCGGGCGGGGAGGGTGTGGCCGGTGCCGTGGCAGGCGGGGCAGTCGGCGGTGATGGTGTGGCGCTCGCCGGTGGCGGTGGTCTGGCCGGTGGTGATGGCGACGGTGGGGAAGCCGTCGCAGTGGGCGCAGATCGGCCGGGGCCGGGTGCTCTGGGGCATGATGGGATCTCCCTTTCGGGTCTGCTTGATCTGGAAGGTGGGAAGGCGCCCGGGGCAGCGGAAACTTGGCGGTTGAGGCCGCCCCGGGGGCTGTTAGCGGCGACGGTTGCGGCGCGGGGCCTTGATGGGCGGGATGGCGTCGTAGGCGTCCTGGCCGCGCTGGAACGAGCCGGCGTCGTTGTCGGTGCGGGCGGTGTTGGAGTACTCGCGGCCGATGCGGCGCATGGTCTTGCGGTCGCCGTGCCGGCGGGCGATAGCGAACTCACGGCCGAGTTCAGCCATGGCGGCGTTGGCGGGCGATGAGTCCTTGTTGCGGTTGAACAGGCCCATGACGGGGCGTCCTTTCATCGGGGTGTGTTGTTGCGGCGACCGTGGCCCTTGGCCGCATACATGGCGGCGTCGGCGTCGGCGAGTGCATCGGTGAGGGTGCGTACGGGCAGGTCCGTGAGGTGGCAGAAGCCGGCCGATGCGGAGACCGGTACGGGAAGCGCGCCGTGAGACACCGGGCGGTGGAGAGCTTCGATAAGCGTGCTGATTCCGGGGGTTGCGGCGGGGTCGGTGACGATGGCGGCGAACTCGTCACCTCCCAGGCGGGCGGCGATGCCGTGCCGGCCGCACCAGGTGGCCAGGCGCGAGGCGGTTGCGGCGATCACCGCGTCCCCGGCGGCGTGGCCGTGGGTGTCGTTGATCGCTTTGAAGTTGTCCAGGTCGACGAGGACGGCGAGAGCGTTCGGCGAGCGGCTGATGATGCGTTCGGCGCGGGCGGTGAATCCGGCACGGGTGTGCAGGCCGGTGAGCGGGTCACGGCGGGCAGAGGCGAGCCGGCGGACGAGCAGACCGCTGTGCAGGGCCCAGCCCAGCGCGGGTAAGGCGGCAGCGACGACGGGTAACTCCACAGCTCTCACCGACCCTTGTCCGCGTGGTTGACGAGCGAGCGCAGGACGACGGCGCAGATCGCGACGGAGACACCGGCGATGGCGACCGCGAGGAGCATCGAGACCAGGACGGCGCCGACGACGAGGACCACGGCGGTCCCTCCAGCGACAGCAGCAACTAGGGAACCCGGGGTGAGCTGGACCGAGGACCGGGCCGCCGGGACGAGCGCGGGAGCCGGGGCGGACGGGATCGCGGGGCTGTGCTGGCAGTCGCAGGCCGGGGCGTGAGCGTCGCCCGTCGGCGGGGGGATCAGGGACGTGGTGGGGGGCGGTGCGGTGTCCGGTGTCGGGTACTTCGGGGTGAACATGTCTTGCTCCTCTCAGGGGTTGCAGCGGTGGGTGCGGGCGGCGAGTTCGGCGGCGGAGCGGTTGCGGTAGTCGGCGGAGAAGTTGCAGCCGGGGGCGGTGCAGGCGGCCGTGTGCTTGGTGCGGCCACGGCCGTCGTAGTGGGTGCCGACCTGTACAGGGCCGATGCGGATCACGTCGGTGAAGCGGTTCGGGCGCGGCATGGCCGGTCAGCCGTTCCGGCCGACGAAGTCGTCGGCGTGGTCGGTGAGCCACTGACGGATCTCGGGGTGTTCGTCGTCGGTGGCCTGGCGGATCGCGGACTCTCCCAGCTCCAGGCCGTCAACGAGCCTGTTGTTCCGGGTGAGTTCAGCGGCGTGTTCGAGTGCGGCGCGGATGGACGGTCGCATGTGGTTCTCCTGTCAGGTGAGTTGGGCGGTGATGGCGTCAGCGAGCAGCGCGGGTACACCGAGGCGTGCGCGGAGGGTGGCCGGGTCGATCCGGTTGCCGGTGGTGGCGTGGTGCTGGTCGGCGACCTTCCGGGCGTGGTCGAGCAGGGCCGGGGGGACAGCCACCGTCGGCATAGGCACGGGAGCAGCCGCGGGGACGGAAGCAGGTGCAGGCGGAAGCTCCGGGGCCGGCTCGGGCTCCCGTTCCACGGTGACCTCCGGGGCCGGCTCGGATTCTGGGGCAGGGAGCGGGGCTGCGACCGGTGTCGCCGGTTCGGGCTCGGCCGGTGTGTCGGCGGGTGTGTGGGCGAGGAGGGTGCCGCCGAGAAAGGCGAGGGCGGGCCATCCGGCGACGAGGATGCGGAGCCAGGCCGGCACGGCACCCAGGTCGAGGAGTCCGGCGGTGGCGATGTTCGCGCCAAGGGACGCGGCCAGGGCGATCACGAACCAGACCCAGGCAGGGCGGTTGCCGGCATGGGTGCGCATGCGGCGCCATGCAGCAACCAGCAGCAGATCCACGCTGATCGGGTAGGCCCACGCCTTCCAGCCGTCCTGTCCGGCCGCCAGGGCCAGATCGTGCAGGTGGGAGAAGGACAGAGCACCGGCGATGACGGCCTGGACCAGAACGGCGTCGAGGCGGACGGTGCGGGACATAGGGGTCACCTCCTTTCGGGGGTGGGCCGGTGCCGGGCGGGATGCTTTGGTCGACCGCCCGACGCCGGGGGCAGTGGGGTCAGGACTCGGAGGCGGTACCGGAACCGAGACAGGCCAGGCACAAGCCGTTCTGCTGGCCGACCGGGCGGCGCTTACGGCCCACGCGCACGGTCACGGCGACGTTTCCGGTCCCGCCGCAGGGTTTGCAGTCGGCCGGTTCCGCCGGGACGGGAGTCTTTGCGGGTTTCGTGGTGGTCCTCTTGGTGGCCATGGCGGTGCTTCCTCTCGGGTTCCGGGCATGGGCGGGGTAGGGACCTGGCGCGAGGCGGTCGCGCCGACCGGGGAGCAGGGGGTGTTACTCGGTGACCGGCCTCGGCTTGACCAGCGGTGAAGCCGAGGCCGGGGTGGCGCGGACGACCGGCCGGAACGGGGCCAAGGCGGGGATGTCCGGGGTCAGGTGCGCGTATTCGTGGCAGAGGGCCACGGCGTCGGCGGCGGTCATTTCGGGGGTACGGATGCGGGACCAGCCGCCCGACGAGTCGCCGGCCACAGCCACACCAGGGCGGTCCGGCGGGATCGTGGTAGCGGCGAAGACCGCATCGGGGGCGATGTCGCCCAATCCCATGTCAGCGGTCTGTTTGTCGTTGACCCGGTGGACGACACGGCCGGTGAGCTGGGCGCGGAGCATGGTGGCGCCCTTGCCGAGTTCTGAGCCGAAGCGCTGCCCGCAGATCTCCAGGTAGATACCGACCGCGCGAGCCATCTGCGCGAGCCGCACCAGGTGCATCACCATGCGGTCCCGGCGTTCCTCGTCCTTCTTCACTGCGACGAGGAAGAGTTCCGCCACCTCGTCCACCAGGACAACCAACGGCACGGGCCGCACCTTCGCGGGCAGGTCCCACAGGTCCGAGACACCATGAGCGCTCAGGATGTCGAAGCGGTCTTCCATCTCCCGGACCAGGACCTCCAGCAGGTCCGACGCCTGATCCGGAGTGACCGCGAGAGCGGAGAGACGGGGCGCGTATCCACGCTGTTCGACACCGCGCTTGCAGTCGATCCCGACGAGCCCGACCGGGAGCTTCGCGAGACCGGTGATGAGGTTGCGCTGATACATCGACTTGCCGGACTGGTTCGCGCCGACGATCAGGCCGTGCGGGATCTTCTGGTAGTCCCGGACGAACGCGGTCCCGTCCTCCCGCAGGGCCACCGGCACCACCATCGGGCCCGAGGTGAGCTTGCGGGGCAGGCGGCGCGGCATCTTCACCCGCCGCAGCACGTCGTAACCGGTCATGCGCAGCTCGACGAAGCCGGGCTTGGTCTCCACCACGTGCACTGAGTGGACACCCCAGGCGTGCCGCAGACGTTCCGAGGCAGCCGCCACATCCGCGGGCTCAAGGCCGGCAGGAAGGCGGAGTATCGCCCGCATCCCGGTCGACGAGCCGCGGACCCGGCGAACCTTCGGAGGGACCGGCTGCACATCCTGGCGACGGGCCACGTTGCGGACCATGAACGCCCGCAGGCGAGACGGCTGAACCGTCAGCCCACACACATCCATCGTCGAGCGGTACGTAGCCGCGAACCGGACCCGGGCGACCGGCAGGCCGACCAGCGACCAGAACACGCGAGGAGCGCGAACCTTCGCATAACCGAGCCCACCGGCAGCCGATAAGACCCCGGCCGTCTCGATCAGCGTGGACAGGTCCGACATGATCAGGCACCCGCCGTGATCGCTACCGCGCGGAAGCTGATCCCGTGCCGGGTCTGGCCGTTGAAGGTGTTCTCCCAGTCCCGCGCCTTGAGTCCGATCACCGTGACCGGAGTTCCCGGGGTCAGGCTCTCGGGGACGCCCGTGCTCGGGACGGTCACCTGGTAGAGGTTGCCCTCCCCGTCGTCCGAGATCAGCAGGCCCACGGTCGCGAGCGGGGCGCCGGTCTCCCGGTCCATCGCGATCTCGCCGGTCTGCTTGCTCACGAGCTTCGGGGTCGGGGGCGTCGCGACGAACACGACAGCGGTCGAGACATCGATCTTGAAGGAAGGCATGGAGTTTCTCCCTTGAGGAGGTGACTGACTTGGCTAGCCTTGCCGGCTACATGACCAACGTACGCAGCATGGCTAGTCATGTCAACACCTGACTATCTTGGCTGCCCCAATGTCAGTTCGGCCGCGTACCATCGCTGCATGACGTTTGCTCCCGATCCCCTTGACCCTGATGACGACCGCCCGCCCTACGAGCAGGTGGCGAGCAGCCTCGGAGCGGCGATCCGGACGCGGAAGATCGCACCGGGCGAGAAGTTGCCGTCCCACAAAGAGCTGACAGAGATGTACGGCTTCGCGCGGGCGACGATCCAACGCGCTTTGAGGGAACTCGAAGACGAGGGCCTTGTGGTGTCACGCAAGGGAAGCGGCGTCTTCGTTCGCAACCGGACGGAACGGCCGGCAGGACTACGCCCGTACGTGGAGCAGGCGTTCGCGAGCAACGCCGTCACCATCGACTTCGCCGGGTTCTCCAGTGAGACGCTCCACGGTGCGCTGCAAGAGCCGTTGGACAAGATCCGAGTCGGCAGGCTGACGCCGTCGAGCATCACCGTGCGCATACTCGTCCCGGACATGTCGGTGCCCCAAGCCGCCCCGGTACGCCGCGAAGACTGTGGTGATGATGAACGCCTGCGTACCCGGATGCGCGACATCATGGTCGCTTACGCCCGAAGCATCCGTGACTCGATGGCGGAGTTGAGGCACCTGGGATTGGTGCCCGAAACCAGCGTCGACGTAAGGGTCCACAGCGGTACCCAGTTCTTCAAGCTGTACGTGATCAACCAGGAAGATGCTTTCTTCGGCTACTACCCGATCAAGCCCAACACGGTTGTAGCGCAAGGAGAAACCATCGAGATCTACGACCTGGTCGGGAAAGACACCGTTCTCTTTCACCACTCGGTCAATGACAGCGATTCGTCCAGCGGTGCACAGCAGGTCCAGCAGGCTCGCATGTGGTTCGACAGCGTCTGGGAGACCATCGCGAGGGGATTCGATCTCGATGGAAAGTGACCACCTCAGCGCAGCTCTGGCCGACACTGCGGCAGTGTTCTTCGACTTCGACGGCCCGCTGTGCGACGTGTTCGCCGGCCGCCCCGCGAGAGAGGTCGCAAGGGAGCTGGCCAAACTAGCCGCCAGGGGCGAACCCGGTCTCAGCGGGAAGCTGAACGGGACGGATGACCCTCTCGAAGTCCTTCGACTCACACACGAGGCCGACCCAGAGATGGGGATGGAGGTGGAGCGTGCTCTCACCGCCGCCGAGATTGAAGCAGTCGGGGTGGCGGGGGAGCCCACGCCAGGGGCGGTCGCTGCGCTGGAAGCAGTTCGGGTGACGGGGCGGAAGATCGCTGTGGTGAGTAACAACTCCGCCGAGTGCGTTCGGGTATTCCTGGATCGGCACGGTCTGACGGGGCATGTGCTGGAGGTGGTGGGTCGCCCTGCAAATCAGCCGGGGCTCATGAAACCGAACCCGCATTCCCTCATTAGGGCTGCTGACGCACTCGGAGTCGACGTCACGCTGTGCGCCCTGATCGGCGATTCACTGACAGACATCCAGGCTGCTCACGCGGTCGGCTGCACTGCCATCGGCTACGCCAACAAGACGCGCAAGCGCCAAGCATTCACCCAGGCAGGAGCCGAAGCGATCACCGAGTCCATGCAGACCATCGCAGACGCGATCCGCCCCCAGCCGAACAGCTGAGGGATCGATTCCCCCCAGAGCTGTTACAGGTTTCTCTACCTCATCAAGGCACCCGGCTGCGCTCCGCTCCGCCGGGCGCGCTTCCCGGCTCTGGCTGCGCCCGCGCTCCTGCCTTCGGCCCGCTCGGCGCTGCCGCCGCCGACGCGCGCCCGCTGTGTAGGCCCGAGGGCATGAGTCGAGACCAAAGCCCGCGGCTTCAAGACATGCCTCCGGCGGGGGCGCTCAGACTCCGGGATGGGAGGGGCGCCGTTCGCGAGTGCTGGCCGGAGCGTGGCGAGCGTCGTGGGCTCCCATCCCGTCCACCTTCGACCCAGGCAGAGCCGAGCAGTCGCGGCCCAGGGCGTCAAGGTCGTTCGTACAGTGGCGCGCTCCACCTTGACGCCCTGAACCACGACCGCTCCACGGTGTGTGGGTCGAAGGCGGACGGGATGGGAGCTGGGGTGAGTGGTGGGTTGAGGGGCTACCTGGCCCTTTTCAGCTGCTCGACCAACCTGGCCAGCTCCTCCGGGTCCAACTGGAATCGGTCCGGGTCCCAGTCCACCTTGTAATGGGGTTCCAGCTCAGCAATCGCCTGACGCATGGCGAAGGTCGCGTCGAAAAACCGCTCCATCCGTCGGGGCCGAAGCTGGTCCAGAAAGTCCTGTGCATAGCTGCTGTTACCAAGCTCAGAGCGGGACACGTCAGTGGGAGCTGTGTACGCGTACAGAACCGCATTGGTTGCGGCAATCGTTCGATCGAACGCCTGGTGACGCTCATGACGTCGGTCGAACCACGCTTTGGCCCATGGTGCCAATAGACCACCGCTCAACCCCCCGATGAGAGCTGCCCCCATCGGCACCAGCCAACCAGCCACTGCAACTCCCCCTCAGGACCGCACGCAGATTCCAGATGAGGTTACCGAGGAAGCGCGGTCGGTATCCGGGGCTCAGCAGAAGCGCCCTCCCGGGGCCGTCTCGGGGCCGTGGGAGGGCGCTCAACAATGACCAACGCTGACAACACCTGACTGCTCAACCGCAGGTCAAAGTGTTGTTCGACTACAAGGTGGCAGGCCGAGGGATGGGCCGATCACTTCCAGAAGAACTGATCGCCTGGCCTGAGAGATCTCAGACTCCGCCGGCCGTGCCGGACCATGCGTTTGGTTAGTCCCGTGCTGAGGCAGGCTGACTCGCGGTGATCGTGTGCACGGTCAGTGATCCCGCCGCGGTTTCTGTTATCCATTCCGCAAGCGTGATGCCTTGCGGCCAGAAGTCTCCCTGGTGCGTGCACCACATCGGACCAGACGGATCGCGGAAGTCCGTCATGGACCAGATCGTGCACCCCCAGTCGTAGAGCAGCACCATGCCAGGAGGGATCTGCCCGGACGGGTCTGGCCCTTGCTCGTAGATCTCGGCAATGTGCATGAAATTGCCGCCATCCCAGTTGCCTCCCCGCACTCCCAGCACACCGCGTCCTGGACCGAACCCTCCGTTGGCAACTTCCAGGTACAGCCGTCGCAGAAGCGGCGGAATTCGGAACCCAATGATCCGTTCCGCCTCGATCACAGCCTCCAGCGTGGCTGGGGGAGGCATACCTCCCGCCTGAGCAGCGATCCGGATGCTCTCGACCACCTGATCTTCCATCACCAGCCCATGCTCCCAGGCCCGGAACGCTCACACTAGCCATCCATGCGTACGCAGTCTGCATGTCGAAGTCTGCACGTCGCAGGTCAGGCTGAGTGCTGTGCAGCAGGGAAGTACAGCAACCACCACAACCATCCCGATCACCATCGGCCCCAAGCAACCGTCTAACGTGCTCGGCAGACCTCATCGACCGCCCCGCCCATAGTTCGCATCGAGAGGGTCACCCGTGCACGGCTCTGTGCCACTCTCGTGCCAGAACGGGCGGGGAATCACGGGGAATAGGGGTGCGCAAGGGTACGGCCGCAGGACTCCGTCCAAGACAGGGAACCCGCAGGTCAGGCACGTGGTCGCCCACCTCGCTCCTAAAGCGGTGCTACCGATTAGGGTGGAGCGGCTCATGATGGTGCCAGACGAGGTATCGGTCTTCGCGGCGTAGCTCCGCGGAACCCCACTCAAGTCGTATCAACCCGCGGCCCATGGAGCAGGCGTAGGCGACGAGGACTAGCCCCACATCCGGGGGGGAGCTGTCCGAGGTCTCGGTGAGCTTCTTGCTCTTCGAGCTCTTCGAGTCCTAGGTCCAGTTCGCCTTGCATGGGCTCTGGCCCGTGACGTCGGATTAGGTCGGCGCGCAGTCCGGTTGCTCGTCGTAGTCGTGCCGCGGTGACAGGCACGTCCGTCTTGGCGTAGCGGATCGGGTAGATCACGTTGCCGGCGACGATCATGACTGTTCGGGCCTGGAGTCGTACGGCGGTTGCGTCGGGGAGATGTTCGAGGCCGGCGGCGAGCTCCTCGTACTGCACCGCGTGGAGACCGTGCCCGTACGCCTCCAGCGTTTGGGTGTGCACACCTTGGTGCCCGTTGCGCGCTCGCTCGTGGGCACGTGTCAGGCACGCCGGGATGGTGCCTGCCAATGCGCCTGCTACCTCTCCGAACGTCTCTTTGGCCCACGGGGTCACCGAGCTCATCGCCTACCGCCCTTCCCTCCCGGCATCTCGTGCCAGAGCAGCAATGGGTAAACCGTCTGCCCCCGTCCTCAGACCCACAAGTGCGCATAGGGGCGCATCCACGCACAGGGCAGGCGCATAGCTTGACGTCGCATCCAAATCGGATGTCGAAATTTGACATCCGATTTGGATGCGTACATAGTGCCTATGTTCGCTCCCCATTGTGGGGTGCGACATCCTTCGAGGGAGGCCCGTGAGCGAGACGGCATCGGAAAACGTGAAGTGGCAGCTCAAGCCCGGTGATCGGATCGAGCGCAAGGAGCTGCACGGCAAGTTCGGGGGACGCACGCAGGGGGGCATCGGACCGTCGGCCAAGACGCCCAACGTCTTCGTCTTCACGGACCCCGTCGCCGGCGAGAAGCACGGCTACTACGACGACTGGATGCCGGACGGCCGCTTCCACTACAGCGGGGAGGGCCAGTACGGCGACCAGCGGATGATCTCCGGTAACGCCAGCATCCTGAACCACCAGGCCGAGGGACGCGCACTGCGTGTCTTCCAGGGCGCCCGCGGAACGGTCACCTACCGCGGCGAGTTCGCCGTTGATCAGGAGGACCCGTGGTACTCCGCGGACGCTCCCGAGACCAACGACGGCCCGCTCCGTAAGGTCATCGTCTTCCGGCTCAAGCCGGTGGACACTGCACCCCAGGAGCCCGCCACCAAGCTCGGTCGGCTGCTGGTATCCCATCCCAACCAGGTGGACGACCTCCCCCTGGAACGGAACGAGACCGAGACGACGTTCGTCAATCCGAACCGTGAGGCCTACGAGGCCGACCGGAAGGAAGCCCGTCTGGTCAAGGCGTTCGCCGACTACCTGACTAGCAGCGGCCACCAGTCCGGCCGGCAGCGGATCTTGCCGCCGGGTGAAAGCCGCCCGCTCTTCACTGACCTGCACGCCAAGGGACTCGGTCTCCTGGTCGAGGCCAAGGGCAGCGTCACCCGTGAAAACGTCCGCATGGCCATTGGACAGCTCGCGGACTACAGCAGGTTCGTGGACCACACCATCCGCGCCATCCTTCTCCCGTCCGAACCGCGGAAGGACCTCCTGGCCCTGGCCATGACGCAGGACTGCACGGTGATCTGGCCCGAGGGCAAGGGCTTCGTCAGCACCAACCCCAAGGCACTTCCGTAGCGGTGGAACTCTGTACAGCAACGCAGTACCGCAACCACAGCAACCGCCCCCGTCCGCTACCGTCTCTCTGGGGCCTCGTAGCGGCTGGAATGGCCGTCGCTGACCGATCTCGCTAGAGCTACGGATCAGAAGGTTGCAGGTTCGAATCCTGCCGAGTGCACAATGCCAAGAGGCCCCCGGATTCATCCGGGGGCCTCTTGGCATTCCCTCCGCCTGAATCGGAATCCGGGAGTTCGCGCATGGGGTGGCAGTGCACCGGGCTGCGATGGCCCAACGCGCAGGGGGCGCCCGTGCTGAGGTGGCGTCGGGGCGGGGCCGTTCGGGTGAGTGTGCTGCCCTACGGGACGGAGCTCGGCTTCCGGGCCGTGGGGGAGCGATGCTGCGTCGGGGCGCGAGGGAATGCGTGTCCGGTGAAGGCCGTGGTGTCGGGGCGCAGCGCGGGGGCGCGGTGTCCTGAGTGCGCGCGGCTGGACCGGGCGCACTCGGTGGCCGCCGACACGATCGCCGATGACCCCCGGACGTACCGCGTGTATCTCGCCTGGTTCGGGCCGGGGATGGTGAAGGTCGGGATCACCGCCGAGGAGCGGGGGGCGGCGAGGCTGCGGGAGCAGGGGGCCGTGGTGTTCAGCTGGCTGGGGCGGGGGCCGTTGATGGCGGCGCGGCGGACCGAGGAGTTGCTGCGGTCGGCGCTCGGTGTGCCGGACCGGATTCCGTACGCCAGGAAACGGGCCGTGCGCGCGGTGCTGCCGGGGGTGGCGGAGCGGCGGGCCGAGGTGGCGCAGCTCTACGGGCGGGCTGCGGCGCTGGAGGGGGCCGGGTGGCCGGAGGCGCTGGAGCGGTTGCCGTTCGAGGCGGTCGATCATGCCGGGCTGTTCGGTCTTGACGGCGCGGTCGAGGTGGCGTGGGCGGTCACCGAGTTGGTCGACGGGGGTGTGGTGGCGGGGCGGCTGGTGGCGGCTGCGGGGCCCGATCTGCATCTGGAGACGGTGAAGGACGGGATCGTGGTGCTGGACACCCGGCTGATGGCCGGGTGGGAGCTGGCGGGCGCCGACGCGCAGGCAGGAGTGGGCGTGCCGGTGGCCGACATCGGGGGCGGTGGCGTGCAGGGCGGGCTGTTCTGAGATCGTCGGGGCCGGACGGCGAAAGGGGTGTGCAATGAGTGGTGACGCCGACGACGTCGTGCGGTTCTGGGAACGGCTGGGGCTGCCCGGGATCATCGATGTCCATACGCACTTCATGCCGGAGCGGGTGCTCCGCAAGGTCTGGGCGTATTTCGACTCCGCGGGGCCGCTGACCGGGATGGAGTGGCCGATCGAGTACCGGCACGACGAGGACGAACGCCTCGCGCTGCTGCGCTCGTTCGGCGTGCTCCGGTTCACCTCGATGCTCTACCCGCACAAGACCGGCATGGCGGCCTGGCTGAACGGCTGGGCGGCCGACTTCGCGCGCCGGGTGCCGGACTGTCTGCACACCGCGACGTTCTTCCCGGAGGAGGGCGTGGAGCGGTACGTACGAGAGGCCGTGGAGGCGGGGGCGCGGGTCTTCAAGTCGCACCTTCAGGTCGGCGCGTACGACGCCAACGACCCGCTGCTGGAGCCGGTGTGGGGGCTGCTCGCGGAGGCCGGGGTTCCGGTGGTGATGCACTGCGGCTCCGGGCCGGCGCCCGGCAAGTACACGGGGCCCGAACCGGTCGGCCGGCTGCTCGCCCGGCATCCGCGGCTGCGGCTGATCGTGGCGCACATGGGGATGCCGGAGTACACGGAGTTCCTGGCGCTGGCGCAGACGTACCCAGAGGTGCGGCTCGATACGACGATGGCGTTCACGGACTTCACGGAGGACTTCACACCGTTCCCGGTGGCCGAGCGGGGGCGGCTCGCGGCGCTCGGGGACCGGATTCTGCTGGGGACGGACTTCCCGAACATCCCGTATCCGTACGCGCATCAGCTGCACGCGCTGGAACGGCTGGAGCTGGGGGACGACTGGCTGCGCGCGGTCTGTCACGGGAACGCGAGCGCGTTGTTCGCCATGGACTGACGGGCTGCCGGTCCGCCGAGGGTTCCGCTTTCTCAGGCAATTCACAGAATCGGGAAAGGACCCTCTCAGAGGAGCCTCACAGGGTTGGGGCATGACGACGACGACCTCGCCCCAGGGACGTACCGAACTACTGAGGGCGGACCGCAGCCCCGTCCGTGTGCTGGTGGTGGACGACGAGGCTCCGCTCGCCGAGCTGCTCTCCATGGCCCTGCGTTACGAGGGCTGGGAGGTGCGCAGCGCCGGGGACGGTGCCGGTGCCGTACGGATGGCGCGCGACTTCCGGCCCGATGCGGTGATCCTCGATGTGATGCTGCCCGACACGGACGGGTTCGCCGTGCTCGGCAGACTGCGGCGGGAGCTCTCCGAGGTCCCCGTGCTGTTCCTGACCGCCCGCGACGCGGTGGAGGACCGGATCGCCGGGCTCACGGCAGGCGGCGACGACTACGTCACCAAGCCGTTCAGCCTGGAGGAGGTCGTGGCGCGGCTGCGCGGGCTGATCCGGCGGTCCGGTACGGCGGCCGTACGCAGCGAGTCGACGCTCGTCGTCGGCGATCTGATGCTCGACGAGGACAGCCATGAGGTGAGCCGGGGCGAAACGTCCATCCACCTCACGGCGACCGAGTTCGAGCTGCTGCGCTTCCTGATGCGCAATCCGCGGCGGGTGCTGAGCAAGGCGCAGATCCTGGACCGGGTGTGGAACTACGACTTCGGCGGGCAGGCGAACGTCGTCGAGCTGTACATCTCGTATCTGCGCAAGAAGATCGACGCCGGGCGGTCGCCGATGATCCACACCCGGCGCGGGGCGGGATACCTCATCAAGCCCGGTGAGTAGACGGGTGAGCCGGCGGCGGGGGCCGTGGACGCTGCGGACCCGGCTCGTGGTCTCGGCGGTGGCGCTGATCGCCGTGGTCGCCGCGGTCATCGGCGCGGTCACCACCATCGCCTACCGCAGCTATATGTACAGCAAGCTCGACGATCAGCTCCATTCCATCGCCATGCGGGCCTCCAGGCCGCCCCTCGGCGCCGGGGGGCCGATGCCCGGCGGTGCACCGCAGAGCGACGACCCGCTGGCCTTCGTCGACGCGCGGGGGCTGCCCGTCGGCGCCTTCGGGGCCGTTCTGTCGGACGACGGCTCGGTCACCGAGTCGAGGGTGGTACCGGACAGCTCCACCACGCCGGATCAGGGGACCGAGGACAGCGCGCAGCCGATGACCGGCGCCCAGGAGAGCGCCCTGGAAGCGGCGGACACCCCTGTCGAAGGCGGGGCGCAAAGCATCGACCTGCCCGGACTCGGCTCCAACCGGGTGGAGGCCGTCGCGGGCCCGCAGGGGACGACGATCCTCGTCGGCATCCCCGCCGCCGAGGTGAGCTCCGCCCTCACCATCCTGATCACCGTCGAGGTCTGTGTCACCGGAGCCGGTCTGATCGCGGCCGGTATCGCGGGCGCCGCCATGGTCGGTGTCGCGCTGCGGCCGCTGCGCCGGGTCGCCGCGACCGCGACCCGGGTCTCCGAACTCCCTCTGCACAGCGGCGAGGTGGCCCTCCTGGAGCGGGTCCCGGAAGCCGAGGCCGATCCGCGGACCGAGGTCGGGCAGGTGGGCGCGGCGCTCAACCGGATGCTGGGCCATGTCGGTTCGGCGCTGGAAGTGCGGCAGGAGAGCGAGATGCGGGTACGTCAGTTCGTCGCGGACGCCAGCCATGAGCTGCGCACCCCACTGGCCTCGATCCGCGGATACGCCGAACTGACCCGGCGCGGCCGCGAGGAGACCGGCCCCGACACCCGGCATGCCCTGGGGCGGATCGAGTCCGAGGCGGAGCGGATGACGGGCATGGTGGAGGATCTGCTGCTGCTCGCCCGCCTGGATGCCGGACGCCCGCTGAGTCATGAGAGCACCGATCTCTCGCCGGTCGTCGTCGACGCGGTGAGCGATGCCCGCGCCGCCGGGCAGGGGGATCACCACTGGCGCCTCGAACTGCCGGACGAGCCCGCGACCGTGTACGGCGATCCGCCCCGGCTCCATCAGGTGCTGGTCAATCTGCTGGCGAATGCCCGTACGCACACCCCGCCCGGCACCACCGTCACCGTGCGGGTGCGTGCCACGGCCGGCCACCCCTGGGTGACGCTGGAGGTCCAGGACGACGGGCCCGGCATTCCGCCGGAGCTGCTGCCGCATGTCTTCGAACGGTTCGCGCGCGGTGATGCCTCGCGCTCCCGCCACGCGGGTTCCACCGGGCTCGGTCTCGCCATCGTGCAGGCCGTCGTCGCCGCGCACGGCGGCCGGGCAGAGGTGGCCTCGGTTCCGGGACACACGGTGTTCGCCGTCCATCTGCCGGCGCTTCCCGCGGTTGCTCCGCACTCACAGCAGGGGGACAGGCTCAGCACATCGGCGTGACAGCGGGGCCGGCGAGTGTCGATGGCATGCGAACCGACACTCCTTGGAGCACCCTGCCGGCCCGGGACCACCTCCTCGCCGGAGCGGTCGATGCGGCAGGTGCACCCGTACTCGATGTGGTGGTACCCGTCTACAACGAGGAGAAGGACCTCGAACCGTGTGTGCTGCGCCTGCACGACCATCTGGCGCGTACCTTCCCGTACGCCTTCCGGATCACCGTCGCGGACAACGCGAGCACCGACCGGACACCGCTGGTGGCGGCCCGGCTCGCGGCGGCGCTGCCCCGGGTGCGGTCGTACCGGCTTGAGGAGAAGGGCCGCGGGCGGGCGCTGCGCAGCGTCTGGTCGCACTCGGACGCCCCGGTCCTGGCGTACATGGACGTCGATCTCTCCACCGACCTCAACGCGCTGCTGCCGCTGGTCGCACCGCTGATCTCGGGCCACTCGGACCTGGCGATCGGCTCACGGCTGGCCCGTAGCTCGCGGGTGGTGCGCGGATCGAAGCGGGAGTTCATCTCGCGTGCCTACAACCTCATTCTCCGCTCGTCGCTGGCCGCCCGGTTCAGCGATGCGCAGTGCGGATTCAAGGCCATCCGACGTGAGGTCGCGCAGCGGCTGCTGCCGATGGTCGAGGACACGGGCTGGTTCTTCGACACCGAGATGCTGGTGCTCGCCGAGCGCGCCGGGCTGCGTATCCACGAGGTGCCGGTCGACTGGGTCGACGATCCCGACTCCACCGTCCACATCGTGCGGACCGCGACCGAGGATCTGAAAGGGGTGTGGCGGGTGGGGCGGGCGCTGGCGGTCGGCGCACTGCCGCTGGACCGGCTGGCGAGGCCCTTCGGGGACGATCCGCGCGACCGCGCTCTGAGCGGGGTGCCGCGCGGCCTGGCCCGGCAACTCGTCGGATTCTGTGTCGTCGGCGCGCTTTCCACGCTCTTCTATCTCGCCCTGTACTCGCTCTTCCGGCTGGGTGCCGGCCCGCAGATCGCCAACGGCGGCGCGCTGCTGGTGTCCGCCGTCGCCAATACGGCAGCCAACCGGAGGCTCACCTTCGGCGTACGCGGCCGGGGCGGAGCCGTACGCCACCAGGCGCAGGGCCTGGTCGTCTTCGCCATCGGTCTCGCGCTGACCAGCGGCGCGCTGGCCGCACTGGGAGCAGCGTCCGGATCGCCGTCGCACGGCACGGAACTCGCCGTACTGATCGCGGCCAACCTCGCGGCGACGGTGCTGCGGTTCCTGCTCTTCCGCGCCTGGGTCTTCCCGGAGCGGGCCTTTGGGGGGCCCGTGGCTTCCGCGGCCTCTGCGGCTCCCGCCTCGGCCGGGCGCGCCGATGACACTCACCACGAACTGGGGAACGTCCGATGACCACGCTGCAACCCGACCACCTTCCGGCCTCGCCGGACGTGCCGACGCCCCCGGCACCGGCCGCCGGGGGCGGCCACGCGCGCCCGAACAAGCCCTTGGCGCACCGTGTGTGGCGGGGCAGGCCCGAGGACCCGAGCTGGGCGCGGCCCGCCTTCCTGGCCATGCTGCTGGTCATCGCGCTCGCGTACCTGTGGAATCTCAGCGCCTCCGGGTACGCCAACTCCTTCTACTCCGCGGCCGTCCAGGCCGGCAGCCAGAGCTGGAAGGCCTTCTTCTTCGGCTCATTGGACGCGGCCAACGCGATCACTGTCGACAAGCCCCCGGCCACGCTCTGGCCGATGGCCCTGTCGGTGCGGGTCTTCGGGCTCGGTTCGTGGGCGGTTCTGGTTCCGCAGGTGCTGATGGGGGTGGCCACGGCCGGGGTGCTGTACGCGGCCGTACGCCGCCGTTTCAACGCCCCCGCCGGACTGATCGCGATGGCGGTGTTCGCGCTCACGCCCGTCGCCGCGCTGATGTTCCGCTTCAACAACCCGGATGCGCTGCTGGCGTTGCTGATGACCGTCACCGTCTACTGCGTGCTGCGCGCGATGGAGAACGGCCGTACCAAGTGGTTGGTCTGGGCGGGTGTCGCGGTCGGTTTCGCATTCCTGTCCAAGACCCTGCAGGCGTTTCTGATCCTGCCGCCGCTGGCCGCGCTCTACGCGGTGTTGGCGCCCGTCTCCGTACGCAAGCGGTTCGGCCAACTCGGGCTCTCGGCGCTCGCGACGGTCGTCGCGGGCGGCTGGTGGGTGGCGATCGTCGAACTGTGGCCCGCCTCGTCGCGTCCGTACATCGGCGGCTCCCAGAACAACTCCTTCCTGGAACTGACCTTCGGCTACAACGGCCTCGGCCGGATCGACGGCGACGAGACCGGCAGCGTCCAAGGAGGCGGGGGCGGCGGCGGTCAGTCCGGCGGTCAGTGGGGGGAGACCGGCATCGGCCGGATGTTCAACTCCGAGATCGGCGGCCAGATTTCCTGGCTGCTGCCCGCCGCACTGATCCTGCTCGCCGCGGGCGTCTGGCTCACCTGGAAGGCCAGGCGCAACGACACCGCCCGTGCGGCGTTCCTCGCCTGGGGCGGCTCGCTGCTGATGACGGCGGTCGTCTTCAGCTTCATGGCCGGCATCTTCCACCAGTACTACACGGTCGCCCTGGCTCCGTACATCGCGGCGCTCGTGGGTACGGGTGCCACGGTTCTGTGGGAGGAGCGGACCAGGTGGTGGGCGCGTGGAGCGCTCGGTGCGACGGTCGCGGTGACCGCGCTCTGGTCGTACGTCCTGCTGGGACGGACTGCGGACTATCTGCCGTGGCTGCGCTGGGCCGTCCTCATCGGCGGTCTGGCCGGCGCGGCGGGCCTGCTGCTCGCCGCGCGCCTCGGACGTCAACTGGCGCTCGCAGCGGTAGGGGTGAGTTTTGTCGCGTCGCTGGCCGGGCCGACGGCGTACACCCTCAGCACGCTGAACACCGGGCATCAGGGCTCGATCGTCACGGCCGGTCCGTCCGGCGCCGGCTCCATGGGCGGTCCCGGCGGCGGCCGGGGCGGTCCCGGCGGCATGGGCGGCGGAATGCGGCCTCCCGGCCAGGGCAACCAGCAGGGCGGCGGCGTGGGTCAGCCCCCGACGGGCGGCCAGGGCGGTGGTCCCACCGGACAGCAGGGGCAGGGTCAGGGCCAGGGCGGCAACCAGCAGAACGGCCGGCAGCCGGGAGCCATGCCCGGTACAGGCACCGCACCCGGCGGCAGGGGCGAAGGCGGCACCCCAGGAGGCGGCGGCATGGGCGGTCTGCTGGGCGGCTCGTCCGTCAGCGCCGAGGCCGAGAAGCTCCTGGAGAAGAACGCCGGCGACTACACCTGGGTCGCCGCCGCGATCGGCTCACAGAACGCGGCGAGCTACCAACTCGCCACCGGCGACCCGGTGATGGCGATCGGCGGCTTCAACGGCAGCGACCCGTCCCCGACGCTCTCCCAGTTCAAGAAGTACGTCGAGGACGGCAGGATCCACTACTTCATCGCGGGAGGGATGGGCGGGGGCGGCGGCAACAGCGGCACCTCGTCCCGGATCTCCTCCTGGGTGGAGGAGAACTTCAAGGAGGTCACGGTCGGCAGCGCCACCTTCTACGACCTGACCCAGCCGAAGAGCGGCGAGTAGAGGCTCAGCGCCGCAGCAGCAGATCCGCGACAACCGGGCGGTGGTCCGAGGCAAGCGTCTCGGCCACCGCCGCGTCGCGTACCCGTACGGAATCCTTCGACACCGCCACGTAATCGATCCGCTGCACCGGATCCTGCGCCGGGTACGTCGGCCCGCCGGGCTCGATGTCCGTCAGCTCCTCCCACAGCGGGGCGAGTTCGGGAGCGGCCGGTGCCGCGTTGAAGTCGCCGAGCAGGATCTGCCGCACCTTCTGCCGCCCCGGTGCCTCGTCCTCGGCCATGACCCGGCGGGTGTCGGCGACCTGGGCGGTCCGTACGGACGGGTCGCCGCGGTAGTCGAGCTGCGTCACATACACATGCACGGGCAGCCCCTTCACCCGCAGGACCACCTCGCCGAAGCCGGGCGCAGGGGCCGGAACCGGGTTCGGGTCCTGGGTGGAGAGCCGGGTGATCTCGTGGTTCTCGGCGCTCACGATCCGGTACCTGGACAGCACCGCGACACCGAACTCACGCCGGGGCCCACCCGGAGTATCGGGATCGAGGCTGTAGATCGGGGCGAACGAGACCTGCATGTGCAGCCGCTCGGCCAGCTCGGCCGCCAGATCGCGCCACTCGCTGCGGGTGCCCCAGTGGACGTCGACCTCCTGGAGCCCGATCACATCGGCGTCCAGTGAGCGGAGCTCGGCGGTCTGCCGGTCGAGATCGAAGACGTTGTCCATGCCGGCGCCTGCATGGATGTTGTACGTGGCCACGCGCAGCGGCACCGCGTGCCCCTGCCCGGCGGCCGATGCCGGGGGCGCGACGGCGGTGCCCAACAGGCCCGCTGCGATGAGCACTTCCACCGCACGACGACGCAGTGACATACCACTCCAGCCCTTGTCGGATCAGCGGCGAGCACGGTACCGAGCGGAAATGGGTTGTACACCGTATGGGGGCTGGCTATACGGTGTACGTCTCGTACTCGTACACCGTATAAGGCATCAGGAGTCCGCATGACGGCGACCGTCGCCGAGCAGAACCGCCTCTCGCCACCGAGCCACCCGCAGCGCTGGCTGATCCTCGGCGTCATCTGTCTCGCCCAGCTCACCGTGCTGCTCGACAACACCGTCCTCAACGTCGCGATCCCCTCCCTCACCCGGGAGCTGGACGCCTCCACCGCCGATGTGCAGTGGATGATCAACGCCTATTCGCTGGTCCAGTCGGGTCTGCTGCTCACGGCCGGCAGCTCCGCCGACCGCTACGGCCGCAAGAAGATGCTGATCGCGGGGCTCGCCCTGTTCGGCATCGGCTCGCTGGTGGCCGGACTGGCCCAGTCGTCCACGCAGCTGATCGCCGCCCGCGCGGGCATGGGCATCGGCGGTGCGCTGCTGATGACGACGACCCTGGCCGTCGTCGTGCAGATCTTCGACGACTCCGAGCGGGTCAAGGCGATCGGCATCTGGTCGACCGTCAGCTCGCTCGGCTTCGCCGTCGGACCGCTGGTCGGCGGCGTGATGCTCGAACACTTCTGGTGGGGTGCGATCTTCCTGATCAACATCCCGGTCGCTGTCATCGGCCTGGTCGCCGTCATCCGGCTCGTCCCGGAATCCAAGAACCCCAGCAGTGAGCGCCCCGACCTGCTCGGCGCACTGCTCTCCACCATCGGCATGGCGTCCGTCGTGTACGCGATCATCTCCGGTCCGGCGCACGGCTGGGTGTCGGGCCAGGTGCTGCTGACCGCCTTCGTCGGGGTCGCCGTACTGACCGGGTTCGTGCTGTGGGAGCTGCACATCCCGTACCCGATGCTGGACATGCACTTCTTCCGGAACCAGAAGTTCATCGGCGCGGTCGCGGGCGCGATCCTGGTCGCCTTCGGGATGGGCGGCTCGCTGTTCCTGCTCACCCAGCAGCTTCAGTTCGTCCTCGGCTACGGGGCGCTGGAGGCCGGTCTGCGTACGGCTCCGCTGGCGCTGAGCGTCGTCGCGCTCAACCTCACCGGACTGGGCGCCAGGCTGGTGCCCAAGCTGGGCACGCCCGTCACCATCGCGGCCGGGATGAGCCTGCTGGCCGCGGGCCTCGCCGCGATCGCGCTGCTCGGCGGCGACGGCTACGGCGGCATGCTGCTCGGCCTGGTCGTGATGGGCGCGGGCATCGCGCTCGCCATGCCCGCCATGGCCAACGCGATCATGAGTGCCATTCCGCCGGAGAAGGCAGGCGTGGGCGCCGGGGTCAACGGCACGCTCGCCGAGTTCGGCAACGGTCTCGGGGTCGCCGTCCTCGGCGCGGTGCTCAACTCCCGGTTCGCGGCGCTCGTGCCAGCGGCCGTCGGGGCCGCCTCGCTGCCCGCAGCGCTGGCCTCGGCCACCGACGACGGGGAGCGGGCGCGGATCACGGACGCCTTCGCCTCGGGGCTGGAGACCAGCCAGCTGGTCGGAGCGGTGGCGGTGCTGGCCGGCGGCCTGCTGGCCGCGGCGCTCCTGCGCCGTGCGGAGCGGGCAGAATCTGCCCGGGCGGGCTCGGCCGAGGCCGAGGTGGCGGCATAGCATCGAGGCGGGGCGCATCGGACCGTACGGATCCGCTTCGTGCGCACGAGTACGCATCCGGTCCGTCCCGCCGGCAAGACGAGGAGAGTGCGCCATGGTGTCCGCGGCCGACCGTGTGAAGAACCCCGCCAGGACCAGTGTGTGGCTGGAGCAGCGGGCACCGTCGCGCACCCGTAAATCGGACCAGCCGGCCGGTCTCGACCGGGACAGGATCACCGCGGCTACGGTCCGGCTGCTGGACGCGGAGGGCCTCGCCAAGTTCTCCATGCGACGGCTCGCCGCCGAGCTGGACGTCACCGCGATGTCCCTCTACTGGTACGTGGACACCAAGGACGATCTGCTGGAGCTGGCCCTCGACTCGGTCTACAGCGAGATCGCGCCCCCTCGCGAGGACGCGCACTGGCACGAGCGCCTGCGGGAACTGGCCATCTCCTACCGGGAACTGCTGGTCCGGCATGTCTGGGTGTCGCCGCTCGCCGGTCACTTCCTCAACATGGGCCCGCACTCGATGCTGTTCTCGCACGCCGTCCAGGACGTGATCCGGGCGACGGGGCTGCCGCTGCACCAGCAGACGGGCGCGCTCTCCGCGGTCTTCCAGTTCGTGTACGGATTCGGCACCATCGAGGCCCACTTCGTGCAACGCAGCGCGGAGACGGGGGTCAGCCAGGACGAGTTCTTCCAGCAGGCGATGGGCGCCATCCGGAGCCAGCCGCAGCTCAGCCGGATCGTCGAGTCCTCACAGGACCTGATGGACGCCCGCGGCGGCGAAACGGTCGAGGAGATGCGCGACCGGGACTTCACCTTCGCCCTGGACCTGCTGATCGCGGGCATCGAGGCGATGCGGGACCGCTGAGACCTCGTTCGCCCCTCAGTACCCGCGCCCCACATCCACGGCCGTCCCCGGCAGCCGGCGAGCAGCCGGGCCAGCACGTACTGGGCGATCCGCTCCCCCATGCGGCCCACCGTCCGGGTGAGCAGCGCCCCGGACGGCCACGGTCCGGCGGCCAGCAGGGCGTCCGTACCGGCGTTCACGCTGTGGAACCACACCAGCGACCCGTCCCGAAGCGCATCCGGCAGCGAGGCCCCGACATGGATGAAGGGCTCCTCAGGCGCTGTGCCTGAAGAACCCTGTTCCACGGGGCGGCCGGTGATCCGCTCCAGTTCGCGGACGACGGAGGCGTCCGGCGCGGCCGGCAGCCGGGCCCGAGCAGGCCCGGCGCCGGTACATGCGCATGTATTCGGGAAGGCATCCGGGAAACGTATCCGGCAGACAGCAGACAGCAGACAGCAGACAGCAGACGGCTGTCAGCTGCCGGGCGCCAAGTGGGCGGGGAAGCCGCCGGTTGCGACCGGACCCCAGCGCTCCGGAGTGATCCGGATGATCGACTTCCCCTGCTTCACCATCGCCGCCCGGTACTCGTCCCAGTCCGGGTGCTCACCCGAGATGTTCCGGAAGTACTCGACGAGCGGCTCGACCGAATCCGGTGAGTCGATCACCTCGGCCGAGCCGTCGATCTGTACCCACGGCCCGTTCCAGTCGTCGGACAGGACGATCACGCTGACCCGCTCGTCCCGTTTCGCGTTGCGGGCCTTGGCCCGTTCGGGGTAGGTCGAGACGACGATCCGTCCGGCGTCATCGACGCCGCAGGTCAGCGGGGAGCCCTGGGGGCGGCCGTCGGACCGGGTGGTCAGCAGGATCGCCCGGTGCCTGGGCCGTACGAAAGCCAGCAACTCGTCGAGTTCCACGGCGGTGTTCGTCGCGATGTCGGGTGCCATGTCCGCAGACTACGACGGCAGGGACTCACCCTGCACGGCCTGGATGTCGAGCTCCACCCGCAGCGTCGTACCGATCGCCGAGATGCCCGCCTGCACCACCTGGTTGTAGTTCATGGCGAAGTCCTCGCGGCGCAGCTCCGCCGTTGCGCTGAATGCCGCACGCACCCCGCCCCACGGGTCCGGGCCCGTCCCGAGGTAGCTCAGGTTCAGGTCGACCGGCCGCATGACGCCGTGCAGCGACAGTTCGCCGTGGACAAGCCAGCGGTCGGGTCCTGCCGGGGTCAGTCCGTTGGAGCGGTACGTGATCTCCGGGAACCGGTCCGAGTCCAGGAAGTCCGGCGAGCGCAGGTGCTTGTCGCGCATGCCGTTGCCGGTGTCGATGCTGGCCGCGCTGATGACGGCGTCGACCCGGGACTGCGCGACGTCCTCCGCGATCTCGATCCGGCCGCCGAATTCGGTGAACCGGCCGTGCACGCTGGAGATCCCCAAGTGCTGCGCGACCGCGGCCACCGAGGAGTGCGCCGGGTCCAGCGACCAGGCGCCCGGCGGCGGCAGCTCCACACCGCCCTGGCGGGCCAGCACCACCGTGCCGGCCTCGACCCGTCCGCTCGCGGTGACGAGGGCGGTGGAGGCGGCGGGGGCGTACCCGACCGCCGTGACGATCACTGTGTACGCGCCGGCCTGCAGGGGAGCGTCGGTCCGCACCGCCCCGTCCTCGTCGGCAGTGGCCCGCAGCACCTGCGCGCCGGTCATGTCGGTGACCGTCACGACCGCGTGCTGGACCGCCCAGCCGTCCCGCGTCCGTACCTGTGCGCGAAGTCCCATCCCGTTTTCTCTCCTTGCTCAATGACTCAATGAGTCGGGCCCCGGGGCAGGGGACGGCAGGCCGTCCCCTGCCTGCCGTCCCCTGCACCGGGGCCCATTTCCACCGGCCGGTACAGCGTCTCCGCTCGAAACGCCGACCCGCCAGGGGTCTGTGGTTACTCGCCGGGGTGGGCGAGCTCGATGTCGTGGCCGTCGACCCCGCGACCGGCCACGGTCAGCGCTCCGGCCACCGGCGGGTAGCCGGTCGCGATGACCGAGTACTCGCCCGCGTCCAGGTCGGCGAACGCGTAGGCCCCGTCGTCCCCGGTCGTCGAGGTGGCGACCACATTGCCCGCCGCGTCGACCAGCGTGACCCGGGCGTCCGGCAGCGGCCGCCGGCCGGAACCGGCCCGCACGACGCCCTGCACCAGCGCGCCGGACTGCAGTGCGGCCTCGATCCGGGTGACGCCCTGGCCGCCGATCTCCACCGGCAGCGCCAGCGGACGGAACCCTGCGGCGTTCACCGCGACGGTCACCGAACCGGGGACCAGCTCACCGAAGGTGAACTCGCCCGTCTCACCGGACTTGCCGGTGGCCAGCACATCGCCGCGCACATCGGTCACGACGACCATGGCGCCGTCGACCGGCGCAGCGGTCTCGGCGGTCCGCACGATCCCGGCCAGGCCGCTCGTACCGGACAGCAGGATGTCGTACGAGAGCGGCTCGGCACCGACGACCACAGTGGACGCCTGCGGCTGGAAGCCGTCGGCGGACGCGATCAGGACGTAGCTGCCGGAGCCAGGCGCGTCCAGACCGTAGCTGCCGTCGGCCTGGGCGACGGAGCGCCCCAGCTGCCGGCCGGCCAGCGAGATCAGCGTGACGGCGGCCCGTGCGACGGGTGTGCCCTCGGCGCCGCGCACCACACCGTGCACGGCCGTGCCCTGCAGGGTGGCGACCGGGGCTTCCAGGGTGTCGGCCGAGGAGACCGGGGCGGCCTGGGCCGTTGCCCGGGAGACCGGCGCGGCAGCGGTGGCCGGAGCCTCGACCGTCTCCGCGACGGGGACCTCGGCCGTGGCCGGGGCGTCATTCGCGGCGTTCGACTTCAGAGCGACCTCCTTGATGAAGATCGTGATCAGGAAGGCGACCAGCGCGGCCGGGGCGGCGTACAGGAAGACATCGCCGACAGCGTGCCCGTAGGCGCTCTCCATGACCGTACGGAACGGCGCGGGCAGCTTGTCCAGGTCGGGGATGCCCCCGCCGCCGGTGCCGCCGTGGCCCATGGCCGCGCCCTTGGGACCGAGCTCCGCGAGGCCGTCCTGGACGTAGTGGGTGACGCGGTTCGCCATGACGGCGCCCAGCGCCGAGACGCCGATCGCACCACCGAGGGAACGGAAGAAGGTGACGACGGAGCTGGCCGAGCCGAGGTCGGCCGGAGCGACCTGGTTCTGCGTGGCGAGCACCAGGTTCTGCATCATCATGCCTATGCCCAGACCCATCACGGCCATGAAGACCGCGATGTGCCAGTACTCCGTGTCGTACCGGATGGTGCCCAGCAGCCCGAGCCCGGCGGTGACCAGGAAGCCACCGGTGACCAGCCAGGCCTTCCAGCGGCCGGTCCTGGTGATGATCTGGCCGGAGACCGTCGAGGAGACGAACAGACCCGCGATCATCGGGATCGTCATGACACCGGACATCGTCGGCGACTTGCCGCGCGCCAGCTGGAAGTACTGGCTGAAGAAGACAGTGCCCGCGAACATCGCGATACCGACGAACATCGAAGCCAGCGAGGCCAGCGCGATCGTGCGGTTACGGAAGAGGCGCAGCGGGATGATCGGCTCGCTGGCCTTGGACTCGACGGCGACGAAGAGCCCGGCGAGCACGGCGGAGCCGATGAGCATCGCGGCGGTCTGCCAGGAGAGCCAGTCGTACTTGTCGCCCGCGAAGGTCACCCAGACGAGCAGCAGCGACACGGCGGCGCTGATGAAGACCGCACCCCACCAGTCGACCTTGACCTCACGCTTCACGACCGGGAGCTTCAGCGTCTTCTGCAGCACGACCAGCGCGATGATGGCGAACGGCACACCGACGTAGAAGCACCAGCGCCAGCCCATCCAGCTGGTGTCGGTGATGACACCGCCGAGCAGCGGACCACCGACGGTGGCGACGGCGAACACCGCACCGATGTATCCGCTGTAGCGACCGCGCTCGCGCGGGGCGATCATCGCCGCCATCACGATCTGCGCGAGGGCGGAGAGACCGCCGACGCCGATGCCCTGGACGACACGGCAGGCGATCAGCATCCCGCTGCTGGTCGACATACCGGCGACGACGGAGCCCGCGACGTAGATGATGAGGGCTATCTGAACCAGCAGCTTCTTGCTGAACAGGTCGGAGAGCTTGCCCCACAGGGGGGTGGTGGCGGTCATCGCCAGCAGCGAGGCCGTGACGACCCAGGTGTAGGCGCTCTGGCCGCCGCCGAGGTCGGAGATGATCTCCGGAAGGGCGTTGGAGACGACCGTCGACGACAGGATCGCGACAAACATGCCGAGCATCAGCCCGGCCAGTGCTTCCATGATCTGTCGGTGTGTCATCGGCGCGCCGGACGAGGCATCGGACGATCCCCCGTGCTTGGCGTGGCCGCCCCGCACACCGGTTGGTGTGGTCGTAGCCATTGAGTTCCTTGTCTTTGCTTCTGTTACACAGGTGTACGGGTGTGCGAGTCGTTGTCGCTGTCGGCATGCCGGAAGCGGCAGTCGCCGATGTGCTTTCCGGGGGCGCACCCTCCGGGGCCGCGACAGGCAAAACTGTCGCGCAGCCTGGCCAACAGCGTGTTGAGCTGTCCGACGTCGTCGTCGGACCAGTCGGAGAGGTTATGGATGAACATTTCGGTGGTCCGGCGGTTCAGATCGCTGAGTACGTCATGTCCGGCGGGGGTCAGCCGCAGGATGCGGGACCGCTTGTCCGCCGGATCCGAGGACCGTTCGATCCAGCCACGCTCTGCCACATGGGCGACATGACGGCTGGTCACCGACATGTCGACGGCCATCAGCTCGGCCAGTCTGCTGATCCGCATTTCGCCGTGTTCGCGGAGAAGTGCCAGTACGGCCGCCGAGCCGCCAGGGCATTCGGGGGGCAGCATGCGGGCGAGACCCCGCTTGACGGCCCCGATGGCGCTGAGCTGCCGGGCCAGTTCTTCGTACTGACTTCGTACGGCCACGGGCCCCCCAGACATCTCACCGGTTCATCTTGTTGCTTAGGGCAACCATATAAGTGTTGGTTGCTGCAGGCAAACGAAATGAGGCTTGCATAAGTAAAGGAAGGCAAAAGGCTGCGTAGGGCTTGAGTCAAGCGCCCAGCGTGTGCGGGACGGGTCGGGGCGGGTGTGTCTCGTGCCACACCGGAGGTGTGGACGGTGGCCCCGAAACGGCAGTAGGCCCCAAGCGTTACTCGGGGCCCGGCCGTCGCCCCGTAGGGGCATAAGGTGCCGCCGGACCGTTAGGGTCCTGACCCATGACACGCGACCGTTCCTTGGCGCCCGGCGCGAGGTGCTGTGCGTCTGGCGGGCCATCCCGAACGGTCTTGGGCGACCTGGTTCTCCGCTTTCGCACCCCGGTGGCGGCACGCGTGACGCGCTTGATCCAGTCTGTGGCGGGCGGAGTCCCTGGCGAGAGGGCGTCGAGCGTTGGCCGCAGGACCCTCTCCCACGTGACGACGCTACAGTTCCACAGGCTTCATATCGCAGTATCCGACGAGCACTTCACCTGATCGAGTGGGAATGCATTCATGCGTAATCAGCCGCCGGTAAATGGCAGCCCCCAGGGCCCCGAGGGTAATTACGACCCCGCGGGCAGCACCCAGATGTTCCGCGCCTTCGTCGACGAGGGCGAGCCGCAGCGTCGGCAGCAGCCGGCCGCCTCGTCCGGACCGAAGACCGGGGTGATCGTCACCGTCGTCGCGGTGATCGTCGTCCTCGCAGCGGTCGCCTGGCTCGCGCTCGACTGACCGGCGCACCGGTTCCTCCGTACCTCCTGCCTCCACCCGTCACTTCAATACGGCGGTGACGTCCCGGGTCTCGACATGCATACCCAGGGGCACCCGCCAGGCGTCCACGCAGACGGCGTACGTCTTCGTCCGGGCCGCTCCCGCGTTGATTGGCGCGGGCAGTGGCTCGGTCGACTCGATGGTCGCCCAGTCGATCCCCAGTCCGCCGATGATGTGCGTGGCGAAGGTGACGGTCCCCGAGCGCGCCGGTGATCCTCCGGTGTTGCGGAACTCCACGGTCACCTTCTCGCACCAGCGCTCGTCCGCTGCCGCCCGCTCGGGGGCACCCACCACCAGCACAGCAGGCCCCGCGGGCGCGGTGGAGCCGGGCGCCGACGGGGTTGCGGGGCCCGTGGGGCCTCCTTCGGAGCCACCGGAGTCGGCGGAGCCGGTCGTACCGCCTGTACCGCCGCCCGCACTGCCGGTGCCGCTGCCCGCGCCGCCTGCGCCGGGGCCGGTTGTACCGGGCGGCCGGTCGGCCGCGCCACTCGCAGTGCTCGTACCCCCGGAGCTGTCGCCTGCGGCGGAGGCGTCCGGCGAAGGCCCGCCGCCGCCGGCCCGGTCTCCGGCACTCCCACCGCCCTTGCCGCCCCTGTCCAGCGGCACCAGCGTCACCTTCCCCGACGGCGCCACCGCTCCCGACGGCGCTCTCTCGGGGCCCGCGCCTGCCGCGCCGACCGCCACGTAGCCGTCGTCCGCCGTCCCGCCGCCGCAGGCGGCCAGCGCGCCGCCCAGACACAGCACGGCCGCCGAGGCGGCGATCACGGAGCCCCG
Source organism: Streptomyces sp. NPDC037301 (assembly GCF_055602785.1). Taxonomy (NCBI): domain Bacteria; kingdom Bacillati; phylum Actinomycetota; class Actinomycetes; order Kitasatosporales; family Streptomycetaceae; genus Streptomyces; species Streptomyces sp. NPDC037301. The sequence goes on from NZ_JBVJWD010000014.1 coordinate 50,503, forward strand.
GCGGCCGGTCGAGTCGCGTATCTGACGTCGCATCGCGCCAGTGTGGCTGACGGTCCGTCAAATCGGAACCCTCGTGCCACGGTGCGGCGGTCCACGGCGGTCAGTCGGCGATGAGCCCTTCCCTGAGCTGGGCGAGCGTACGGGTCAGCAGGCGTGAGACGTGCATCTGTGAGATGCCGACCTCCTCGCCGATCTGGGACTGCGTCATGTTGGCGAAGAACCGCAGCATGATGATCTGGCGTTCGCGTGGCGGGAGCTTGGCCAGCAGCGGCTTGAGTGATTCGCGGTACTCGACGCCCTCCAGTGCCGAGTCCTCGTATCCGAGCCGGTCCGCGAGGGAGCCTTCGCCGCCGTCGTCCTCGGGCGAGGGCGAGTCCAGCGAGGAGGCGGTGTACGCGTTGCCGACGGCCAGTCCGTCGACCACGTCCTCCTCGGAGACGCCGAGCGCCTTGGCCAGCTCGGGCACGGTCGGCGAGCGGTCGAGCTTCTGGGCGAGCTCGTCGCTGGTCTTGGTCAGCGCGAGTCGCAGCTCCTGGAGGCGGCGCGGGACGCGCACCGACCACGAGGTGTCGCGGAAGAAGCGCTTGATCTCCCCGACGACGGTCGGCATCGCGAACGTCGGGAACTCCACACCCCGTTCGCAGTCGAACCGGTCGATCGCCTTGATCAGCCCGATCGTGCCGACCTGGACGATGTCCTCCATCGGCTCGTTGCGGCTGCGGAACCGCGCCGCGGCGTAACGCACCAGCGGGAGGTTGAGCTCGATGAGTGTGTCCCGTACATAGGCACGCTCCGGGCTGTCCGTTCCATCGGGGCCCGGCGCGGGCCCCAGCGCGGCGAGCCGCAGGAACAGGGAGCGGGACAGAGTGCGGGTGTCGATGGCTTCCGGCGAGCTGGTGAGCACAACGGGTGCGGGTGCGCTCTTCGTGAGCGTGAGCACCTTCGAGCTGCCCTGTTCTGCGGACATGCCACCCCCTTGAGGTCGCGGACGGTCGCGTTGAGCCGCGACCATCGGAGGAACGCAGCCTCCACCTGAATACCGGCGGCGAGGCCACGGCAAACGCGGTTCCCGCAGAATGTCACATGTCGGCAACACGCTGTAGTGACATGTCGACAAGTCTTTGTGGCGTCTGTGCAGTTAACAGGGGGCGTGCGGCATTTCGGCCGCCCGAACCGGACTTCGAGTGCTCTACCCGTTCCGGTTACGCCTCGATCCTGTTTGCGGATCGAAGCCGGGCGAAACTGCGGGCGAGCAGCCTTGACACATGCATCTGGGAGACACCCAGTTCGGCGCTGATCTGCGACTGTGTCAGATTGCTGTAGTAGCGCAGCAGCAGGATGCGTTGCTCGCGCTCGGGCAACTGTACGAGCAGATGCCGGACCAGGTCGCGGTGCTCGACCCCGGCGAGGGCCGGGTCCTCGTAGCCGAGCCGGTCCAGCAGGCCGGGCAGCCCGTCGCCCTCCTGTGCGGCTTCCAGCGAGGTTGCGTGGTAGGAACGGCCGGCCTCGATGCAGGCGAGCACCTCGTCCTCGGAGATCCTCAGCCGCTCGGCGATCTCCGCGGTTGTGGGAGAGCGGCCGTGAGCGGTCGTCAGATCCTCTGTGGCGCCGGTGACCTGGACCCAGAGCTCGTGCAGCCGGCGCGGGACATGGACGGTCCGTACGTTGTCCCGGAAGTACCGCTTGATCTCGCCGACGACGGTCGGCATCGCGAAGGTCGGGAACTGGACACCGCGTTCGGGGTCGAATCGGTCGATGGCGTTGATCAGGCCGATCGTGCCGACCTGGACGACGTCCTCCATCGGCTCGTTACGGCTTCGAAAGCGCGCCGCGGCGTACCGCACCAGGGGGAGGTTCGCCTCGATCAGCGCCGCCCGTACGCGGCCGTGCTCCGGGGTCCCCGGCTCCAGGTTCTTGAGCTGTCCGAAGAGGACCTGAGTGAGCGCCCTGGTGTCGGCGCCCCTGGTCCTGGCGGGCGGTGTCGTGGTGTCGGGCGTTTCTGTCTCGACCGTCTCGACCGTCTCGACCGTCTCAACCGTCTCGATGGTTTCGACGGTCTGGACGGTCTGGACGGTCTGGGGAGGCACTTGAGGCGCTGCACTGGCCGGCACGGTGACGCCACCCCTTTGCGGTCAACTTCGGTCAACTCATCCGTCAAAAGCGGTCATAGCATCACAAGACATGTCCACTGTGTGCAAGCACCGTATAGCGTCGTGTTGGGGTCAACCTGGTTTAAACACAAAGAAAAGCCCCTTGCCGTGGTGGCGAGGGGCTCAGGGGGCCGACCGGATCAGGCGGACCGGGCGAATCAGAACGGATAGTCGGCGATCACCCAGGTGGCGAACGCGCGCCACTGTCCGGCGGCGGCCTGATGGGCGGGGTTCTCGATGTAACGCTTCAGGGCGTCCTCGTCGGCGACCGCGGAGTTGATGGCGAAGTCGTACGCGATCGGCCGGTCGGTGATGTTCCAGGCGCACTCCCAGAACTCCAGCTCGGGGACCTGTCCCGCCAGCTCCTGGAAGGCCTTCGCCCCCGCGACCACCCGCGGGTCGTCCCGCTCGACGCCGTCGTTCAGCTTGAACAGGACCAGATGGCGGATCACGGGGTACTCCTACTTCACGAGCTCGGACATGAAGTCGCCGACGCCCTGTGCGGCACTTGAAACGCCCTCGAACCCTACCTGGACAAGATCCGCCGCCCGGGCCGGAGACGTGATGATCGTGTACAGCACGAAGACGACTATCACGTAGAGAGCTATCTTCTTCGCTTGCACCATCAGCCCCTGCCTCGCCTTCGATCCCCTGTGCAGTCGGGCGATTCTATCCGCACGAATGGCCGTATCCCTCTGGTGTTTCCGACCACTCACAGGGCCTTTACGGACCAACGGCTCGGCGATCGGGGGCCCTTTGCCCGCTCGTAAGGCCTCTGCGAGGCCGCAGGATGGACGGTGAGCCCGGCGGATCCGGCTGGAATCCGCGAGGCGAGGAACGGGACCTCACTGTGGGGTTCCCGCCGCGAGCTTCCCCCTGACTGCGGCGAGGGCTTGAGGGGCCTGTTCTCATCGGGGGGAGCGGCTTGTCCCCCCGATGCCGCTTCCCCCGGCCAATACTTCGCGGGCTGTGGTCCCGGGTGCGACGACCGACGCGCCCGGGACCACAGTCGTGTCCGTATCTGTCCGTATCCGCGAGTGCAGGTGCGGAAAACCCGAAGGGCCCGACGCGATGCGCCGGGCCCTTCACAAGAGCGGTAGCGGAGGGATTTGAACCCTCGGTGAGTTTCCCCACACTCGCTTTCGAGGTCTGTTCCTGCTGATCAGGGGTCCGTACGCGGTCGTTCATGGCCGTTCACGGAGGGACTGAACCTGAAGTCGTGAGCGGGTGAAGTACCGCCATGAACGACGGTGTACGGCGGTGAACGAGACGGAAACTGAGACGGGGCTCGGAGTCATGCGGCGGCGCGCGAACCTACTGCCAAGGGCGAATCAGGAAGGCTCAGCGTGGTGACTGGACGCTGCGCCAGCCACCCAGAGCGCCGATGCGGTGGGCTCTCTGTCCGCACGTGCTCGAAGCCGATTCGTTCGTAGTAGCTGTGTAGGCCCTTGTTGGCGCGCCAAGTATCTATACGCACCCAGTCGCGCCCCTCCAGTGCTGCCAGATTGGAAGCCCAGTCCACCAAGCGCTCACCGAGGCGTCGCCCCGCCGCGTGGCGGGCGACGATCAGCTTGTAGAGGTAGAAGGCCGTTTCTGGGCGGTCGTCATCAGTCCAGAAATCGCGGTCGATAGGCCCCCTGCTGACGGTAGCCAAGACCGTCTCGGAGTCATCGACGACGACCCATGCGCGCCCTTCGTCGATCGATGCCCGCCACTTCGTGATGGCTTTGGCTCCGGTCTCCGGGTCGCTCCATTGGTCGGTCCCCTTGGACTCCAGCCAACTTTCGGCCTCTGTCCTCAGCGCCATGAGGGACCGTACGTCTTCCGCCCGTGCAGGGCGGACACGCTCAGTCGGTGTCGACTTCATAGAGGATCTTGTGCCTATCGCCGGGGAGGATGGTGACCATGCAGCGCAACGGCTTGCCGTCCGCGTCGTAGCCGGTTCGCGTGTGCTCGGCTACCGGCGTCGCCGCAGGTAGGGCGAGAAGTTCAGCTTCATGTCGCGTCGGCATTCGCACCGCGATCTCATCCCTGTACTTGATCTGGATGAGGCCGACGGACGCGAGCACACCACCAGGCGCCGCCACGTCGCGCGGCTCCATGAGGAGCGTGCCGGCGACGAGTTCCTGGGGGAAGTACGAGTCGGCGAGCGCGTACGGGCGGTTGTCGACGTACCGAATCCGCTTGCGGGCCACAGCCAGGCCGCCGTCAGGCAGAGCGAGCGCATCACGGACGTGTGAGGGCGGCTCGACGATGGAGACGGTGATCTCCTGCCGAGGGGACTGGCCATCCAGCGCTATGGCGCTGGCCCACTGGTCACCCGCTGTCTGACCGTTTACGGCGTTCTCGTGGCGGCTCCGGCTTTCCAGGGTCGACCAGTTCCACACCACAGGTGGGTAGTTCTCGCGGACGTATTTGCCCTGGCCCCACCCGGTGACGACCAAACCCTCTTCAACAAGGGCTCGGACGCCAGCGCGTACGGTCTCGCGGCTGTAGCCGTACTGGCTCATCAGCTGCGACTCGCTAGGCAGTGCAGCTCCAGGGGCTAGCTCCCCTTGCTCGATCTGCCTGCGCAGGTCAGCCGCGATCTCCTGCGCCTTAGTCATTCCGCGTCGCACGGGCATCTCCAACCCTTCTGCTCCAGCTCCTCCGTACAAGTTAGACGAGAAGGCTTGACTAGCCAAGGGCGGGTTGTGCAGACTCAGAGCGCGGCACTCCTCCAGACAAGTCGTACGGGGTGTCACGTACGTTGCTGTGTCGGATCGGCATGGCAATCACGACCGCAAAGCACCCGGCGGGTCCCGTGAGGACGGGAGCCCCTCTGACCAGGGGTTACCGCGCTTGCTGGGGAGCGACTGTTCTTTGACAACTGAATGGGGATCACGCCGCCTCTCCTCGGCCAAGTAGGCGGCCACGCGGTCTTCCGCGTGATGTACAGCGCAACCCCGTACCTGTCCGCAGCAGGTTCATGCTGCGGCCGGTTGCCTGATCCGCCTGTCTCGCACAGGCGGTGAGGGGGAGCCGGAGAACGACCTTCCTGCTTCATCCACAACGGCGCGCGGCCCCGGTGTCCTACCACCGGGGCCGCTGTTCTGGGCCGTTCCACCGCTAAGGAGAACCACGACCCATGAAGAACATTGTGGCCGGACACATCGCGGCCAGCACCACCGAGTTCATCGAACTGGCCCTCGGTACCCCGCTGGATCTTTGGCTGGGTGTGGAGGGCGAGAGCGAGATGGAGCGGGCCGCCCGCATGGACGCGGCCCGCGACATCCTCGCGGACAACCCGGACTTCCCCGACCGCGTCAGCCGCGTCGCCGCCGAGGCGATCGAGGCCCACGCGCCGGAGCTGTTCAACGTCACCCCGCTGCCCGCCCGCCGGGCGGCTGGCCGTCGGCAGTACCGGGGCGGAGTTGCGGCATGAGCGGCCGGGTACTGCGGGCGCAGTTGAGCTTGCGTTGCTGCGGGACGACGGTGCCGGAACGGACCGCCGGGCCCTGCTGGCAGTTGTACGTGGTGATCACGGGGCTGGTGAGCGAGTGGCCCGTGTTCACCTGGCCCACGTCAGACCAGGTGCCGAGCCGCGAGGAACGTGGGGCGGCGCTCGCCTCGCTCGGGTTCACGCTCGCGGACGGTGTCGAGTGGGAGTGGAGCGAGGACACCGGTCCCGGCTACCACCCGCACCCGGCGCGCGTCGTTCTCATGGCCGCCGCCAAGGTGCAGCGCGCGCCGGGAGGTGCGGCATGACGACCATGGTGCAGAACATGGATCGGCCGGCGGTTCCGCCGCTGACCCGCCCGGAACTCGGTCTGGCCGGGCTCGGTGCGCTTGCCGCGGCCGGGGTCGGCGCGCTGGGACTGATCTCCTCGTTCGACGCGGTGTCCGATGCTGCCGCACGGTGGGGGTTCGGTGAGCCGTGGATGGTCCCGGTCGGCATGGACGTGTCGATCCCGGTGTTCTCGGTGGCGAACCTGCTGCTGATCCGGATGGACATGGCCTTGGCATGGGTGCGGTTCGTCCCCTGGGTCCTGACCCTGGTGACCTGCGGGTTGAACGTCTCGGCAGGCCACGACCTGTGGGCGAAGGTCGCGCACGGGACGATGCCGCTGCTGTGGGTGGTCTTTTCCGAGATCGGCGCCCACATCTACGCGTCCCGGATCGGGGCCGTCACCGGCCGCCGCATGGACAAAATCCGTGCCTCCCGGTGGCTGCTGGCCTTCCCCTCCACATTCACTCTGTGGCGCCGGATGACGCTGTGGGAGATCACCTCCTACGCCGACGCACTGACCCGCGAGCGGGAACGCCTGCTGGCCCGCGCCGAGCTGCGCGAACGGCACGGCCGCCGCTGGCGCTCGAAGACACCACGCGCCCAACGGGTCCTGCTCAAGCTCGGGGAGGCCAACCCCGCGGGCGAGCAGAACCCACCCACCGAGCTGGCCGTGAAGTCGGAGCCCGAGCCCGGGCCGGAGCAGGCCGCCAAGCCGAAGCCGCCCGCGAAGCCTTCCGCCCGCCGTAGCGCGAAGCCGAAGACGAAGCGGACCCCGGAAGAGATCCTGACCGAGGCGCGGGAGGTCACCACGGCGTGGCCGGACGCGGCACTGACCGCTGACGGTATCCGCACGGCGGTTCACGTCTCGCAGGCCACCGCCCGCACCCTGCGCGACACCCTCAAAGCAGAGCGGGCAGCAGGTCAGCCGCTCCACGCCGTCGACACCGACGACCAGCAGGACGACACCAAGACGGACGCGGAGCACGCCGGGGCGGTGGCGGCATGAGCACCCTGTTAACCGCACTGGCCACGGCCGGGCCGCTCGCCGCCAGTTGGTCCGTCCACACGCTGTGGATGCGCCGCCGCCTGCACAGCGCTCGCCGTGACCCACTCACCGGACTGCGCACCCGCGACGGCTTCACCCGCCGCGCCACGGCCCTGTTGAAGGACTCGCGGGCGGTCGTGGTTCTCGCCGACGTCGACCACTTCAAGCAGATCAACGACCGCCACGGCCACGCCGCCGGGGACGCGCTGCTGAAGGCGACCGCGGACCGGCTGTCTCACTACGTCGGCCGGACCGGAGTTGCGGGACGGCTCGGAGGCGATGAGTTCGCCGCGGTCGTCATCGACGACCACGGCACCGCATCCGATCTCCTCGCGATTCTCCACGGCGTGCTCGCCCGCCCCGCGGACGGGCTCGATCCAGCGGTGCACACCACGGTGTCACTCGGCTGGGCACGCGCCGCCGACCACCCCGGAGAGGACCTGTCCGGTCTGCTCCGCAGGGCCGATGAAGCCATGTACGCGGCCAAGCAGGGGCGGGGCGGGGTCAGCCGGGCGGGGCTCGGCAGGCTCTTCGCATCCGTCACCGGGCGCCGCTCGGGCCGCCGAGCGCGTGCCAACGTGCCCGAGACGGGGGTGGCGGCCTGATGTCCCCGACGTTCGGCGAGTGCTACGACCCGACCGGTGCGATGCATGGGATACCGACGTTCCCATGGAAGTTGGCCCCGGACGGCTATGCCACCCGCCGTCAGCTCCGTGCCCGCGGACTCCGGCCCGGCGGGCAGGAAGTGGCCGCGCAGATCATGCGCCGCTCCCGCCGCCGCAAAGCAGGCGTGGCCGTCGCCTACCTCTACCGGATCGAGATGGCCAAGCCCGTCCGGTCGATGACGCCAGGACGCGAGGCCGCACTCGCCAAAGCGATGCTCGCCCGCCGCACCTGCCCGCAGTGCCTGCAGGACGCCGGGTACTGCATCCCGACCTCACTCGGCGTGTGCCCCACCTGCGCGTACTCGTAGGGCGATAACCGAACGTGAGGCCAGGGCCAGAACTAGCCGAAAGCGAGGCTAGTTAGCGGTCCTCTTGCGCCTCAGCCTTGAACACCGGGCCCGACCGCTCACCTCTCACAGCGTCGGTCGGGCCCGTGTCCACTCCCTTGTCCAGGAAGGACTGTCAGTGAATCACGACGACGAAAGCGAACTCTTCAACCGACTCGAAGCCGACATGGCCACCCCCACCGGGTCCGACTCGGGCGGGGAAGTGGTCGACCTCGACAAGGCGCGGTCGGCCCGTGTCGAGTCGGCCGACCCCGCCGCCGATCGGTCGGCCGACCCGCACCCCGCACGGTCGGGCATCGGGTCGGATGACGGGTCGGGCGACCCGACCGAGCCCGTGATGGTCGATGGCCCGGCGGAAGTCGGGCCCGGGTTCCTGGGCCGACTCATGGGCGCCAAGCGTCGGGCCATCGTCCCGCTGTGGCTGCGCTCCGGTAAGGAGTTCAAGACTGCCGCCCGCTGGGCCACCGGCCACTACGGTCACCTGGCCGGGTACCACGGGCTGCGGTCCCCGTACTACGCGGCGCGGCTCGCGTTCCAGGCGCCGCGGGGTGCGGCAAAGTTCGTGGGCGGGACGATGCGGTGGGTCGCCGACCGGGAGGGCGAGCCGGTCCGACTCGCCTCCGTCCGGCGCGAGGACGCGGCCGAGTACCTGAAGCTCTCCCGGCAGCGCGATGGGCGGGTCCGACTGCGGACCCTGGTCACCGTGCTCGGCATGTTCGTCGGGCTCGGTGCTGCCCTGGCCATCTACGTCCTCGCCCCCGGCTGGCTCCAGGCCCTCTCGGTCGGGGCGGTGCTGCTCGCCCTGGGGTCGGCCGGCACTCAGGCCGACGCCCCGGTCATCACCCGGGCGGTCGAGATGACGAAGGCGCCCAAGCTCACGTCCGACATCGTGCTCCGCGCCCTCGGGGCGCTCGGCATCACGGCCATCAACCAGGTGCAGAGCAAGGGGCGGGACGGGTTCACGTTCACCGCCCCGATCACCCGCGACGGCCCCGGCTGGCGTGCGGAGGGCGACCTCCCCTACGGCGTGACCGTCACCGACGTGATCGAGCGCCGCGACAAGCTCGCCTCCGGTCTGCGGCGCCCGCTCGGCTGTGTCTGGCCCGAGGCCGTCCCCGACGAGCACACCGGGCGCCTGGTGCTGTGGGTCGGTGATCAGGACATGTCGACCGCCACGAAGCCCGCGTGGCCGCTGATCAAGGGTGGCTCGGTGGACCTGTTCAAGCCGGTCTCGTTCGGCACTGACCAGCGCGGGCGCTGGGTCGACATCACCCTGATGTACATCGCAGGCGTCATCGGAGCCATCCCGCGCATGGGCAAGACGTTCCTGCTCCGTCTGCTTCTGCTCATTGCCGCACTTGACACCCGTGCCGAGGTCCATACCTACGACCTCAAGGGCACCGGCGACCTCGACCCCGTCGGGGAACGCGTCTCGCACCGGCACCGGGCCGGGGACGATGACGAGGACATCGAGTACGCGCTTGCTGACCTGCGGGAACTGCGCACCGAGCTGCGGCGCCGGGCGAAGATGATCCGGTCCCTGCCGCGGGACATCTGCCCGGAGTCGAAGGTCACCAGTGAGCTGGCGAACAAGCCGAAGCTGGGCCTGCACCCGATCGTGATCGGGGTGGATGAGTGCCAGGTGTGGTTCGAGCACCCCAAGCACGGCGGGGAGTTCGAAGAGATCTGCACCGACCTGGTCAAGCGCGGCCCCGCCACCGGCATCGTGCTGCTGCTGGCCACGCAGCGCCCTGATGCCAAGGCGCTGCCGACCGGCATCTCCGCGAACGCGTCGGCCCGGTGGTGCCTGAAGGTCATGGGCCAACTGGAGAACGACATGGTCCTCGGAACGTCCAGCTACAAGCGGGGAATCCGGGCCACGATGTTCTCGTGGAAGGACAAGGGCATCCACTACTTCGTCGGTGAAGGCGCCGACGCAAGGATCGTCTCGTCCGTCTACGTCGACGCCCCCACGGCCGAGGTGATCGGGCTGCGCGCCCGGCGCCTGCGCGAAGCCGCCGGAACCCTCACCGGCCACGCCGCGGGCGAGTCGTTCGAGGACCGGGAATCGAGCGGCTTCGACCTGCTCGCCGACATCCTCGCGGTCGTGCCGGCCGAAGAGCCCAAGCTGTGGTCCGAGGTCGTCGTGGCCCGTCTTGCCGAGCTGCGGCCGGACGTCTACGGCGGCTGGGAGCCCGAGCAACTGGCCGCCGCGCTGAAGCCGCACGGCGTCAACACCGGACAGGTATGGGGCAAGACCGAGTCCGGGAAGGGCGCCAACCGGCGCGGTATCGAGCGCTCCCGCATCCTCGCCGCGATTGCGGAGCGTGACGGAAACCGGGACGCGGGCTGACGGATTCCGCCGCTAGACCTAGCGTCACACCCCGCTAGGTCTAGCGGCACCGCTAGCGGCCAAAACCCGCATCGATCAGGCGGCTAGTCACTAGCGCCCCACCTGCGAAAACCCCTGAAACAGGCCCAGGAGACCCGTCATGACCCCTGCCCTGCTCGCTAGCGCACTCCTCCTACTCATCACTCTAAGTTACGCATCTCTATGTGCGGCTTCGCCATTCGGGAACTGCCGCAAGTGCCGCGGCTTCGGCCACGCCATCAAGACCGACCGCAAGGGCCGGGCCAAGCGCGGCAAGGACTGCCGCCGCTGCAAGGCCACCGGAAAGCGCATCCGGATCGGCCGCCACCTCTACAACGTCGCCGCCCGCCTCCACCGCGACGGCACCCGCTAACCCCCGGGGGGGACCGGCGGTCACCCGCCCTGAGGCGATCCCGACCATGTCAGGCGCTCGCCAGCGTGAACGCCGGTCCAAGCCCCGAACTTGCGAGCACCCGGGGCCCACGCACCTTACCCAGCACTCCCAACCGGCCTCAAAGGAGTTCCTGTCGTGGCTGTCACCGTCTCTCTGGTCCTGCTGTTCGGACTGGTCCTGTTCTTCCTGCTCCGCTCCAACACTCTCGGCTGGGGCTCCGCGTTCGTCGCCGTCATGTTCGGGTTCTTCCTCGCCTCCACCGGCGCCTCCGGACCCATCAACGAACTCACCACCGCCGTCATCAACGCCATACCGGATCTGTAGGAGGCCCCGTCATGAACGAACCCCTGATCCAACGCCACTGGGTCGCGCTCGCCGCCCCCAAGGCGGCCCCGGCCGTCGCCACCTCCACCGTGCTCATCCTGGGCCGGATCTGGAACGCCAACGGCGCCGAACACTCCGTCAGCAATGCCGCGTTGATGGTCGTCCTCGCAGCCGGTGCCGCGACGGCCGGCGCGTTCGCCGCCGCAGGCCGGGGTGGTGGTGACGGAGTGCTCGCCGGGACCGCATTCACCGCCTCCGGTGCTCTGGCGCTGGCCGGGGTTGCCGGGTACTCCGACGGGCTGTCCCTCCCGATCCTGCTGTGGGCGGTGGCCACCGCCGTGGCGTACGGGATCGCGGCCCGCTACTGGCGCACCGACCGCCGCGACACCGTGGCCTTTGAGCGGCAGAGCGCCGTACGCCGCGAGGACCATGCCCACATCGAACGCGTGGAAGCCATCCGTGGCCGCGCGCAGATCGAGGTAGCCCGGGAGGGCTCCGCCTACGCCGAAGCGCTCGCCGCCGCACTCACCGCCCGCGCCACCCTGCCCGGCTTCGACCCGCAGGTACTGACCCGCGCAGGACTCCCCGAGCTCCCTGCCGCCGACCAGTAGCTGTGCCGAGGGCGGCCCCCTCTCACGCCAATGAACCGGGGCCGCCCTCGTCCAGCCAGTCACAACAGAACTGGAGACACCCAGCATGACCCAACCCACCCCCAACCGGCGAGCCGTCGACCACCAGCCGCGCTTACGGACCGCCCTGGCCCTGGCCGCCCGCGCGGTACCCGTCCTGCCCCTACGGGCGGGGAAGGTCCCGTTCGGGAACTGCCCCAACTGCCGTGACAGCTCCTGTGGTGGTCGGCCGCACATGAAGACCGCCGGGCCCTGCCAGTGCCCCGGCATCTGCCACGGCTGGGCCGCCGCCACCGCAGACCCCGCAGTGATCGCCTCACCGGCCTGGGCCCCGGTCTGGCGCCAGGCACAGGCCGTGGCCTACCACCCCGGCGGCGCCGGACTCACCGTCGTGGACCTGGACAACGACCAGTCCGTGGACTGGGCCCGTGCGACCCTCCCCGCCACCAGGACCGTCCCCACCACGCGCGGAGAACACTGGATCTACCGAGGCGCCATGCGCTCCGTGAACGCCGTGCGGCCCGGCGTGGACATCAAGTCGTCCATGGCCTACGCACGGTGGCTCGGCCCCGGAACCGGCACCATGACGGCGTTGCCGACGGTCGTGCGTGCGCTGGCCGTCAAGGAATCCTCCATGGCCCAGGCTGCACCGCTCGTCATCACCGTGCCCGCACGGGCTGGGGAAGGGGAGTGCCGCCATCGCACGCCTGCCTACCTGGACCGTGGCATCGCCATGGCCGAGCACCGCATCACCGAGGCAAGCGGCGCGGTCCACGCGACCGTTTACCGGACCTTCCTCGCCGTGCTGTCCGCGCACGGCCGGTGCGGCTGCCTGACCGACACCCACATCGCGCGGCTCTTCGCCGCCGCTCAGGCCAAGGGCGAGGGTCCCCGGCACTGCACGGACGCGTGGGCCAACGCCCGAACCGCACTGGGGATGTGAGCCATGTCCGAGGACGAGAAGACCCCGGCCCGCCAGATCATCACCGACTACGCGCAAGCGCACTTCCGGTACTTCCGTACCACCGAGGGCACCGTGTACGCGCAGAAGAACGGCCACCCCGTCGCCCGTCCCATCCGCTCCCAGGGAACGACAGGGAGCCACCGGCAGGAACTCATGGTCGGCCTCTTCAACGACGGGATCGGCGTCTTCAACGGCACGGCACTCAAGGAGGCGTTGGACTTGATCGAAGCGCTCGCGCTGAGCCAGGACGTACAGCCCACGCACATCCGGGTCGCTCCGGGATACGACGGCGCGACCTGGCTCGACCTGGGCCGCGCTGATGGGCAGTCCGTGCGTATCCACCCCACCGGCTGGGACATCCTCACCCCCGACCCAGAAGAGGTGTGCTGGAGGCGCACCCAGCTCACCGGCGAACTTCCCCTCCCCGCCCGGGACACCGACGGCAAGGGCATCGACCTCCTGCTGAGGCTGACCAACTTCGCGAACGCGGAGACCGAGTGCCTGGCACTCGCGTGGTTGATCGGCTGCCTCGGGCCGTCCGTGCCCGTCCCCGCCCCGTTCCTCACCGGCCCCCAAGGAGCGGGCAAGTCCACTGCGGGCCGGATGCTGGTACGGGTCATCGAGGGCATGAGCGGTGACCTGCGCCGGGCACCGAGGGACGAAGAGAACCTGATCACGGCCGTTGCCGCCGGGTGGGTCACCGCGCTGGACAACCTCTCCCACCTGCCCCCGGATCTGTCCGACCTGATGTGCTGCATCGTCACCGGAGCCGAGAGCATCAAGCGCGCCCTCTTCACCGACGGCGACGTCGTCCGCTCCCGCTACCGCCGCCCCCTGCTGCTGACCGGCATCGACGTCGGCGTCATCCGCCCCGACCTCGCCGAACGTCTCCTTCCCCTGCGTCTGGAGCGTCCCCGGGTGAGGCGGACCGAGGCGGAGCTGTGGGCGGAGTTCGCAGAGGTGCTGCCCGTCATCCTCGGGTCCCTGCTCGACCTCACGGTCAAGGTCCGGGCGACCGAGGCTGACATTCCCACCGATCTGCGGATGGCCGACTTTGCGCATCTGTGTGCGCAGCTCGACGCCGCGACCGGCTTCGGAGCGCTCACCGCCTACCGGGCCAGCCTGGACGACCTCAACGACGACGTGATCGAAGGTGACCTGCTCGCGCAGACCGTGCTCAAGCACTCCGCCGGGCTCGACGCGGGCGCGGAGGCGCGTATGACGTCGTCGGAGTGGCTGCATTGCCTCACCGGCCTCTATGCGGGCGACGACTTCCGTCCCCTGCCTAAAGGGTGGCCCACCACCGGCAAAGTCCTCTCAGACCGCCTCAAGCGCCTTCAGCCCACCCTCGCAGCCCGGGGCGTCCTCATCGACTGGGGCCGCACCAAAGAGGGCCGCTACATCGAGATGACTCGACGCCCGACCCCGTCACCACACCAGCAAGAGCCGATGCTCTGACCGGCGGCCCACGCCGCCCGGACAAGCAAGAGGAGCACCCCCGGCCACGCGGCGCGGAGTGCTCCTCTTGCTGTTCGGCGGCACGCCGCCCCAAGGTCGCGCCGCGAAGCGGCTCCCCATTCACGTCCTTGAGCGCACCACACCACAACAGACACCCCCTCTCTTTTTCCTAAGAGAAGAGACGCTGCGTCACCTGCGTCACCCGAGGACGGAAAACGGCACTTGACCTGCCGTTACAGCGGTGACGCAGGACGGCTTCGGCTGCGTCACCCCGCGTCACCCGCGTCACCCGATGACGAAGCCAGCGTCACCGATGACGCACCCCAAAACCTCTGCGTCACCCCAAAACCGCAGGTCAGGGCGCATGAATGACGCAGATGACGCGGTGACGCAGAATCCCGCACCTCGGACAGACAGGACCCCCTAAGGGCCCGAGGGCCCGGCACGTGTGCCTGGGAGGCACCCACATGGACACCGCCACACATCTGATTGACCCGACGTTGGTGCTCCTCACCGTCGAAGAGGCGGCCCGGCGTCTCGGGATCGGCCGAACACTCTGCTTCCGCCTGATCCGCACCGGACAGCTCGAATCCGTCCCGGTTGGGCGTCTGCGGAGAGTTCCCGCCGACGCCGTTCAGGACTACGTCACCCGACTTCGCACGGCCAACCGGCCCGTCGTCACCGCTGCCTGAGAGGCCACCACATGGATGAGAACAAGAAGCGCACCCGCCAGCCGAACGGCCGCTCCTCGATCTACCTGGGCAAGGATGGGAAGTGGCACGGCCGCGTCACCGTCGGCATCCGGGACGACGGCAAGTCGGACCGCCGCCACGTCGAACGCAAGACCCGTGCCGAGGTGAGCAAGGCTGTCAAGGAACTTGAGCGGGGGCGCGACGCCAAGACGCTACGCAAGCCGGGCCGTGCCTGGACCGTCACGACATGGCTGACCCACTGGGTGGAGGACATCGCTCCCCTCGGAGTCAACGAAAACACGATGGTTGGTTACGGCGTCGCGGTCAGGAAGCACCTGATTCCCGGCCTTGGCGCTCACAAGCTGGACAAGCTCCGACCCGAGCACATCGAGCACCTCTACGGCCGCATGATGGCGTCTGGAAGCAAGCCCGGCACCGCTCACCAGGTTCACCGCACCTTTCGCACTGCCCTGAACGAGGCGGTGCGACGGGGGCACCTCGGACAGAACCCGGTGCGCCTGGCCAAGGCGCCACGGGTACGGGAAGAGGAGATCGAGCCGTTCACCGTCGAGGAGGTGCAGCGGCTACTGCGGGCCGCCGACGACCGGCGGAACTCGGCTCGCTGGGCCGTCGCGCTGGCGCTCGGACTGCGGCAGGGCGAGGCGCTGGGACTCAAATGGACTGACGTAGACCTTGGGCGTGGCGTTCTCATGGTTCGGCGTAGCCGACGCCGACCGCAGTACGCCCACGGCTGTGCCGACGCCGCGGTGTGCGGGCGCAAGGCCGGGTACTGCCCCCAGCGGCAGCGGACCAATCCGGAGACGGCCGACACCAAGTCCCGCGCCGGCCGCCGGGCGGTCGGACTTCCGCAGCAGCTCGTAGACCTGCTTCGTACACACCGGAAGCGACAGGGCGTGGAGAGGACCGCCGCCGGAGAGCAGTGGACGGAAGAGGGCTGGTTGTTCGCCACGGCGACTGGTCGGGGCACGTCTCCCCGTACGGACTACGACGACTGGAAGGAGCTACTACAGGCGGCGAAGGTGCGGGACGGCCGACTGCACGATGCCCGCCACACCGCTGCGACGGTGCTGTTGATCCTCGGAGTGTCGGAGCGGGCAGTCATGGGGCTCATGGGCTGGTCCACTACGGCCATGGCGGCCCGGTATCAGCACATGGTCGACACCGTTCGGACCAGCGTCGCGGAACAGGTTGACGGGCTCATTTGGCATAGCGAGACCACCCGGCCCGACGATGACGACGGCGCCGCCGGGGCTCTCGTACCGGCCAACTGAGACGGAAACTGAGACGGAACGCAGTGAAGGGGCAGACCCAAATGGGTCTGCCCCTTCATCTACCTGCGGTAGCGGAGGGATTTGAACCCTCGGTGAGTTTCCCCACACTCGCTTTCGAGGCGAGCTCCTTCGGCCGCTCGGACACGCTACCGAGAGAGAGCTTAGACCATCCCGGCCGTCCGCCGAAATCCGATTCGTCGCAGCAGGCCGCGGACGAGGGGAAGCCTGGTCAGAGGCTGCGGAAGAACGCCGTCAGCTGATCGGCGCAGACGTCCTCCAGCACTCCGTGGATCACCTCGGGGCGGTGGTTGAGCCTGCGGTCGCGCACGACGTCCCAGAGTGAGCCCGCCGCACCTGCCTTCTCGTCCCGTGCCCCGTAGACCACTCGGTCCACGCGAGACTGCACCAGCGCGCCCGCGCACATCGTGCAGGGCTCCAGGGTGACCACCAGGGTGCATCCGGACAGCCGCCATTGACCTAGCGCCGCTGCGGCCCGGCGGACGGCGAGGATCTCGGCGTGCGCGGTCGGGTCGCCGGTCGCCTCGCGTTCGTTGTGTCCCGTGGCGAGCAGGGAACCGTCCGGGCCGAGCACGACGGCGCCGACCGGCACATCGCCGGCCCGCGCCGCCAGGTCGGCCTCGGCCAGGGCGCGGCGCATATGCGCCCGCCATGGGTCTCTCACGGGATCGTGCGGGTCTCTTACGGGTTCGTGCGGTTTTGGCGGTCCTTGCGGGTGCGGTGGTTCGCTCACCCGCGGACCCTAACGGACGGTCTCCAGGACCTCGGCCGCACCCAGCGCGTCCGCGATCTCCACCAGTGCGTCCGTGCGCAGCATCAGCAGCTCCGCCTCGGGGAGCCCGAGGTCGGCCAGGATCCCGGTGTCACCGAGCGGGCCTGCCGGTACTGCGTCGGCATCGATTTCGTCGTCGTTGTCGTTGTCGTTGTCGTCGTCGTTGTCGGGGGTGATGTCCGGCTCGCCGTCCTCCGTACCGTCGAGGCCGACGAGCTCTTCGAGGGCGGCAATCGTGTCCTCGGCCCCGGGTTCGCGGCCGAGCAGTTCATCGGTGAGCAGGATCTCCCCGTACGAGGAGCGGGCGGCGGCGGTGGCGTCCGAGATGAAGATCCGGGGGTCCTCCTCCCCGTCCACCCGGACGACGCCGAACCAGGCGTCCTCCTGCTCGATGAAGACGAGCACAGTGTCCTCGTCCACCGAGGCCTCACGGGCCAGATCCGTCAGGTCGGACAGGGTCTCCACATCGTCGAGTTCCGTGTCGCTCGCTTCCCACCCGTCTTCGGTGCGCGCGAGCAGTGCGGCGAAGTACACCGTGACTCTCCCACTGGTCATAGGGGTGTCGGTCCGGCGGGAGGGCAGCCGGTGGCCCGGCTGCCCTGCGTCCCGCCCATCGGAATCGTGGCAGAAACATAGGCCTTGCGAGAGGAGTTCGGCCGTTGCGTCGGCCATCAGTTCTCCTGGACGCCGCCACCAGGGGGACACCGGGCCGCCGTCCGACCTACCAGCGGAAGGTCCGCATCCGCATGGCCTGGCGCATCCTGGCCGCCCTGGCCCGGCGCGGCTGGACCCGGTCGCGGAGCGCCTTCGCCTCATGAAGCTCGCGCAGGAACTGGGCGCGCCGCCTGCGGCGTGCCGCGTCGGCCTCCTGCGGATCCTGCTGGCCCTCTGCGTCCTGCGGGGTCGGTGTGTCCGGCCGGCCCCGCTTCCGCTGTTCCCCGTCCGGCATCGGCTCATCACCCCAAGGCTGGGTCCGTATGCCCCCACCTTCCCTCCGAACGTGCGGTTGATGCCAGCGCAGGAGTGCGGGAGGCCCGGTTACTGTTGAACCCATGCGGATCCACGTCGTCGACCACCCACTGGTCGCGCACAAACTCACCACCCTGCGCGACAGGCGCACCGACTCCCCGACCTTCCGGCGGCTCGCCGACGAGCTGGTCACCCTGCTTGCCTACGAGGCCACCCGGGATGTGCGTACCGAACAGGTCGACATCGAGACCCCGGTCACACGGACGACCGGTGTGAAGCTGTCGCACCCGCGCCCCTTGGTCGTACCGATCCTGCGGGCCGGTCTCGGCATGCTCGACGGCATGGTGCGGCTGCTGCCGACCGCCGAGGTGGGCTTCCTGGGCATGATCCGCGACGAGGAGACGCTGCAGGCGTCCACGTACGCGACGCGGATGCCGGAGGACCTCTCGGGTCGCCAGGTGTACGTCCTGGACCCGATGCTGGCCACCGGCGGCACGCTGGTCGCGGCCATTCAGGAGCTGATCAAGCGCGGTGCGGACGATGTCACCGCGGTCGTGCTGCTCGCGGCGCCCGAGGGCGTCGAGGTGATGGAACGCGAGCTGGCGGGTACGCCGGTGACCGTGGTCACCGCCTCGGTCGACGAGCGGCTCAACGAGAACGGCTACATCGTCCCGGGTCTCGGTGACGCGGGCGACCGGATGTACGGCACGGTCGACTAGAGTCCCGAGCAGGATGTGCTGGGCTGCCGGGGTCGACCCGGCAGCCGTCAGCAGGACGGTGCGGAGGCCGGCTTCGCCAGGGCGGCGAGGGCCGCGGCGGCCGACTGGGGCGTGCTGAACGCCTTGAACTTCGTACCGAGGATCAGATCGACGTCCGTCGTCTTGCGGGCATCGGTCTTCGCAACGGCCCCCTGCAGCTGTGTAGCGAGGACCGGGAGCGAGCCGTTCGTGGCCGACGGGGCGCCCAGCAGCACCCCCGGACCTGCGACCTTCTTGTCGTACGCGGCCGAGGCGTTCCCCACCTTGCCGATGGTGAAGCCGCGCTTCTTCAGCTCGTCGGCGGCCTTCTTGGCGAGCCCGCTGCGCGTTGTCGCGTTGTAGATGTTGACGGTGATCTTCGCGGGCTTCGGCAGCGCCTTGGCGGGGGCGGACGGCTTGGCTGACGCGCAGTCCGCCGCGTGGTCGGCGGCGCTGGCCTTCCTGTTGCTGCCCGTGAAGACATCGATGAGCTGCAGCGTGCCCCATCCGGCCAGCCCGAGGGCAACCACGCAAGCGGTGGCAGCGAGGATCAGTTTGCCGCGATGCCGGGGGCGGCGCATGCGCGGGTACTTGTCGCCCGTGATGCGGTACTTTCCGCCCATGCCGGGGGGAGTGAGCATGCTCATGGGCGCAGCGTAGTGCGACCCGGTGATGATGCCTACTAAATGATCAATGGATCGCACCCGTCCGGGTGCGAAAGCACCCGAACGAACCCGGAACGGCCCGCACGGCTTGCGGGTCCGTGGAGGGAACCCGCCGGGCTCCGTCAGCCGAGTTCGAGTACCCGGGCGTGCAGTACCTGGCGCTGCTGGAGCGCGGCGCGGACCGCGCGGTGCAGTCCGTCCTCCAGGTAGAGATCACCCTGCCACTTCACGACGTGCGCGAACAGGTCGCCGTAGAACGTCGAGTCCTCGGCGAGGAGGGTCTCCAGGTCCAGATTGCCCTTGGTGGTCACCAGTTGATCGAGGCGGACCGGGCGCGGCGCGACATCCGCCCACTGCCGGGTGCTTTCCCGGCCGTGGTCGGGATAAGGCCGCCCATTTCCGATGCGCTTGAAGATCACACGGAAAGCCTACCGGGCAAGAGCCTCCGGGCGCAGCCATGGGGCCGGACTGCAATGCTGGCAAGAACGCCACAAAAGCTGGCATTCCGGAATAGGGGCCGTGATGAGTGACAGCGACAGCACGGGCACAGACGCGAGTTCGGGCACCGGCGGAGGTTCGGACACCGACGCGCCGGACACGGGCGTGGCGTCGGGCGGAGGCGCCGGGGTTCTGCCGCAGCCGGTGCAGGAGATCGCCGCCGGCCGAAGCTCGTCTTCTTCTTCGACGAGGCGCATCTGCTCTTCAACGGGGCCTCGAAGGCATTCCTGGAGTCGATCACCCAGACGGTGCGGCTGATCCGCTCGAAAGGCGTGGGCATCTTCTTCGTCACGCAGACACCGCGCGACGTGCCCGGCGATGTGCTGGCCCAGCTGGGCAACCGGGTACAGCACGCGCTGCGCGCCTTCACTCCCGACGATGCGAAGGCGTTGCGGTCGACGGTGAAGACGTTTCCGAACTCGCCCTACGATCTCCTGGAGTTGCTGCCCCGGCTGGGCATCGGGGAGGCCGTGATCACGGTGCTGAGCGAGAAGGGCGCGCCGACTCCGGTCGCCGCGACCCGGCTGCGGGCGCCGCAGTCGCTGATGGGGCAGTTTCCCATGTACGTCGGCTACTTGTCGGCTGCGTGTTTGGTCGCCCTGGCCGCCTGTTTGGCCTGCTGCTTGAACGCGCGGACCTCGGCGAGTGATTCAGGGCCGGTGATGTCGGCGACCGACCGGCGCGAACCCGCCTCGCCGTACGGCCCGGCTGCCTCCCGCCAGCCCGTCGGCCGGACCCCGAACTGCTTGCCCAGCAGCGCCAGGAAGATCTGCGCCTTCTGGGTGCCGAACCCCGGCAGGGCGTTCAGCCGTTTCCGCAGCTCGGCCCCACTGGAGACATCGCTCCACACCGCGCTCGCGTCACCGTCGTACTCCGCCACCAGGTACTGGCACAACTGCTGGACTCGCTTGGCCATGGAGCCCGGATAGCGGTGCAGGGCCGGTTTGGCGGTGAAGAGTTCGGCGAAGGCCTCCGGGTTGTAGGCGGCGATCTCATGAGCGTCCAGGTCGTCTCCGCCCATCCGCCCGGCCAGGGTGTACGGGCCGGAGAAGGCCCATTCCATCGGCACCTGCTGGTCCAGCAGCATGCCGACCAGAGCGGCGAGCGGGCTGCGCGCGAGGAGCTCGTCCGCCGCCGGCTGCTGGGCGATCCGCAGGGTGTCCTGGTCCTTGTTGCTCTCGGTCATGTCTTCGATCATCCCGACGGCGGCGCGGCCCGGCCACCCCACTGCTCGCCGGTGCAGCCGTTTGCCGCCGGATTCCGTTCGAGGAGGCGACGCCACGGCGGCTGCCGAGTGACTGTCAGTGGCGGCCGGCAGTCTCGGAGATGTGGACATCGACAACTGGAAGTTCTACCCGGAGCGTTGGAGCAGGGGGCGGTCAGCAGGTATACGGATACACGCCCGACGGCGACGTGCGCGCGACGAGGGGCACGCTGCCCGCGTCGCTCGGTGCGCTCCTGTCCGGTGGGCCCGCGCTCGACGCGATCGCTGATGTGTACGGAGTGTCATGAGTGGTTCTCCTGTCGCGCTCATGGTCACAGAGCGGCCGGCGGACCCGGAGTGTGACATCCGGGGCGGCTGCGGGGCCGACGGGCTTCGCGGGACCGTACGAACGGACCGGATGCCCGAAGGGGCAGCGCCGACTGCCCCTGGCCGGCGGGGTCCGGGCTGGACGGGGCAGTGACACGTCGTGAAGGTGGAGTGGTGGGGCCATCACGACGCGCCTTCGACCGGGGCGCGGTCAGGGGAGATGACGATGCACGCACAGGAATGGGACCAGGAACACGACCACGAGCGGGATCACGGGCACGGGCAGGAGCACGACGAAGCCCTGCACGCGTCGAGGGCGACCGAGGGCCGGGAGGCGGCGGACACCCCGCACCTCTACCGCGCGGCGGTCGCCGGGCGGACCGATGTGGTCGGAGCCGGCGGCATGAGCGTGCTCCAACGGGCGGTCGGCAACAGTGCCGTGGGGTCGATGCTCCAGAGGCGGGAGGAGGAAGAGCGCTCCCCCGTGCACGATGTGGTCTCGTCCGGCGGCGGGCAGCCCCTGGACACCGATACCCGCACCGATCTGGAGGGGCGGATGGGCGCGGACTTCTCCGACGTACGCATCCACACCGGCTCCGCCGCGCACGAGTCGGCGAAGGGCGTGGGCGCCCATGCGTACACGGTCGGCAACAACGTGGTCTTCCAGCGGGACGCGTACGATCCGTCCTCGCCGCAGGGCCGCACCACGCTGGCCCATGAGCTCACCCATGTGATCCAGCAGCGCAACGGCCCGGTGGAGGGTACGGAGGCGCCGGGCGGTATCCGGGTGAGCGATCCGTCCGACCGGTTCGAGCGGGAGGCCGTCGCGAACGCCGACCGGGTCCTGTCGGACCCGGCCCCGGCCCCGGCTTCGGCGGCTGTGACAGGGGCGGCCGGTCATGACTCGTCCCCCGTCGCGACGCCTGCTGTGCAAAGGGCGGCGACGGAGGACGAGGACGAGCAACCTGCCGATGTGCAGGGCTCCTTCGTCCAACGGGCGGAGGAAGGCGCCGAGGAGGAGGAAGAGGCTCCGCCTGCTTGACGGGCCCGCGGACCGGCCGGCCCGATTCGTACTGTCCGTCCGTGCTGTCAGCCCGCGGTGTCCGTCCGCATCGTGCCGCCGAGGAACAGCGACTCCGCACACCGCGAAGGCGTCGGCGCGTTCACCGGCTTGCCCACCTTCCGGCAGTCGACGGTCATCGTGACCTTGCCGCCTGCGGGCACCAGGATCGGCGTGACGAAGTGGTAGTCGGAGTCCCGGAAGTTCTCCAGTGCCAGCCGGAGCACGGGCGCGTCCCGGCCGGAGGAGACCACGAGCGTTCCCGCGTCGCCCTGTGGGTTCTGGACCACGATGTCCGTCAGCTGGAAAGTGTGTCCGCTGGGCACCTGAAGGGCCGTCGAGGTGTTCGACCCGCCGCCCACCGAGTCCCTGACCTGCACCTGCGCACTGGTCGGGGCCACGGCGGCCGGGCCGTCGGATGCGCCGGAGCTCGGTGAGGGGCTGGGCTTCGGTGAGCCCCCGTTCGCACCGGAGGAGTCGCCCCCGCCCGATCCCGTTCCGGCCGTCGAGCCGGTGTCCGGGGCCTTGCTCTTGTCGGCCGCGACGGCGGACCGGACCGCGTCCGGCGTGATCGCCTCCCGGGCCGCCGACTTCACGGCCGGCCGCAGCAGCGCGTACCAGAGCCCGACCAGCGCGATCAGCAGGACGGCCGCAGTGATGAGGGCCCTGGGAAGCCAGCGCGGCAGGATCGGCTCCTGCTGGTACGAGCCGTCCAGGACCACCGGTGCGAGCGGGTCCTGGCCCTCCGTCACAACCGGCGTGGCGACGACCTGGAAGGGATGCGTGACCGGCGTACCGCGCCACACGCGCTTGGCCGGCCGGATCCGCAGCTTCCCGAATTCCGCCCGGCCGGGCGCGATCTGCAGGGCGTCCGCCGCGAACGCGACCCGGGCCCGCTCCGTACCGGACCGGGCCCCCAGCCGTACGGTCGTCGGGGTGTTTCCCCGGTTGTCGACGGCGAGTTGGTGCCTGCCGCGCCAGGCGCCGTGCGAGCTGCGCGGTACCAGCTCGGCGGTCGTCTCGGTGAAGGGGAGTACGGTCACCCGCCCTTCGGGCACCACCGTGTCGCCCTGCTCGCTGGTGGGCACCACCCGGATCCCGAAGGGCGTCTCCCCTGCGAGTACGGTCGAGTCGCGGGGCGGACGCAGTACGAGGGAGACCGTCTGCGAGTCGCCCGGATACAGGGACAGGGTCGCCGGCTCCACCGTCGACCAGGCGGCACACGCACCGACCACCTCGAAGCGGTATTCCTCGACAGTGCTGCCGGAGTTGAGGATCCGCAGAGGGAGGGCCGTCTCCTCGCCCGGTGCGGCAGTGACGGACGAATCGTCGAGGCTTGCCGTGAGACTCATAGGGCGCACCGTAGGTTCGGCGCCGAACGCCGACATCGGCCGTGAAGGAACACTTCCGGGCAGATTCTGTGCCCGGATCGGCTTTTTTGTTTCCCTGTAGGTATACGCGGGAATCTTTTGACCGCCTCAAGACGAATGAGGCATACGAAAACAGCCGTGATGGTTGTGTTCGCTGTGATGCCATCGGCTGTTGCCCAGGGGGAGCATTGCCATGGAGCGCATCACTGTCGGATTACGGGCCCAGGATCCGATCTCGCAGGCGGGCGTGGCCAGTCAGCTGCGTACCCGTCCCGAGGTCAGCGTGACGGAGTGGGGGGAGGGCGACACCTCACCTCAGATCGTGGTCGTCGTCGTGGACGCGGTCGACGAGGAGGTGCTGACGATGCTGCGTCACATTCAGCGCACCAGCACCTCACGCACCGTCCTGGTCACCACGGACATCGACGAGCAGAAACTGGTGAGCGCCGCGGAGTGCGGCGTCGCCGGTGTGGTCAGGCGCTCCGAGTCGACCCCGGAGCATCTGGTGCAGGTCATCGGGACGGTGGCACGCGGCGAGGGCCATCTGCCTTCCGACCTGCTGGGAAGGCTGCTTGAGGAGGTGGGTCGCCTCCAGGGGCAGGTGCTCGGTCCGCGCGGCCTGCACTTCACCGGTCTCGCGGCGCGTGAGGTGGATGTGCTGCGTCTGGTCGCGGAGGGGTACGACACCGCGGACATCGCGACGAAGCTGGCCTATTCCGAGCGCACGATCAAGAACGTGCTGCATTCGGTGATGACCAGGCTGCAGCTGCGGAACCGGTCGCACGCGGTGGCGTACGCGATGCGGCAGGGGCTGATCTGAGCCGTCCTGTACGGCGTGAGCCGTCCGGCACGGACGCATACGGCAGCTCCGACAGCTACGGCAGCTGCGGCAGATCCGGTAGATCCCCCGCTGCCCGAAAGGGCAGCGGGGGTTTCCCGAGGGTGTGACTCCTGTACCGCTGCGGGCCGGCTGCGCTTACGGGACCGTGGCGTCCGGTGTGCCGATCGGTCAAGGGTGGGGAGACTTCCGTGCGCTGGTTCCAGCCGCTTCAGCGGGCGCCGCGGTCGCGGTCGGGTCCGGTGGCCCGGCCCCGGTCCTCCGCCTCGCGCAGGACCCTCGCCGTGCTCCGTGTCCCGGTGCTGGCCCTTCTCCTCATGGCCACCGGCATCGCCCCCGGCTCGGCCGTCACCTCCGGGGCGCCGGCGGTGGCCGTCCCCGAGCCCTGGGTCACCCCCGCCGAATTCACCGACGCGGTCGACCCCGGCGGCTCCACGGGTGTGGCCAAGCAGGTGCGTACGCCCGCGATTCCGCCGAGGCCCGATGTGGTGCTGCTGGTGGACGGCACCGGCAGCATGGGCGACCCGATCGGCGATGTACAGGCGGGTTTGAAGGACATCACGACGAAGGTCCGTGAACAGCAGCCGGATTCCCGCTTCGCGGTGGCCACCTACGGCGACGAGAAGGACGACCCGACGGCGGAGTTCGCTGTCCTCCAAGGGCTGACGACGAACATGGACGACGTACAGACGAAGGGTGTCGACAAACTGGACACCTCCCGCGGATACAAGAGCAAGGGCCCGTCCGAGGACTGGATCTACGCGCTGTGGAAGGTAGCGAACGGCGCGGACGGTGGAACCGTCTTCCGGGACGGCGCCAGCCCGGTGATCGTCCTGGTCGGTGACGCGTCGAGTCACAACCCCAGCAACAACATCCCCTATGAGGACGCGATGTTCGCGCTCCAGGACAAGGGCGTGCGCGTGATCGCCGTCGACGTGAATACCGAGGACGGCGACGGTCTCAACGGCGACGGGTACAGCAGCCCCACCTATCAGGACCCGTACCACGAGCCCGACCAGGCCAAGCGGATCGTCGAGGCCACCAACGGCCGCATGTTGAACGGAATTCCCGGGGACGGCGTCACCGACGCCATCATCGAGGGCTTCAACAACCTTCCCACCAACGTGAGCTACCGCCTGGAAAACTGCGATCCGCATCTGTCCGTCAGCCTCGACCCGCCCACCCAGCAGGTCACCAGCGGGGACACCGCGCATTTTGCGGAGAACATCGACGTCTCCGCGGACGCACCCCAGGGCACACGGCTGACCTGCACCGTCCAGTTCCTGATGGGCACCCAGCCGCCGGGAACGGACACGATCGGGCCGGCCGCGGCCGCCGACCCGGACTTCCAGGAGCAGATCAGCATCGATGTGAACGACATCGACGCGCCCGTCGTCACCGTGGACGATCTGACCGTCCGGGCCAAGGACAAGAAGGGCGCGCGCGTGACGTACGACGCGACCGCCCAGGACGCCACTGATGGCACGCTCCCGGTGACCTGCACCCCGGCCTCCGGTTCGCTCTTCCCGGTCGGCAGCACCACGGTGACCTGCTCGGCCACCGACTCGGCGGGCAATACGGGCACGGACACGGCACAGATCGAGGTTCTTGAGGCCCCCGTGCCGCCCTCGGCGGATGTGGCGATGAAGGTCGACGTCAGCCCGGACCGTACGTACACCGGCCGGCCGGCCCGTGCCCGCTTCACCGTCACCAATGCGGGACCGGACGCGGCGACGGGCGTGGTCATCGGCTCGGCCTGGCCGAAGCCGTCCGAGGCGAAGGACCGCAGCCTGCCCGCCCTGACCCGCTGTACGGAGGCCAAACCGTGCACCATCCCTGCCGGTGGCCGCATCGAGGTGACCCAGACGGCGACGTACCGCGCGGCGGTGACCGGGGACGTACGGGCCACCGTGCGCGGCACGCTGCCCGACCGCCGGAAGGCCAACAACGAGGACACCGACCGGCTGCGCGTCCTGAAGCCCTCGCTGACCGTCACGCCGCAGGTCGCCAAGCCGGGTCAGCCGGTGCTGGCCCGCGGCAAGGACTACCCGCCGGGCGCGACCGTACGTTTCACGTGGAACACCGGCATCACGCCCGAGGGATCGGTCGCCACGGTGGGCCGCGACGGCACCTTCGAGGTGCAGATCCTGGTCCTGCGCAAGGACAAGCTCGGCCCGCGCAAGCTGCGGGCGGACTCGCGGGACCTCGACCGACTGCAGAAACCGGTCCTGGTGGTCCAGCGAAATCTCCAGCCACCGGACTTCGCGGGCCGCGCATGAGCGCCGACGACCGTACGGGAGTGATCGGGTGATCCACGAGGTCGACGACGTACTGCGGGCCCTGATCAGGGCGGAGGTGCTCGAAGGCGGCCAGATCGCGGTGGTCTTCGACGCCCCGACCCGTGAGTGGGCGGCGAAGGTCAACGCACCCATGGTCAACCTCTACCTCTACGACATCCGCGAGGACATGCGGAGGCGTGAGCGAGGTCTGCACAACGAGTACGACGAGCGCGGCGCGATCATCGCGCGCCGCCGCCCCCCTCGCTTCTTCAAGCTCTCGTACCTGATCACGGCATGGACGAAGCGCGCGGAGGACGAGCACCGGCTGCTCTCGTCGCTGCTCGGCTGCCTGCTGCGTTACGAGGCGCTGCCTCCGGAGCGGCTGACGGGCACCTTGGCGGAGATCGGGGCGCCCGTACCGATGTCGATCGCACTGCCGCCGCCGGAGGACCGCTCGTTCGCCGACGTATGGAGCGCGCTGGGCGGTGAGTTGAAACCCTCGCTGGACCTGGTGATCAGCGTGCCGGTGACGGCGTCGCCGAGCTACGTGGTCGGCCCGCCGGTGGGGGACGAGGGGTTGCAGGCCCGCTTCGGGGACGTGCCAGAGGAGGCCGAGCCGTTGTCGGAACCGATGCCGGGGCGCGGAGGGCTTCCGGTGTACGGAGGCCGGCCGGGCCGCCCTGGCCGGCTGGGCGGTCCGGGAAATCCGGGCAGTCCGGGTGGGGACGTTCCCCGTACCTCCGACGCGGAGCGGCGGCGCGGTCTGTCCCTCCGTATCACCGAGAGCCGCAAGGCCGCTGCGGCGGACGGCATGCGGGGCGGCGCGGCAGACCCTGCCGAGGACGGCACAGAGGACGGCACCGAATGACAACCGCGGGCGACCCGAACCTGCGCCATCTACTCGCCCGTGCGGTAGCGGTGGAGCAGCGCATCCGACGAGCCGTCGAGGCCCGGCAGCTCACCGACCCGGACCCGGACGACGCCTTCCGCGGCCTCTACCTCACGGACGAGAACATCGCCCGTCTGCTGGACGCGGAGGAGGCCCGCGCTTTCCCGTCCCCCGTTCCGGACTACGACGAGAGGCCGACGGAGACGCCGCCCGGGGCGCCGACCGAGACGCCGACCCAGGCCTCCTGGCTCCCCTCCCTGCCCGAAGCGTCCCGACTCACCTCCCTGGCCGCTGAGTTCGGCCTCACCGCTCTCGACATCGAGATCCTCCTCATCACGCTCGTACCGGATCTCGACGACCGCTTCGAGGCGTTCTACGGCTACCTGAACGACGACGTCACCCGCCGCCGCCCGTCCATCGGTCTGGCCCTGGGTCTCTGCGGCCTGTCCCCCGCCGACCAGGTGGCGCGCGATCGGCTGTCGGCCCGTGCCCCACTGCGTGAGGGCCGCCTCCTCCTGGTCGAGGACCTGGACCGCCCGTTCCTGAGCCGTGCGCTCCGCGTCCCCGACCGGGTCACCGCGCACCTCCTGGGCGACGACACCCCCGACCCGCGTCTGGCCGATCTCCTCGCCCCCTGGCACGCCGTTCCGGGCGTCGGCGACCCGGCCCCGCTGGTTGCGGCCCTTGCCCGAGGCGCCTCGCTCGCCTACCTCCGCGAGGGCCAGGGCGGCGCGGGCACGGCCCTCGCGGCCTCCGCGCTGACGCTCGCGGGCCACCGGGTCCTGGGCCTGGATCTGGCGCGACTGGCCGAGGACCCGTCCCCCGCCGAGGTGGTCCGCTCCCTGGTCCGCGAGGCCCGACTGACCGGCGCCGGCCTGGTCTGCGCCCCGCTCGACGCGGTCTCCCGCGAACACCCGGAACTCCTCCGGCTGCTCACCGGTACCCCGGTCCCCACGATCCTGGTGGGCCGGGCCCCCTGGGACGCGGCCTGGTCCGCCGCCCCGCCCCTCCTCCTGCACGCCCCACGCGTGGAACCCTCGACCAGAGCGGCCCTCTGGACCGACGCGTATGAGGCCCCCGTCCCCGAAACCATCGATGTGGACCGCCTGCTCTCGCCGTTCCTCCTGACCCCGGAACAGATCACCCGCGCCGCCCGGGGCGCCGCCCAGACCACCCACCTGGACGGCGGCATCCTCACCCCCGACCATGTACGCCAGGGCGCCCGCGCCCAGAACGCGGCAGGCCTCGACCGCCTGGCCCGCCGCATCGAACCCACCGTCACCTGGAACGACCTGGTCCTCCCGCCGGACACCCACGCCCAACTCCGCGAACTGACCGCCCGCGCGCGCCATCGCGACCGGGTCCTGGGGGAGTGGGGCATGCGCCCCGGCGGCGGCAGGGGCCGAGGCGTATCGGCACTCTTCGCGGGCGACTCCGGCACCGGAAAGACGATGTCCGCGGAGGTCATAGCCGCAGACCTGGGCCTGGACCTCTACACGGTCGATCTGGCGACGGTGATCGACAAATACGTGGGCGAGACGGAGAAGAACCTGGAACGGATCTTCTCCGAAGCCGCGGGCGTGAACGGAGTGCTCCTCTTCGACGAGGCGGATGCGATCTTCGGCAAACGCTCGGACGTGAAGGACGCCCACGACCGTTACGCGAACGTCGAGAGCGCGTACCTGCTCCAGCGCATGGAGTCCTTCGACGGCCTGGCCATCCTCGCCACCAACCTCCGGGCCAACCTGGACGACGCCTTCACCCGCCGCCTGGACCTGGTCATCGACTTCCCGGTCCCGGACCCCGAACAGCGCCTCCTGCTGTGGGAACGCTGCCTGGGCCCCGTACTCCCCCGGGGCAGGGATCTGGACCTCGCCTTCTGCGCGGAGAACTTCGAGCTGGCGGGCGGCAACATCCGCTCGATCGCGGTGACGGCCGCATACCTGGCGGCGGACACGGGCGAATCGGTGACGATGCCGACGCTGATCCACGCGATCCAGCGCGAGTACCAGAAGCTGGGCCGGCTGACGCTGGCGTCGGAGTTCGGGCCGTATCTGGGACTGCTGGCGTGACGCCGCCGGCCCGACACTGGGCGCCCGTGCGTGGGCCCTTGCGCGGGCCGGTGGTTGCCGCCACCGTGGGCGGAGTCGGGCCGGTGACCGACCGGTCCGCTCCGTACGGTGACGGGAGTCAGCGTGATCTCATTGCCCCTGCCCCATGAACTGCACGGCGACGGCCCGCACAAGGTGATTGCGGTGCACGGCTGGCTCGCCGACCGCTCCGCGTACGCCCCCGTGCTGCCGGATCTCGACCTCGGTTCGTTCCAGTACGCGGTGGTGGACCTGAGGGGATACGGCGAGGCGCGGGACGTGGACGGCGCGTACACCACGGCCGAGGGCGCCGAGGACGTGCTCGCGCTGGCCGACCGGCTCGGCTGGGAGAGGTTCTCGCTGATCGGCCACTCGATGGGCGGCTCCGTCGCTCAGCGGACGCTGGCCATCGCACCGCAACGGGTGCGCAGAATCGTCGGAGTGTCGCCCGTGCCCGCGTCCGGCCTGCCCCTCCCTCCCGACCAGTGGGAACTCTTCTCCGCGGCGGCGCACACCCCCCAGAACCGCAGGACCATCCTCGACATCACCACCGGAGGCCGGCGCCCCGCGGGCTGGCTGGACCGTATGGTGCGTCGCTCGCTCGAACGCAGCGACGCCAAGGCGTTCCGCGCCTGGCTGGACTCCTGGGCGGGCGAGGACTTCCACGACCGGATCGATGGTTCGCCCGTGCCGGCCCTGGCCGTGGTGGGCGCGCTGGACCCGGCGCTGTCGGCCGAGTTGCAGCGCGCCACGTGGATGCGCTGGTTTCGGCGGGCCGAGCTGGTGGAGCTGCCGTCGTGCGGCCACTACGCGATGGACGAGGCCCCGCTCGACCTGATCCGCGTGGTGGAGGACTTTCTGCGGGCCGACGCGGAGGACGGCGGGGCGAAGGCGTGAACGGGCCCGTACCGGACGTGTTCGACCCCAGGCAGTATGCGCAGGGCATCCCCCACGACCGCTACCGCCACCTGCGCGACCACTGCCCCGTCTCGTGGCAGGAGGAGCCGGAGGTGCTGGGCTGGCCGGCGGGCCCCGGCTTCTGGGCGGTCACCCGGCACGAGGACGCCGTCCGCGTGCTGAAGGACTCCTCGACGTACTCCTCGTACCTGGGCGCCACCCAGATCCGCGACCCCGACCCCGCCGACCTGCCGTTCATCCGCCGCATGATGCTCAACCAGGATCCGCCGCACCACCGACGACTGCGCGTCCTCGTCAGCCGCGCTTTCACGCCGAAGCGCGTGGACCGCTTCGAGACGGTCGTCCGTGAACGCGCCCGCTCCCTGCTCACCCGGGCAGTCGCCGAGGCGCGGGCCGGCGACGGCACCTGCGACCTCGTCACCCAGGTCACCGACGACTACGCCCTGCTCAACCTCACCGACCTGCTGGGCATACCGGACAGCGACAGTGGACTCCTCCTGCACTGGACCCAACGCGTCATCGGCTACCAGGACCCGGACGAAGCCGGTACTCCGGTCCTGGGCCCGGACGGCAAGCCAGTCAACCCGCGATCCCCCGCATCACTGCGCGACATGTTCGACTACGCGCACGCATTGGCGGCGCACAAGCGCCAACACCCCGGCGACGACGTGATGACGTCCCTGGCCACGGATCCCGAACTGACGGCGCCGGAACTGGAGATGTTCTTCTTCCTGCTGGTGGTGGCAGGAAACGACACGGTACGCAGCGCGGCCCCGGGCGGTCTGCACCTCCTGGCGGCAAACCCCGAGGCCTACCGCCGCCTGTGCGACGGAGAGGTACAGCTCGCCACCGCCATCGACGAACTGCTCCGCCGCCACCCACCGGTCCTGACCTTCCGCCGCACCGCCACCCAGGACACGGAACTGGCGGGCACGCGCATCCGTACCGGTGACAAGGTGGTGGTCTTCCACGCCTCGGCCAACCACGACGAACGCGTCTTCCCCGACCCGTTCGCCCTGGACCTCTCCCGCACCCCCAACCCCCACATCTCCTTCGGCGACGGCCCCCACGTCTGCCTGGGCGCCCACTTCGCCCGCCTGCAACTACGGGCCCTGTACGAGGAGACGTGCCGTGCTTTGCCTGCCTCACTCGAACCCGCGGGCCCGCCGCGCCGCCTGGTGTCGAACTTCATCAATGGGGTGAAGTCTCTGCCGGTGCGGGTGGTCAGCTCCTGACATCCGGTCCGTGTTCTTGGCGCATCTCGACGAGTCGGTGCGCTCGCGATTCAGCGACCAAGCGCCGGGCACCGAGCTCGATCTCATCAAGATCCTCGACATCGAAGATCTCGCGCTTCACTGCGTCCCAGGAATCGAAGGTGGTCATTGCGACATGCCTTTCTGCTACTCCGGGATGGAGGACGATGCTGAAGGAACTGACCCGTCAGGGCGAGGTTGGACACCCGGCATGGTGGCAGCTACAAGCGCAATGCAGGTACTCGACCGGCGTCTCGCCGGGCCTGACACGGATGACCTGCTCGCCGTGGCAGAGCCGGTGCGCTTCGGGCCAGTCACTGCCGGCAGTTCTGCACTCCGGGGATCGGTAAGGAGCACTGGGGCCCAGCCTGGCCGCGGCACTCATGGTCGACCTGCACTGGAGTCGCACCCTGGCGTGTCAGGGTGACGTTCATCTGCATGAGAGGTGTCGAACGGAGCACAGTCGGGATGGGCGTGGGCGTCGGGCCGCGCCCCGCTCATCGAGAAGCCATCGCCAACCAACTGGGCCTCGTTCGTGATGACTTCCTGGCAGCGGCAACAGATCTTCACGATGCCGCACGCTTCCGACAGGTGGTGCAGCAACGGGGGAACCAGACAGCGGTGCTGTTGTGGATGTGTCGACCCCTTGGGCCGAGGTCCACTGCGGTGCGCGGGGTCAGGGTGACGTCGCACCACACGCAGTGTGCACCGCGTTGCTGAGCCTGCGAGAGATCGTCGGGATCAGGAAGCATCCCAAAGTCACTCGTGTTGCCGTCCGTCGTGTAAGTGTCCACGCACTGACGATCCCAAGCGTGGGAGCCTGACGGGAGACGACAACCTATGACACGGAGTTGATCATGCACGCCGTGGCGATCACGGGCACTCGTTCCACAGACCATCGCCCACGAGCCGAGTACGTGGATCTCTTCGCCACGTACCTCGGGGCGTTTGCCCGTAGTGCCTTCTACATCGGTGGCGCAAAGGGCATCGATTCATGGGCGTTGCTGTGGTTGGCGGAGAACACGTGCGCGGACATCACGATCGTCGTTCCGGGCACGGTTGCCCTGCAGCCGCAGGAGGCTCGACAGGCCATCACCCATGCTCACGATCGAATCAAGGAGATCGTTGAACTCGGAGCTCTCCACCTGTGCGTCGATGCGTACCACGCGCGGAACCGGTGGATGGTCGATCGCTCCGCGCTGACGGTCGGGTTCCCCCACAGCACTGCCCCGTCATCGGGTACATGGCAAACCATCAACTACACAGCAGATCAGGGGAAACCGCGACTGATTGTGCCCGTATAGCGCCGGTCTGCGCCACGATGAGTGGATGGACAGCTCATCCGCAGGAGCGGCGGCGCTGAAGAGGCTGAGGACTCGACGCGGCCTGTCTCTGGCTGACATGGCGCGTGCTTTGACACAGGTTGCTCAGGACCTGGGCATGCCCAGGCTGCCGCACGTTGCGAGTGTCCAGCGTTCGATCGCGCGCTGGGAGTCGAAAACGGCGACGATGCCGGACGATCGCTACCAACTGCTGCTTGCCAATCTGTACGCGGCCACGCCTAGCGGAAGCCGCTCGCTCGGAGCAGGGTCGGATTTCGCGCAGTACCTCGATGCGTTGAGAGAACTCGGTGAGAGCGAGCGACGCATCGAGGAGTTGCGGAACACTCTTGTCCGGGCGGCTACGGATGACGGCGGTGGTCTGCTCGCGCTGCTGGCGCCTCGAACCGGAGCGGGACTGAGACACGCCCTCGCAGACTCGTCGCTCTTGGACGCGGAGACCGTCTCAGGGCTTTTCTCTGTTGTTGCGGATGTCAATTCTCAGGTAGGGAGCCTCCCCTTCGTACGCCTGCAACTGATGCTCGCTCCGGCGTTGGAAGCTTGCCGTCGGCTGATGGCTGGCCGACCACCGAAGCCGGTTCGTGAGCGTTTACGGAACACGTGGGTTGAGGCAGCGATGCTGGCAGGCCGCCTTGCGTTCGAGACTCGCGACGATGCCGCCAGCCGCTCCTTGTATGAGGAGGCGACCAGGGAAGCAGCTCGCCTGGGACAACCCTGGCGACAGGCCACGGTGCACCTCAGCCATGCGCTCACCGTCCTCTACGCGATGCCCGATATTGCGCACGCGGCTCGGCTCGTCGAAAGGGCGGTGCGAGCTGCGGGGGGTGGCGAGAGCCCTCTTCTCCGCGCGCGTGCGCACGCACTGCAGGCGGAGGTCGCTGCCCGGTCGGGGCAGGGCCGCCAATCCAGCGCCGCGTTGGGGCTGGCCTGGTACGACATCGAGAGGGAGTCCTTCGATGAGCCCCTCCCCGGCGCGTTCTCTGCGGAGTACTTGCGCGGCTTCGAGGGCGTGTGTCAGCTGTACGTGGGTGACCCGGCCGTCGCACACGACCAGTTTGCTGCCTCCGCCGCGACATTGAGAGCCCCACGGCAGAAGGTTCAGCGCGCCATCGTCACTACGGATCAGGCGCTGGCGAGAATCCAACTCGGTGAACCCCGGGCGGCAGCCGACCTGCTGCACGAGTGCGTCACGGCGGCAGCTTCAACGGGCGGACGGGTACCGCTGATCCGGCTACAGAGAGCCCGCCAGGAACTGCGTCCGTGGCACCGGGAGGACTTTGTCGCAGACCTGGACGACCATCTGATGGAAGTACTTGGCCGGTAGCTGCGAGCAGCGATCTTCCGTGCCGAGAGGTGAAGCACATGCGCACCCCTCGGGCACCGAGTGAGAGAAGGACGCTGACGCGTGGCCGTGGTTCACGGCGGGCTCGTTTTCAGACCGGTCCTGCCGATACTGTCCTGCCGTCCACGAATTTGAATCCGGAGATGTGTGACAACATCCGGGAGTAGGAAGTGAACGCAGGTTGGCTTGACCCCTCCACTGATTCTTCGTTGAAGGACATGTCCCAGTAATCTGCGCCTGAGAATTCATGGATTCGTCTGTCGCTCGGGTTTCTCAGATTGATCGCAAGGTAAGACTGGTCCGTACCGAACCATGTTGCAATAGGGTATAAGCCCGCCTGGCCAACGAAAAGCTCTCTGTCGTCTTCCCCCATGACTCCCATTTTTAATTGATACCATTGTGTTTCTTCCGAGTCGGTCATGCTGCAGTCGTAGTCACATGCGTCAAATCGGGCGAGAACTGGGGGATGGGTGGGGGTGAGGGGGTGGATAAAAGCTAGCGTCTCTCGAATATTGCGGAACCAGGCCGGGATGTGTACTCGATCCTGCCTCTCGCGCCGACTGATGTCTTCTGGGGTATCTCGCGAGAAGGTAAAACCTGGAAAGTTTGTGACAAAATCCTTAAGGTTGATTTTGTCTTCATCGTGTAGCGATGACGCTGAGATCCAGTGGAGCGCATCCCGATAATCGCCGGTCTGGTTTGGGGTTTCGCCTGAATGTCGGTTCATGCTCGGGTCCTTAATCGATCAGAGTTTTAATCTTGTCGATGATTTGGGTGTAGTTGCCCTGCTGTCGAGTTGCAGTTACCTGGTTCCCGTACTTGTCCAGACATTCCGGATGCACGTCGTGCGGGTAAGGTTGATTGCCGTCCCATATCCACTTCTCCGCCACGGCCTTCAGATTTATGGCGATTCCGGATATGTCGCTGGCGTCAGCGAATACGTTCCGTGCGGCGTTATGGAAGTTCTTCTCGTACTTTGTCTTCTGATCACCTTTGTAGTAAACCGCCCCTACGTGTCCGGTTGGTATGGAGAATTTCTTTCTCCTTTGCTCAACGGTCTCCTCTGTGACCCCTGGAGGGGCCTCGTCCAGGTTATGGAATACGAGTAGCGAGGTGTCGCTGCGCAAGTCGTGGTGATCGTCAATCCATTTCTCTCCGGCGACAATGGTTTCCGCGTTCTGGGCGCGCTCCATTACAATTAAAATATAATCGCTCGGAATCCATTCGTGATGACCCGGCGTTGCATCTCTGAACCGTTTCTTGATGAATCCTCGCGCCTGGCCGTACGGCGCTTTGTTCCATGCCTCTTTGAAGAATTTCATGTCTACTTTTATTTCGGATCCCTCGTACTCGACGATCTCGGGGTCGTTCTTTGCCATCTTTTTCAAGAAGGGAACGATATCTGCTGCCCCTGGGATCGCTTTTCTGAGAATCAGCTTGTAGTCCTTGCTAGTAAGTTGCACCGTTGCCTGGGCGACTGGTGTGGGCGGGCTTGCTTTTGCGATAATGGAGAAGTTGACCGGATCTCCACCTGCGGGTTCTGCGTGGAGTTGCTTGAGCCCCTTCGGTTGTAGTCGCGTCAGGGTATGAGTAACTATCGCGTCGAGCGCGGCTTTGGTCGGTAGAGGTTTGGCTGTCTGCGCAGCGAGTTGATCCTTTGCTTCCCTCTTTACGTCGAGACTCTTCTCGGTTTCTCGCCCCCCGGACTCGTTCTTCTTTGTTGGCCTTCCCTTGATTTTGTTCCAGAGCTTTTTGCCTGCCTTGGTGATGAAGTTGACGATTTTGTCGATGGCGCGGTTGACGGGTTTGGCGACGGCGTGGAAGACGGATTTGACCTTGTTGGCGAGGGATCCGATGCCGAGGAGTGAGGCGAGGAAGCCGATGAGGAGCGGGACGCTGGCGGCGAGGGCGGCTTCGACCATCTTGGGGACGCCTGCGGTGCCACCGTTGGCTATGGCTATGACGGCGTCCAGGACGGCGTTGACGAATTCGACGATCTGGGCGCCCTGGTTCACGATGAACGTGACGATGTCGATGATTCCCTTGACCGCGCGGACGAATGCGGAGGCGGGGTTGAGGAGGGAGATGATCCAGGTGATGCCCGCGATGATGACGGTGGGGATCAGGTAGCTGGTGAGTTTTTCGAGGATGGTGGCCTTGAGGTCGCCCGCTTCCTCGGTGATTTCCTTGGCGGCGCCCGCGGGGCCTTCGCGGGCGAGGGTCTGGGCGACCGGGACGGACTGTTCGACGGCGGTCATGGCCTGGTCGGGGATGCCCTTGCGGGTGATGCGGGCGCGGATGTTGGCCCAGGTCAGGCCGAGGAGGGAGGCGATGAGCTGGATGATGCCCTTGAGGTCGAACTTCTGGGGGAGTTCGAGGCCGGCCTTGACCGCGGTGCCCAGCAGCCAGGACACGACGCCGGTCTTGAGGTGGTCGGCGACGTTGGTGATGAAGAGGTTGAGGCCCGCTCCTACCGCCTTGACCAGGTTGCCCAGGAAGCCGATCGGGTCCTTGATGATCTTCATGATGGCGGAGGCGGCCTTGGCGAGGATGCCGAGGAGGAGGTTCTTCAGTTCGTTGATCGTCTTGATCGCGCCGACGATGGCGTCCTTCGCCTTGTCGATCAGGCCCTTGTTGGCTTCCTGAAGCTTCTTGATCTCCTCGTCGATCTTGTTCAGGGCTGCCGTGTACTTCGTCGCGAGGTCCTGGACGAGCTGTTCGGACTTCTCGTTGACGGTGGCTTCCAGGTCGTCGAACTTCCCCGCGAAGTCCTTGGCCGCGTCCTCGCCGAACTGGCGCAGGTCGGCGGGAAGTCGGTCCACCTCCGCCTTGAGCTCGGCGCGGCCCTTGGCGATGCGGGCCTTCGCCTTGCCGAGTTCCGCGCCGATGATGTCGGCGACGGACGAGATGACCGTCTGCATCTTTGCGACGTAGAGCTTGCGGGCCTCCTGGTAGAGGTTGTTGGCCTCCTTGGGCAGGCCGGCGAACTTGTCCTTGACCCAGCGGGCCTTGCCCGTCCAGCCCGAGTACCGCTTGTCCTTGTAGGCCTTCATCCGGCGCTTGTGGTCGGCGGTGAACGCGTCCCGGGCCGCCTTCTCACCCGTCGTGAACGCGGTGTCGACCTTCTTGTCCAGGCCGGACAAGGTGTCCTCGACGTCCTTCTTCGTGCCGTCGTAGACCTTCTGCAGCTTCGCCGTGACCTCGGCGCGTTTCTTCTCGTCCTTCGACTTGGTGTCGCCCTTCCCGCCGTCGACCTGTTTCCCGGCCGAGGCACGGGTCGCGGTCAGGGCGGTCATGGCCTGCGCCCCGGAGGCCGCCGCTCCGGCCTTCGCGGTGGAGAGTTGCTGGGCCTCGGCCGCCTTGCCCTTGACGGGGGCCTTCGCCGAGTCCGTCTCGGCGGTCTTCTTCGCGGAGAGAGCCTGGTCGAACTCCGGCTCGTTGCCCTTGGCGAGCTGCTCCTCGGTGACTTCGGCGTCGGCCATGGCCTGGTCGTTCTGGGCCGGGCCTTGGGAGAAGTCCGTGACCGCAGCCGGCTGCTTCTCCGGGATCGCGTCCGTGGCGGAGGGGGCGCCCGGATTGGCCGGGGGCTGGTCCGGGGTGAGCGGCGTGACGGGTTTGTCCTTGGCGGCGGACGTGTCCGGCGGGGCCTTCGTCGCGGTGTCGATGTCCTTGGCGGAGGACTCCTTGCCGTCCGAGACCTTGCCGTCGACCTCTGACTTGATCTTGTCGGCCTTGCCGGACTTGGAGAACTTGTCCGCGTCGTCGAGGTTCTTCGGGGCCTGCGCGTCGATCGCCTTGTTCACCGCGTCGATGAACGCCTGCTTGTTGAACTCGCCGGGCTTCGCCGCGTTCATCTTCTCCGCGTTCGCCGCCTTGCCCTGCGCCTCCCTGTCGTCCGGCGGAGCCACCGCCGCGTCCTGCGCCGATTTGGACTCCGCGGGAGCAGGGACATGAGCAGCGATCCTCGTCCGCTTCGCCGCCACATCCGCCTTCACCCTGCGGAAACCGGGAGCCTGGGCGGGGGAGGGTTTCACGGGGGCCGTGTAGCGCTGGGCCACCAGGCGGGCGACCGCGCTGTTGCCCGCCGCGCGTTGCAGACGTTGCAGGCTGCGGGGGTCCGGGGCGGGGCGGTCACCCGGCGGCCGGTGGGGTGGGGGTGTCTGTGAACGTGACACTTCGGGCGTGACTGTCACGTCGTCACGACGGGGGGTATCTCCATGGCCGGACACGGAGGCAGGGTCCTTCTCCGGAACCGCCTTCATCCGCCCTCCCGGCCACCACTTCCCCGGACAGTCGGCACTCGACGCACATGGCCCTGCCGCCGTCCCAGGGTGCGGGGGCGCGCATCGCGTACGCAGCGCGCGGGGGACGCGTCCGGGGGCAGAGCGCGCCGACACGTACAGCGCGGGCACGTTGCCTGATCGGGCAGCAGCCGGTGCACGGCAGGGCGGCCGTGCGTCCGTTCCCGGTGATCGCCGCTGTCACGAGAATTGCGGGCGTTCCCCGGCCAAGGAGAGACTCACATGCCGTCGTACCTGTCCCCGGGCGTCTACGTCGAAGAGATCGAGTCCGGATCCCGGCCGATCGAAGGGGTGGGCACCTCGGTCGCCGCCTTCGTCGGCTTCGCGCAGAAGGGCCCGTTCGACGAGCCGACGCTGATCACGAACTGGAGCCAGTTCGCCGGCACCTTCGGCGACTTCGTCGACGGTACGTATCTCGCCTCCGCCGTCTACGGGTTCTTCTCCAACGGCGGCGGTGTCTGTTACGTGGTGCGCATCGGTGATGGCACCGAGCCCCCGGCCGAGGACGAGAGCAACGGGGCCGCCGGACAGTTGCCCGCCGGATCGGAGACGCAGCTCGGGCCGTACGCGGTGAAGCCCCGCCCCGGTGCGGTCGGTGAGATCACCGTCGAAGTGACCGAGGTGGAGGGAGACGATCCGCCTTCAGATGTCTTCCAGCTGATCGTGAAGCGGGACGGACAGGTCGCGGAGACGTACCCGAGCGTCACGACCAAACGCAGCAAGGAGAACGTCGCCACCC
The DNA here is from genome assembly GCF_055602785.1 of Streptomyces sp. NPDC037301. Taxonomy (NCBI): domain Bacteria; kingdom Bacillati; phylum Actinomycetota; class Actinomycetes; order Kitasatosporales; family Streptomycetaceae; genus Streptomyces; species Streptomyces sp. NPDC037301. The sequence goes on from NZ_JBVJWD010000014.1 coordinate 90,212, forward strand.
GGGTCAACGCCAAGTCGGAGCTCGTCGAGATACGGGAGTCCGGGCGCGGCGCCGCTCCCGCCAAGCCCGAGCCGCAGGCCGTGACCCTGGCCCCCGCAGCACCCGCGTCACCCGGAGCAGGGGCGCTGACTCCCGAGGTGTACGTCGGCGATCCCGACCGCAGGACCGGCCTCGGCGGGCTCGAAGCCGTCGAAGAGGTCACCACGATTGCCGTGCCGGACCTGATGAGCGCATACGAACGCGGGCTGCTGGACCTGGAGTCGGTCGTCGCCGTGCAGCAGGGGCTGATCAGCCACTGCGAGCTGATGGGCGACCGCGTCGCCATTCTCGACCCGCCGCCCGGACTCAGTCCGCAGCAGATCCGCGCCTGGCGCACCGACGGCGCCAACTTCGACTCCAAGTACGCCACGCTCTACTACCCCTGGATCCGGGTTGCCGATCCCTCGTCGGGGCGCGCGCAGCTGGTCCCGCCGAGCGGCCACATCGCCGGGGTCTGGGCGCGCAACGACGAGTCGCGCGGTGTGCACAAGGCCCCCGCCAACGAGGTCGTACGAGGGGCGGTCGCCCTGCAGACCCAGCTGACCAAGGGCGAACACGATCTGCTCAACCCGATCGGGCTGAACTGCATCCGGTCCTTCCCCGGACGCGGCATCCGGGTCTGGGGCGCGCGCACGCTGGCATCGGACCCGGCCTGGCGCTATCTGAACGTCCGGCGCCTCTTCAACTACCTGGAGGAGTCGATCCTCGCCGGTACGCAGTGGGTCGTGTTCGAACCGAACGACGACGCCCTGTGGGCCCGTATCCGGCGCACGGTCTCGGCGTTCCTGGTCAACGAGTGGCGCAAGGGAGCGCTGTTCGGGCTCACTCCGGAAGAGGCGTTCTACGTCAAGTGCGACCGTGAGACCAACCCGCCGGAAAGCATCGACGCAGGTCAGGTCATCTGCGAGATCGGGGTGGCACCGGTCAGGCCGGCCGAGTTCGTCGTCTTCCGCCTCTCCCAGCTGACCGGGGGCACCGGCGGCGTCGACGAATAACGCCGCCGGTGCCGGGCCGAGCAGCGCGGCCGTCCTGAGGTCCCCCAAGCGGTAAAAGCGGTAAAGGAGCCTGTTGTGCCACTTCCCGATCTCGACAGCACCGTCGGGGCCTCCTTCGGCCTCGAATTCGACAGCGTCGTCATCAAGCAGATCACCGAGGTCAGTGGTCTGAAGATGGAGCAGGACGTCATCGAGCTGAAGCAGAACACCGCCGACGGCCGCTACGCCATCAAGAAGCTCCCGGGCCGGCCGAAGGCCGGTGAGGTGACCGTGACCCGGGGCCTCACCGAGGACAACAGCTTCGAACGGTGGATCAAGGACTCCCGGTTCGGCCGGATGACCATGGCCCGCCGCAACGGTGCGGTCATCGTGTACGACCACGAAGGCATCGCCATCAAGCGCTACAAACTCATCAACGCCTGGCCGAAGTCGCTGGAGATCGGCACCCTCAAGGCCGGTGACACCTCGGTCCTCACGGAGAAGCTCGCGATCACCTACGAGAGCATGGAACTCGACTGATGCGACGTACGGCACCGGCACCGGATCCGGCCGAGGCTCCGGAACGGCCGGACGCACATCTCCCGGCCGGCAGGAGCGGGCGGTCCGGCCAACGGGAGCCGCTCCGCACCGAGTTCACCTTCGAGCTGCCGCGCGGGTACGTCGACGAGACGGGCGCCGTGCACCATACGGGCGTCATGCGGCTCGCGACCGCGCGCGACGAACTCGTGCCGTTGCGGGACGACCGGGTGCGTGAGAACTCCGCGTACCTCTCGGTCGTGCTCATCGCCCGGGTCGTCACCCGGATCGGCACGATCGATGACATCCACCCCGGCATCATCGAGGACCTCTTCGCCTCCGACTTGGCCTTCCTCCAGGACTTCTACCGGCGGATCAACGCCGAGGGGCACACCCGCGCCGCCGTCACCTGTCCGTCCTGCCAGGAGGAGTTCGCGGTGAATCTCGCCGGTGGCCGCCTGGGGGAATCGTGACGTACGCGGCCGACCTGCTCTACGAGGAGGTCGCGTACCTCGCCTATCACTTCCACTGGCCGCTCGATGAGCTGCTGGACCTGGAGCACCCGGAACGACTGAGGTTCGTCGCACAGATCGCTCGCCTCAACGGGCAGTAGCGAACAGCGCAGGGAGGGCGAAAGAATCCATGGGCCTGATGTCATGGCTGCGCGGTGGCGGGCGCACGGAGACGGGTACGGGTACGGAGACGAGCAGCGCGAGCGCCGCTCCGCCGGCCTTGCCGCGCGAACGAGTCGATCTGGCCGAACTGCCGCCCATCCAGCGGACCCTGGGCGCCCAGGATCTGGTCATCGACCCTGCCGGATTCCAGGGATCGCTCTCCACTCGGCAGGACCACTCGCTCGGGACACCCCTCGGGCATCTGGTCAGTCCGGACGCGCCCACCGGGCTGGTGCACGGGATCACCGCACCGGCCCCCGTGGACCGTCCGTCGCCGGTGCAGCGGTCCGTTCAGCGTCCGGTGGAGCTGCCGGACCGTGCCAGGACCGTGCCCCTGTCCGTGCCCATGCAGCGCACTGTCGCGGGTGGTGCGCCCGCGATGACGTCGGCCGGGGAGTCGGCCGTGGCGGAGCTGCCAGTACGCCAACTGGTGGGCGAGCAGCCCCTTGTGGCGGTGCCCGAACCGGCCGCGCCCGAACCGGCCGCGCCTGGGTCCGCGACCCCGCCGCCACCCGTTCAGCGTTCGGTGATGCCGCCGGTCGCGGGCCCGCCCCGGCGGGCACCCGGTCTCGGCGCGCCCATGTCCGCGCTGCCGCCCACGGCACAGCGACAGGCTGCCCACGCCGGTCCGGAGGCGGAGGGGGCGGCCGGAGTGGTTCCGGTTGCCCGGAGCGTGGCGGACGACGGTGCCGGTGAGGTCCCGGAGGCCCCTGAGGCGCCCGCGGCCCCGGAGTCGGCCCCCGAGTCCGACGGGCCCACTGCTCCGCTGCTCGGTGACGATCCGCTGCTCCCCGCCCCGTCGGAGACCGCACCCGCGCCTACTGCCGCCTCCTCGTCCGCCCTGGCGGAGTCCGCACCCGCGCCCACTCCCGCCTCCTCGTCCGCCCCGGCGGCGCAGCGGACTCCCGCCGTGCCCGCGCAGGCTCCCCTGTCACGGCCCCCGGCCACCGCTCCGGTCGCGCCCCTGCTCGCCGACCGGCCCTTGACGCTCCAGTCCGGGCAGAGCGGTGGGGCGGGCGTCGTACAGCGTTCCGCCGTGGACGGGGCGGCGGCATCTCCGTCGGGTGGTGCGGGTCCGGTGCCGGGTCCCGGGCTGCCGTCCCTGCCCGATGCCGTTCCGGTGCGCTGGACGTCTGCCGGGGCGGGTGCGCCTTCGGTGGCGCCGGCCGCATCTCTGCCGGCAGCTCTGCAACGTACCGCCACGTCTCCGAGGGATGCGCCGGGTGTGCTTCCTCGGCCGCTTCCCGCCCTGCAACGTCAGGCAGCCGGCGGGCCGCCGGTGCCTCGTTCGTTGCCGGGTGCCGGCAGCCGTACCGCACCCTCCGCACCCTCCGCGCCCGCCGCCCCCTCGTTCCCCACGGCCGGTTCGGTCGCCGTGGCCGCGGGGGTGGCTCAGCGGATGGCCGACGGCAGTGTCGTCTTCGGCTCGCCGCCACCGCCGTACTCATCACCCGTCGTACAGCGCGAGACGGAGACCACGGAACCACCGCCTCCGGAGCCTCCCCAGGAGCCCGAACCGGTACCGGAACCGGAACCGGAACCGGAACCCGGGCCCATGGCCGAGGACCACGGCGCACCGGGCGCGGCCGCCTCCGCCCCTGGCGCGCCACCCGGGCAGAGCGGTGGTCACGGCGGCGCCGCAGCCCCCGTCGTCACCGACGAGCTGGTACGCGCCCTGTACGCACCGCTCAGCAGGCTCTTCAAGGCGGATCTGCGGCTGGAACGCGAACGAGCGGGTTTTCTCATCAACACCCGGCACTGATGAACGGCAGCGACAACACAGGGAATTGAGAGGTACGTGCCATGGCCACCGCCCAGGACAACGATCCCGCCGTCAGCGTCTGCTTCGTCGTCACGATCGACGACATCGAGCTCGGGTCGTTCAACACATGTGACGGGCTGGGCTGTGAAGTGGTGCTCGAAACGCGGGAGGAAGGCGGCAACAACGGGCATCTGTGGCAGCTGCCGACCCGCCTGAAGTACTCGAACGTGAAGCTGTCCAGGCCGCTGACCAAGGAGACCGAGAAGGTGGCCCGCTGGTTCGCCACCATGACGACCGGATTCAGCCGCAAGACGGCGCACATCGAGGCGCGAACCGGGGACGGACAGAAGGTGGCCCAGTGGGGGCTGCTGGAGGTCGTGCCCGTCCGCTGGACCGGCCCCTCCTTCACCCCGGAATCGCCCAAGGTCGCGATGGAGACGATCGAGATCGCCCATCACGGCTATGTGATGGAGGGCTGACCGTCGTGAGTGGCGCAGGTCCCATCGCGTTCAGCGCCGCCGGTACGTCCGGGGCGTCGGCGGCGAGGGCGGGCAAAGGAGGTTCGGCCCGGCCCAAGCTGGAGCACGCCTATCTGGAACTGCGGACACCGCCGACCGGCGGTGGCCTCACGCCCGGTGGTCCGTGCGGACGGATCGACTTCCAGTTCAACCCCAAGGAGCTGAGCCTCACCAAGGCCGCCTCCTGGAAGCGGAGTCCGGCCAAGGGCGCCAAGAGCTCGGGGCCGCCGGAGTATCAGGGCTCGCAGCCCAGCAAGCTCACCGTGGAGATGTTCTTCGACGCCAGCGACACCCAGGACACCCGCGTGGTGACCTCGGTCGAGCAGCTCTTCGCGTGCTGTGTGCCGACGAGCGAGACCCGTCAGCAGCAGCGTTCGTCACCGCCGTGGGTGGTCTTCCACTGGGGCGGGCTGACCGGGTTCCCCGGCTACGTCAGTCAAGTACAGGCGAAGTACACCTTGTTCACCACATCGGGCGTGCCGATCCGGGCCGTCTGCCAGGTGACCATGGAGGAGATCAGCGGCGACACCCCGGGCCAGAACCCGACCTCGGGCGCCCTCGCGGCCCGCCGGGTGCACCGGCTGGACGCCGGGGACTCGCTGCCCTCGCTCGCCCAGCGCGAGTACGGCGACCCGGCGGCCTGGCGGGTGATCGCGGAGGCGAACGGGATCGACGACCCGATGCGGCTGGCCCCCGGACGGCAGCTGCTGCTTCCCGCGCTCGACGAGCTGAGCCGGCTCGAAGAGAGCCGGGACGGAGGGCGGTCCTGATGGCGCAGCCGGGCGTCGCGACGGCGCTGGTGGTGGAGTTCGGCGGCAGTCCGCTGCCGCCGAAGTTCGTGAACTCCCTGGTCGAGGGGTACGTCGACGACAGCCGGACGCTGCCCGACCTGTTCCTTCTGCGCTTCCGCGATCCGGACCGGGTGCTGCTGGAGCAGACCGGGCTGAAGATCGGCAGCGAGGCCCGGCTGCTGGCCCGCGCGGGCGGGGACACGGCACCGAAGCCGCTGCTTAAAGGGGTGGTCACCGCACTGGAGGTGGAGCTCGACGAGACCGGCACCTTCACCGTCGTACGCGGGCTCGACGAGTCGCACCGGCTGTTCCGGGGACGTCGGGTGGCCAGCTACCAGAACATGACGCTCGCCGACATCTGCGCCCAGGTGGCCCAGCGCGCCGGGCTGAAGCCGGGGACGGTGGACGTGGCCGGCCCCGTACTCGAACACATCGCCCAGCCCAACGTCACGGACTGGGAGTTCGTGCGCGATCTGGCGGAGGAGGCGGGCGCGCAGGCGTACGTACTCGACGGACAGCTGCACATCACCAGACCCGCGGAGGCGAGCGGCGCACCCGACGGTTCGGCACGGGCCGACCGCAATCCGCTGGTCCTGGAGATGGGCAGCAATCTGCTGCGCTGCCGGGCCGGGGTGTCCTCCGCGGAGCAGGTCTCCGAGGTCGAGGTGCGCGGCTGGGACATCAAGACCAAGCAGCCGCTCGTCGGGCGGGCGCCCGCGGGGAAGTCGGCGACGCTCGAGCTGGGGGTGAGCGCGGCCGAGGTGTCCGCACCCTTCGGCGAGGCGCGTTTCGTGGTCACGGACACGGCGTACGGGGCACAGGCGCAGGTGGACCAGGCGGCGAAGGCCCTGGCGGAGCGGATCGCCGGATCGTTCGCGGAGCTGGAGGCGGTGATCCGGGGGAACCCCGAGGTGCGGGCGGGCAGTGCGGTGGCGCTCAACGCGGTGGGGGCGCCTTTCGAGGGGCGGTACACGGTCACGTCGTCGCGGCATGTCTTCGACCCGGTGCGCGGGTACGAGACCTGGCTCACCGTCTCCGGGCAGCAGGAGCGTTCGCTGTTCGGGCTGACCGGTGGAGGGCCGGGGTCGGGCGGGCCGGGAGCGGGGTCGGGCGGCGGGTCGCGGTGCGTGGGGCTGGTCAGCGGGACGGTCACGGACACCCACGATCCGGAGGGATCGGGCCGGGTCAAGGTGCGGTTTCCCTGGCTGTCGGACGAGTACGCGAGCGACTGGGCGCGTACGGCGCAGTCGGGCGGGACGAGCGGTGGTGAGGCGTTCATCCCCGAGGTCGGGGACGAGGTCCTGGTGGGATTCGAGCACGGGCATCTGGACCGTCCGTACGTCCTCGCCGGTCTGTACAACGGGAAGGACCGGCCGTCGCAGGGCAGCGGCGGCGGGTCGGGAGGGAGTGCTGGTGGCGCGTCCGGGCCGGGTGACCCCGGGGCGGGTGCCTCCGGGGCGGGTGCCGGACCCGGCCCGTCCACAGGCCCGTCCGCCGGCGCGGAGCCCGCCGGTTCACCCGCGGCAACGCCCGCCGCACCCCCCGCCCCAGGAGGTGAGCTGGTCGACCCGACCACCGGGGCGGTCAACCGGCGTTCCATCGCCTCCAAGAGCGGAAACCAGCTGGAACTCCTGGACGGCGCCAACGGACCGCAGGGCGTACGTCTGCTCACCGGCGACGGAAAACTGAAGATCGATCTCGACCGCAGGGGCACCGTGATCGTGATCAACAGCGACGGCAGCGTGAACATCGAGGCCAAGCAGCAGGTGTCCATCAAGGCGGCGCGCGGGGTCGCGCTGGACGGCGGGCAGGGAACGCTCGAACTGAGCGGCGACAGCGTCACGTTGACGTCCCGCAGCGGAGTGCGGGTCGACGGCGGAAACGGCGAGGTCAAGCTCTCCACCGGCGGAACGGTGGACGTCCGGGGCGCCCAGGTCGCGGTCAACGGAACACAGCGGACCGACATCAAGGGCGGCAGCTCCCTGGCCATCAACGCACCTCTGGTGAAGATCAATTGACGGCGCGGACGCGCTGAGCGAGAGGAACGGACTTTCATGTCAGCAGCCGCGGCGGCAGCCGCACGGGTCGGCGACCCCACCGGACACCCCGGCACGGTCGGGCCGCCCGGTGTCCCGTCCGTGCTCATCGGAGGCATCCCCGCCGCCACGGTCGGCACTCCGCACCTGTGCGCGATGCCGCCGCCCGCGGTGCATCCGCCGTCCGCGATCGCGCCGCCCGGCAGCGCCACGGTGCTGATCGGCGGGCAGCCCGCCGCACGCGTCGGGGACCTGGCCGCCTGCGGATCGCCCGTCGTGTCCGGTTGTCCGACGGTGCTGATCGGAGGCTGAGCGTCCATGGGCCAGCAGTTCATCGGCGCGGGCTGGGCCTTCCCACCGCGTACGGATGCCACCGGTTCCATCGCCCTGGTGCGTGGCGAGCACGAGCTGGAGGAGTCGATCCGGCTGATCCTGGCCACGTCACCGGGCGAGCGGCCCATGCGTCCGGAGTTCGGCTGCGCGGTCAACGACTACGTGTTCGCCCCGGCGGACGCGGGCACGGCCGGGCAGCTCGCGTACGAGGTACGTCTGGCTCTGGACCGGTGGGAGCCCCGGGTCGAGGTCACCGAGGTCGTCGTCCGGTTCGACGAGGTCGACCACGGAGTCCTGTACATCGACATCGGCTACACCGTACGGGGCGCCAACGACCCCCGGAACCTGGTCTTTCCGTTCTATGTGATCCCGCAGCACGAGGAGGTGGACGGCGCGTGACGCTGCCCAGTCCGTATCTGGACGACCGTCGCTTCCAGGGCCTGGTCGACGAGGCGAAACGGCTCGTCCAGCAGCGCTGCCCCGAGTGGACCGACCACAATGTGTCGGACCCCGGCGTGACCCTCATCGAGGCCTTCGCGACCATGGTCGACCAGCTCGTCTACCGGGTGAACCGGGTTCCGGAGAAGAGCTATCTGACCTTCCTCGACCTGATCGGGGTCCGGCTCCACCCGCCCACGGCCGCCCACACCGATGTGACGTTCAGGCTCTCCGCACCGCAGCCCGAACCGGTACGGGTGAGGGCCGGCACGGAGGTGGCAACCGTCCGTACGGAGACCGAGGAAGCGGTCGTGTTCACGACCGGCCGTGAACTGTCCATCGTGCCGTGCGAGTTCGCCCATCTCGCCACCTGGCCGACATCCGGCGACGCCGTCGACCGTACCGAGGAACTCACGCTCGGCCGGGCCGTCCCCTGCTTCGACACCACGCCCGCGCCCGGCGACGCCCTCTATGTGGGCCTGTCGGCCGCCGTTCCGTCCGGAGTCGTCGTGCTGCGGCTGGACTGCGCGGTCGAGGGCGTCGGCGTGGATCCGCTGCGGCCACCACTGCTCTGGGAGGCCTGGGACGGCAGCGCCTGGACGGTCTGCGAGGTCGAGAAGGACGACACCGGCGGCTTCAACCGGTCCGGAGAGCTGATCCTGCACCTTCCCGAGGGACATACCCCGGCCGTCGTCGTGCGCCGGACCGGCGGCTGGCTGCGCTGCCGCCTGGTGGAGGCCACCCCCGGGCAGCCCACCTATATGGCGTCTCCGGTGGTGCGCCGGATCACGGCGTTCACGATCGGCGCGACCGTCGGGGCGGTCCACGCCGAGACCGTGACCGACGAGGTGCTCGGCGCGGCCGAAGGCGTACCCGGACAGACCTTCACGGTGAGCCGCCCGCCGGTGGTGCCCGGCGACTTCGTCGTCGAGGTCGCGAATCCGGCGGGGGGCCCGCAGGGCACGGAGTGGACCCGCGTCGACGACTTCGCGCACTCCGGACCCGACGACCGGCACATCACGCTCGACCCCAACTCGGGTCGGGTCGAATTCGGTCCGGCGGTCCGGGAACGGGACGGCTCCATCCGCTACTACGGCGCGGTACCGCCGAAGGGCGCCACCGTACGTGTGCGTTCGTACCGCACCGGCGGTGGACTGCGCGGCAATGTCGCCCGCTCCACGCTCCGGGTGCTGCGCAGCGCCATCCCGTACGTGGCCCGGGTGGAGAACCGGCGCCCCGCGCTCGGCGGAGTCGACGGCGAGACGGTGGACAGCGCACGGGTACGCGGGCCGATGACCCTGCGGACCCTGCACCGGGCCGTCGTACCGCACGACTACGAACTGCTGGCCCGCGAGGTCGCACCCGACGCGTCCAGGGTGCAGTGCATTCCGGCCGGCGGGGACTCGGACGTCGAGGCGGGCGGGGTGCGGCTGCTCGTCGTACCGGCCGGACGCAGCGACGAGCAGGGCCGGATCCAGTTCAACGAGCTCATCCCGCCGCAGCACACCCTCGCCCTGATCGCGGGCCATCTGGACGAACGGCGGCCCATCGGCGCCCGGTTGGTGGTCGAACCGCCCTATTACCAGGGGGTCACCGTGGTCGCCGCGGTCCAGGCCCGCAGAGGTGCCGTGCTGGAACGGGTACGCGAGGAGGCGCTGGCAGCCCTCTACGGCTACTTCAACCCGCTGAGCGGCGGACCCGGCGGCGAGGGCTGGCCGTTCGGCCGGCCGATCCAGTCGGGCGAGGCGTTCGCCGTACTGCAACAGGTGCCGGGGGTGGACCTGGTGGAGGACGTACGCCTCTTCCCCGCGGACCCCGTGACCGGGCAGCGCGGCGAACCCGCCACCAAGATCGCACTGGACCGGCACGCTCTGGTCTTCAGTTACGAGCACCAGCTCCGGGTACGGGAGGCCTGACCGCCATGCGCACAGCTGTGACCGGCCTGCCGACACCGCACCCGCTGATCGAGCAGCTCCCGGCGGTCTATCTGGAGCAGGACTTCCTGCAACGGTTCCTCGCGGCGCTCGACGACGTACTCGCCCCGGTCCTGCTCTCGATCGACAATCTGCCCGCCCACCTCGACCCCCGCAGCGCGCCGGAGGACTTCCTGGCGTGGCTGGCCCAGTGGGTGGCCGTCGACACCCGCGCGGACCACCCGGTCGAGCAGCGGCGTGCGGCGGTAAGGGGCGCGGTCGAACGGCACAGCAGGCGCGGTACCAGGCGTGGGCTGGCGGAGGCGGTGTTCCTGGAGACCGGGATCGAGCCGGACATCGTCGAGAGCGGCGGCACGGCGTGGTCGTCGACGCCGCACACACAGTTCCCGGGCGGCCCGCGGCCGTGGGTGACGGTCCGGGTCCGGGCCTCACAGCCGTACCAGGTCGACCGGGTGCGGCTGGAGGAGCTGATCCGTACGGAGATACCGGCGCATGTTGGCTTCGACCTGGAGGTCTCGTGATCTGTGAGGCGTGCGGGCAGAGCAACGCGCCGGGGACGCAGTTCTGTACGTCGTGCCGGGCGTTCCTGGAGTGGGAAGGGGCGGACGGGGGTTCCTCGGCGTCCTCTGCCGGCCCTGCTCCTGCGCCACAGCCATCACCTCAACCCCAGCCGCAACCCCAACCCCAACCCCAACCCCAGCCCGTGCCCCCATCCCCCGTCGCTGCGGCCGCCCCGCGTCGCCCCGGCGACGAGCCGGACGAGTCGGTGCCGGGGCCCGAGGCGCTGCCCGACGTTCCGCCGGGACCCGTGAACACACCCCCGGGTCCACCTGCCGCCCCACCCATTCGCTGCCCCAACTGCCGTACGGAGAACGCCCCGGACCGCACCCTGTGCATCCGCTGTGCGCTGCTCCTGGACCCGGGGCCGCCGCCCGAGGCCCGGCCCCCCTGGTGGCGTCGGATCCTCCGGAGGCGACCGCGTCAGGCGCCCACCGCCGGTACCCGTCCGCGGCGTCGGTTGTGGCGCCGCCCCGGTCTGGCGTTTCCGATCGTGCTGATCGTGGTGGCGTGCGGCGTCTGGTTCGCCCTGCCGCATGTGTCCGGCTGGTTCGGCTTCGCCAAGGACGAGACCGGGACGCCGGAGGCGGTGCCGCCCACCCGGTTCCGGGCCTCCAGCAGGGCTCCGGGCCACCCGGCGGGTGCGGCGTTCGACGGTTTCAACAATCGTTACTGGGCGCCCTCGGCCGCAGGTCCCGACACCGGCGTGGGCCAGTACCTGGAGTGCGACTTCGAGCAGCCGGTACGCGTGCTGAAGCTGGTCGTCTTCTCCGGTACTTCGGCCAAGAAGGACGAGTTCCTCACCCAGGCCCGCCCGGCCAGGATCACCGTACTGCTCACCTCCGCCGACGGAAGCCGGGTCAGCAAGGAGATCAGGGTCAAGGACCAGCCAGGTCAGCAGACCTTCGACCTTCGCGGTTCGGAGATCGTCCGGGCCCGCCTCACGACGGACACCACCTATGGAGCGGGTCCCGGCCGTCGACTGGCCGTCGCCGAGGTCGAGTTCTTCGGCCGAAGGCCCTGACCCGGAAAGGACCGCCGACGTTCGAAGGACCGCCCCGGATGAGCGACGCCGGCCCCGCCGAGCACGGAGACGATCAGTCCGCGCGCAGGGCCACCAGTGCGCCCGCCTGCGCGAGGCCGCTCTCCTCGACGACCTCGCGCACGCTCTGCGCCTCGCGTACGAGCGCGAAGTGCACCCGCCCGTCGGCACCCGTCCGGTAGCCGTACACGGCAGGCCGCGGCAGCGAGTTGTACGAGAAATGCGACGAGAAGTAGTACGCCCCGGTGTCATGGAGCGCCACCACGTCGCCGGGCTCGATGACCGGGAGCTCGCGCCCGGTCGCGGTCAGGTCCCCCGCGAAACAGCACGGGCCCGCGATGTCGACGATCTCGGTCGGGCCCTGCTTGGGGCGGCCCGCGGCGTCGAACACCCCGACGCGGAGCGGCCAGGCACCGGGCATGAACACCGTACGGGTGGCCACCTGGGCCCCCGCGTGCGTTACCGCGATCTGCCGCCCACCGGCGGACTTGGTGTACTCCACGACCGTTGCGACTGTTCCGCTCTTGGCCAGCAGGGAACGGCCGAACTCCGTGATCAGGGCGTAGCGCCCGTCGAACAGACCGGGTACGGCGCCGCGGAGCTCGGTGACGTAATCGGCGTACGTCGGGCGGTCGTCCTCGCCGGCGAAGTTGACGGGCAGGCCGCCGCCGATGTCGAGCCCGGTGATCTGCGCGCGGCCCAGCTGTGCGTTGATGCGCTCGGCCAGTTCGTACGCGACGCGGATGCCCTCGGAGATGAGCGGCAGGGGGCAGCCCTGGGAACCGACGTGCGCGTGCAGGCGGTTGAGCCACGGCCGGCGCGCGAAGGCGTCGATCACCTCGTCGACCGCCCCCGGATCGCGCAGTGCGACGCCGAACTTCGAGGTCGCCGTCGCGGTGCTCATCGCATCGATGGCACCCGCCCCCACCTGGGGGTTCACCCGCAGCCCGATCGGCCCGGCGGCCGGTCGCCCGGCCAGCAGACGGTCGACGCGGGCCATCTCCTGGAAGTTGTCCAGGTTGATCGCGATGCCATGGGTGAGGGCGAACTCCAGCTCCTCGACCGTCTTCGCGGGGCTGTCGAAGACCAGCCGGTCGTACGTGAACCCGGCCGCCAGCGCCTGTTCCAGTTCACCGGGCGAGGCCACCTCGCAGCCCATCCCGGCCTCGGCGAGCAGCCGCAGCACGGGCACCAGTCCGCACGCCTTGGCCGCGAACGTGTGCCGCACCGGGGCGGGTCCTTGGAACGCCTCGTTCAGCGCGTCGACGGCGGCGAGCACACCGTCCACGTCGAGCAGGCCGACCACGGGCGAGCGCGGACCGAGCAGCCCGTCCTCGACGGCACGCGTCAGCGCCGCCGCACGCCGGGTACCGCGCTGCTCGACTGCCGAGCGGGCTGCCGAACCGGAAGTCATGTGAACCACAACAACAACCCTCCATCTGTCACGTCGGCTGTACGGACAGCTTCGACGCGGAGGGGAAGGCGCGTCTTCGACCGACACGACGATGCCTGCCCGATTCCTTTGTCGCACCGGACAGCTCAACGATCAACGGCTGCTCGCCCCGTGCGCCCTGCGAGCCGCGATGCGCAGCCCGATGTCCGCGAGGAGCCGCACGGCCGGGTCGGCCAGATCGACGCCGAACAGCTCCCGGGCCCGGCGCAACCGGTACCGCAAGGTGTTGGGGTGCACATTCAGGCGCCGCGCGGCAGTGCCCGTATCGCCGAACGCGTCGAGGTAGGCGGTGACCGACGCGCCGTACTGCGAACCGTGTGCGCGGTCGTGCTCCACCATCGCGTGCACAGGCCCCGACAGCGACTTCCACAACGGCTCGACCCGGTCGAGCACCCGGAGCACCGACGTGTCGGCGACCACCTCGCCGAACGCCGCCACCGCCGACTCCACCTCAGCGACGGGCAGCCTCGCAGCCCGCTCCCGCAGCACCCGCACCACCAGCTCCGCGGCCTCCCGCGACGCGGGCAGCCCCGACAGGTCCGCCGACAACGGCCCGGCGCCCGCGAACACCACACTGCGCGGCACCGAGCGGGCCGTCGCCAGCAGGGTGCGCGCCGGATCGGCCTCACGGTCCCTCGCGGGGACCAGGACGTACAGCCGCCGCCCGGACCGCGCGGTCACGCACCCCGGCCGGTACGCGGCGGCCTGCAACGCGAGCACATCCAGAACCCGCTGTTCGGCGCCGGTGCCGGTGCCGGTGTCGGCTCCGCCGCCGGACGCGGCGCCGCCCGTCCGGCTGCCGTACGCCTCCGCCACCATCACCGCGTACGGCCGGTCCGCCGCGATCCCGGCATCGTGCGCGGCCTGCGACACGTGTGCGGCCCCGTCCAGGAGCGCGTGCACCGCCTCCTCCCGCGCCCTGGCCGCCGCCCGGCCCCACGTCCGATGGTGGGACAGATGCGGTACGGCGGCCCGGGCAGCCGTGCGCAGCGCCGCCGCCGCACCCTCGGCGAGCGGCCGGCCGTCGGCGGCGGCCCAGATGGACCCGAGCACCTCGGACCCGTGGCGCACGGCGATGGCCAGCCGCTCGGCGGACCGGCCGTCGGCGGGCCGGCGCACCACGTCGTCGGTGCTCCACAGCGTCCGGAAGAAGCCGCTCTCGCGCAGTTCGTCGACACGCCAGCGAGGGACCTCCTGCCCGAGGATCGTCAGCCGGCGCATCGGATCGGGCTCGTGGTCCATCCGCGAGTAGGCCAGCACCCGCGACTGCGGATCCTCGATCGTGATGGCACCGCCGACCAGGTCCGCCACCGTGTTGGCCAGCCCCGACAGATCGCCGAGCCGGAGCCCGCCCACCCCGTCGGGGCCGGCCGATTCGGTGGTGGAAAAGGCCGGGGCGCTGTGCACCAGAGCGGTCCGCAACCGACCGAGCACCTCCGTCCACCCATGCCCCGGCCGCCGGGTCAGCAACGCCGTACGCCCCTGACCGGCAGCCTCCACCAGGGCCGCCCGCGGCCCGCGACCGCCCCGCCGCATGACCACGGCCGCGGCTCCGGCCCGGTCGGCGTCGCGCAGCACGTCGATCGCCTCGGGCGAGGCGACCTCCACACCGACGGCGAGCAGGATCAGCCCGGATACCGCCCGGGCGTCGTCGTCCCGTTCCTCACCGGGATCGTGCAGCACCACATCGGCCACCGGCACGCCGGTACCGCGCGGCGCCACGACGACATCGAGCATTCCGGGGGCGATCAGCCCGAGGATCTGCTCCAGAGAGGGCCCGGCGTCGCGCCGGTCCGGTTCATGCGTCGGCATCCGCCCATCATGGTCGCGCGGCGCCGCCGCCGGCCGGTACACCGGCCGATGCTGACGGGTGACGGGTGACGGGTGACGGGTGACGGGTGACCGCGGGGTGCCCCTGAATCCTGACCTGCTGAGGATGTGTCGCCTGCCGCGGTGGCGATGTCGCGGATGCTGGTGCGGTCGTACGAGTTCAGTGAGCGCGACACACCTTGGTTCAACGGCTACCCGGCACCGAGCTTCGACCAGCGCGCCCAGCACATGTCCGAGCTGGCCTACCTGTTCGACTGGGCATTGTTCCAGGACGTGAAGGGCGAGCAGGCCCGGTTCCGCGACCGGATGATCGGCACCTGGGTGGACTTCGCCCGCACGGGCCGGACGGACTGGCCGGGCTTCCGCGGCGCAGACGGCCACGTACAGACGCTGGCGTCGGACGCCTGGCAGCGCGCGGACTTCGCGAGGGATCACAACTACCTGTTCTGGAAGAACCACCGCTGACCGGCCGCGGTCCTGGGCGTCGAAACCCGAAATTTTGTCCTTAATGGTCCGAAAACCCTTGACCCGGGAGAAATAGGGAGGACAATTTTCAATACACCAGAAAACCAGAGCGAGCCGCACCGTCGGCGGAGACGTTCGCCGAACCGAGTGACCCTCTCGTTGGCTCTGGCCAGGCCCCCGGCAGATCTTCTCGATCCCGGAACTTTCAGCGACGGTTGAAAGCTCATGGAACCAAGAAGGACTACCGGGGACTGCATGCCCGGCACCCACGAACGGAACGTCGAAGGGCCCCACCGCAAGCGGTGGGGCCCTTCGGCATCGTGCCCGGTGAGAGTAATGGCGGAGGCCGGTCGAGCCTTCGGCGCCGCCGCGAGGCCTTGTCGTCGGAACCGGCTCGGCCGAAACAGCGGAGTCGGGTGCCGGCGGTGCCGAAGCGTCCGGTCCTACCCGATTCCGGTCAAGGCGCGACCACGAGGTCGTCAAAGCGGACTGACGTACTACAGGTGAATATGCGGAGATTGTGATGTGTCCGGGGCCGGGCACCGGCACTCTGCTGAGTGTCGATCTGAGTGGCGCTGCGGCGGAGGATCCCCCGGGACCGTCCGCGGAGCAGGCCGGTCCGCCGTCTGCGGGAGCGAAACCCGCCCGCAGCCTCGACAGGCTTCCGACGGATGCGCAACGCGCTCAGCAGAGTCCGGACACAACGGGGCGCTGTCCGGCCCACCGCGGCAGAGCCTTGCGGCCAGGAGGCGCCGCGACCAGCGGGTGGGTGCGAGGCGGAGGGGGACTGTGTTGCGGCATCCGGCCCTCGCCGGGCCCGCGCTGATCAGGGTCGCCGAAGTGCTCTTCGACGTCACCGACGCGGACGGCAACCAGTTCATCGACGCGGACGAGTACCGGACCCTGTTCCGGACCGGGTTCCGGCGCACGGTGGCCGACGCCGACGCAAGGTACTCCCGCAGCGCGTTCGTGAAGGACTTCCTCTCCTTCATGTCGGGTCGCCGGCGCTCGACCGCTTATGACCCACTGCTCGCCGACGCGTAGGCCCCCCGGACACGACAGGGGCCGCCGCGAGGACAGGACCACGGGGCGTCGTCGCTCGACACGGCGCCCTTCCCCGATCTCGCCCGCGAGACCGTGCACCGCAGACCGACTCTGTCGTCGGACTGCCGATGCCCGCTGCCTGGCTGCTTCTCCGTGGGAGGGTGAACCCGCTCGGGAGCCCCGGGCGGGTGCCGCGCATCCCGCGACAGGACCAGGCACATCAACTGGTCGGCCCGCGAATGGTGTTCGGGGGCGGCTTCAGGCGCTCACCACTTCCCGGACCGCCGCGAGGAAGTCCTCCGTCCGCGGATGCGTGGGGTGTGCGGGGCGGGCGAGGTAGACCGTGGCGGCAGGGGCGTCGGAGACAGGGATGAAGCGAACGCCCGGGTGGCCGTGGCTCTCCGCCGTGCCCGCCGCACCAAGGCCGAACGCGTCGCCGGTGGCGATGAGGTTCAGCCACTCGTCCACGTTGCCCACCTCGACCGTCCGGGTCGGACGCTGCTCCGGGGGCCACAGGTCCGGCGAGGCGGTGCCGGTGTCCGGCCACAGGGCCAGCGGGAGGTCCGGGCGGGAGGTGAGCTCGGCCAGCAGCACCCGATCCCGGTCCGCGAGCGGGTGGTCGTCGGGCAGGGCGGCGACCCGGTCCTCCGTGTAGAGGGCCTCGGCGCGGATGCGCGGGTCGGCGGGGATGGTGCGGAGCACCGCCACATCGGTGTCCCCCGTGGCGAGGCCGGCGGTGCTGTTGTCCTGCCGGACCACGTCGAGCGGGACGTGCGGGTGCGTGCGGCGCCACGAGCGGAGCAGCGGGACGGTCTGCTGCCCGAGCACCGCGCAGGTGTAGCCGATCCGCAGGGGGCGGGAGACCGTCCGGGTGTCGGCGAGAGCCGCTTCGAGGTGGGCGAGGATCGCGCGCCCGTGCCCGAGCAGGGTCGTCGCGGCGGGGGTGAGCGCCAGGTGCCGGGAGGAGCGGTCGACGAGCCGCACGCCGACGCGCGCCTCCAACTGGGCGAGCGTGCGGGAGAGGGCGGGCTGTGTCATGTGCAGTCGGGCCGCCGCGGCGGTGATGGTGCCCGCCTCGGCCACGGCGTCCAGGGCCCTGAGGTGGCGCAGTTCCACATCATCCATACCTATGGAGCATAGACCCTGCCCAAATGGCATTTCCGGGAAAGGTTTGCGGTCCGTAGCGTCGGAGATGACCGGGTGGTCACCCGGGCTTCGTTCCCGGTATACGACGGATGGTGGGTTATGAGGATTCTTCTGGTCGGCGCGGGTGGCACGCTGGGCAGTGCGGTGCGCCAGGCACTTGTGGCACGCGGCCACGAGGTGATCGGTGTGGGCCGCTCGGGCGGTGACCTGGTGGCCGACGTCACCGACCCGGAGGCGCTGGCCCGGCTGTACACGGAGGCCGGCCCGCTGGCCGCGGTGGCGGTCGCGGCGGGCGACGCCGTCTTCAGGCCGCTGGGCGAACTGACCGCCGACGACTTCATGACGACCTTCCGCGGCAAGGCGCTCAGCCAGCTGGAGCTGGTCCGCCAGGGCGCCCGGCATGTGGCCCCGACCGGTTCGTTCACTCTGGTCAGTGGGATCGTCGCCGAGGAGCCGATCGTGGCCGGGGCGGCCGCGTCCGCGGCGAACGGCGCGGTCGAGGCGTTCGTGCGGGCCGCCGCGATCGAGCTCCCGCCCCAGCGGATCAACGCGGTGAGCCCGACGGTGGTCGAGGAGTCCCTGCCCGCCTACGGGCCCTTCTTCGTCGGCATGGAGGCGGTCCCGGTGGACCGTGTGGCGACGGCGTACGTCCGCTCGATCGAGGGCGCGCAGACGGGGCAGGTCTACCGGGTCCGATAGACCCTGGCCGCTACTGCCCAGTGCTTCCGGTGCCGGAGCACACCGCGGTGGAGCGTTGGCGGGGTGGGGCTTCTGTACGGTGCCGACGCCGGTGGACGCAACCAGAACCGCGACCACGGAGAGGTCCCATCCCGCCCGCTTGCCTCGGCGGAACGGCGTTGAGCCGTCCGCGACCGCAGCCGTGACCGACAGCGGAGACGAGATCGGTCCCGGACGCATCTTCACGAGGTCTCCGCGGTGCTCCGACACCTCGTCCTGTCCGCCTACCGTCCGGTGCCGGCGAACCGGGTGTTCCGGCGACTGATCCTCGGCTTCGCGGTCTCGTGCCTTGGGGACGGGACGAGCTTCGTCGCGGTGGCGTGGCTCGCCATCGGGCTCGCGCCTCGGGCGACCGCGGGGCTGTGGGCCGGCGGCTCCGTGTTTGACGCAGGTCCGGTCGTTCGCCGGCAGTTTGCCGGTGGCCAGGTACTGGTTGACCTTGTTGTCCACGCAGGCGTTGCCGTAAGAGGCGTAGATCGCGTGGCGGCCGGCGCCCTTGAAGGTGATCAGCTTGGAGCTCGGCAGCAGGCCGTGCAGGGCGACGGCGCCCGTGTGCGGGGTGCGCGGGTCGCCGGTGGCGGACACGATCAGCGGGGAGGTGTCGCGGCGCACCGCGGTGGGTTCCTCGCGGGGGCGGTCCCAGAAGGCGCATGGGCTGATGTTGTTGGTCAGCGGGGCGAACCGCGGGTACTTCGCGCGGCTGCGCTCGATGTTCCGCCAGTAGACCTCGGGGTCGCGCGGGGCGGCCTTGTCCAGGTCCCGGCCCATCGTGTCGTCGGGGCCTTCGGCACAGCTACTTCAGCTGAGATTCCGCTGGTAGTAGCGGTCGAGTCCGGTCCCGGCGCCATTCTTGCCCGTCGCCCCGGCGGGAGCCGCAGTGGCCGTCGAGGGGGAAGCGGGTTTCCGTGGCCCCCGCGTGGCCCTCTCACGCCGATGGCACCGGTCCCCGTGGCGGGGGCCGGTGCCATCGTTCAGGTGGTGCGCTCAGGCACCGTCAGCGCGGGACGTGGCCCCCGGGCGTCAGCCCTGGCGCGCGTCCGTGACCTTCCCCGTGAGGAGAGGGCCCTCCAGCCAATCGTTCTCCTTGAGGATGTTCACCTGCATCCGCAGGGACTCCTCCGGCTCGGTCAGCGCGTCGGTGACCGTGGGCACGGACACTTCGGTGCTCGTCTCGCCCTTGCGGACGGACACCCAGAGGGAGGGGCTGTTCGTGGACAGGGGCCGCTCCGGGTCTGCGGCCTCGCCGAGCTTGGAGAGCCACTCCTCGTCGACGTCCTTCGTGGACAGCTCCGTGCCCTCGCTCACCGGCAAGAGGTCGAACCGCGTCTCGATGTTGATGTCGGCGGGCTGGGAGAGCTCCACCTTCCAGGTGAGCTTCTGGCCTTCGGTGACCGAGTCGGCGACCGGGGTCACGCTGACCGTGGGCATGGGGTCGTCGTTCTCGACGAGCACGCCCCCGAAGGCGCCGCCGACCGCCGTGCCGCGCACGGCCTTGGCCGCGACCTCGTGGCTGAGGTCGTAGTTGAAGCGGGAGTTGCCCTTGACCGTGATCGGCACGTCCACGGAGCCACCGGCCTTCACCGTCACGGTGCGGACGGTGGACTCGTGGGTCTCCGGGTCGCGGACGGCGAGCTTGATCACGCCGGTGCCCTTGCCGGTGACCTGGACGGGCACGTTGTAGGTGCGGGTGCCGGAGTCGCCCTCCTTGACCGTCAGCCTGCCGATGTCGACACGCGAGAGTGCGACGGGGCGTACCGCCGGGGTGCCGGGGCGCCAGCCCCAGGCGTCCA
The DNA here is from genome assembly GCF_055602785.1 of Streptomyces sp. NPDC037301. Classification (NCBI taxonomy): domain Bacteria; kingdom Bacillati; phylum Actinomycetota; class Actinomycetes; order Kitasatosporales; family Streptomycetaceae; genus Streptomyces; species Streptomyces sp. NPDC037301. The sequence continues at coordinate 110,314 of NZ_JBVJWD010000014.1, forward strand.
TCAGCCAGAACTCGCCGGAGCTGCTGCGCGGGGTGAGCTCCAGCGACTGCGCCCGCTTCAGGTCGACACCGGCGCTGACGGCGGCCTTCAGCGGGACGCGGACCTCACGCGCCCAGTACGCGGCCGTCGAGTCGGAGCCGGGAAGGCCGTCGACGGTGACCTGACCGAGCCCCACCCGCTTGCCGGAGGTGTCGGTGAGGGCGACGTCGAGCCGGGTGCCCCGGGTGTTCGGCGGCACCATCACCCGCAGGGCGAGCGCGTCGGAGCCCGCCAGTGAGAAGGCGCGCTCCGGCGTCAGCCGGACCGGGGTGCCCGGCTTGGTCCAGCGGGCCGTGACCGCGTTGCGGCCCGGCTCACTGGTGGTCTCCGCCCAGGACGCGAAGTGCGGCGACTTACCGGGGGCGGAGTCAGGCCTACAGGCCCGGGTGGCGCTCGTCGTGACCTGCTGGCACACGCGCCCGTTCATCACCGAGAGCGGGTCGTCGGGCCGGATCGCCGGAGTACGGTTGCCGCCGACGGCGTGGGTCAGCACCCGGGCGGGGCCGGCCGAGGGCGCGCGCCGGTCGGAGCCGTCGAGCAGCGGGCGGACCCGGTCGTCGCCCGCGAGGAAGAGCCGCGCGGCGGCGGCGATGTAGGTGGCGCCCGCCGTCTGCTGCTGCTTGGCGCTCAGCCGGGTCTTGGCCCGTGCCGAGCAGACCGGGTCCGGGTTGGCCTTGTCGTCCCAGAAGTCGTCGGCGGCCGGGGCCTCGGCCTGGCCGGGCGTCCACTCCGTGTTGAAGAAGTTGTGGTTGGCGCCGACCATGTACACCGCGCTGTGCAGCGCCGTGCCCCGGCCGAGGCCCCGGGTGCCGTCGAGGTAGATCTGGCCCTGGAGATCGCTCACATCGCCGTCACAGCCCGGCAGGATGGTCATGGAGGGCACGTCGGGCGTGGGGTTCTGGCCGAAGACGGTGGGGCCGATCAGGACGGTGCCGCGGATCCGCCAGCCCACCGGCCCCCGGTAGCCGTCCTCGGCGGGCGGCGGCGGGGAGACGCTGTCGAGGGCCGCCCGGTTGACGCCCTCGCCGCCCCGGGAGTGGCCGACCAGGAGCACCTTCGAGAGGTCCGCGGGCTCCGTCGCGCGCACGGCCTCGGGAGCCTTCGCGGGGTTCGCGCCCCACTCCGCCCAGCGGGAGAGGTGCTGGCGCACCAGGGACGAACGGGCCTGCGCCCCGAAGTCGGCCGCGCGGCCGTCCTGCGCGTTGACACCGTTCGCGGAGATGGAGACCGTCACATAGCCCTGGGATGCCAGGAGCTTCTGGTCGTGCAGAAAGCCGCGGTAGCTCGGGACCTCCTTGTTGCCCGGCTTGCACGGCCACTCCATGCCCGCGCTGTTCTTGCCGGGCTCGTAGCAGGTGGCGCTGCGGCCGTGGACGAAGAGCGCCAGCGGTCGCTTCCCCGGCGCGTCCGTCGGGCCGACGACCGTGGCGCGCATCTCCACGGGCTCGGCGTAGCCCGGCAGCCTCATCGACTTCAGGGAGTACTCGCCGCTGATGGTGTGGTACTTACCGGCGACACCGGGGTCGACCGGGTTGGCGGGGAACGGCTCCTGGGGTGCCTCCGCAGCCGACGAGCGCCGCTGACCGGGTGCCTGGTCGGCCTTTGCGGCGTCCAGCCGCCGCGAACCGGCGACCACCTGGAGTTCGCTCACCGGTCCGACCCTCGCCCCGTCGAGGCGGAGCCGGAAGGTGCGTTGGTCGGGGGAGGGCTCCGGGACGCCGAGGGTCCGCTCCCCCGAGCGGAACTCGACCAGGGCGCCGCCCATGCCCACGGGCTCGGGCGAGCTCCAGATCAGCTCCCCGCCCTCGACACGCCACCCCTCCGGCAGCCGCTCCCCGGTGGCGCCCGGCGGCGCGCCGGGTATGGACTCGGCGGCCGGTTGCGCGTGCGCCGGCCCTGGCACACCCGCCGCCAGCGCCACGGCCGCCAAGGCAGCCGTCAGCGCGCGTGAGACCTGTCTCACGATGGTGTCTCCTCGTCGTTGGTCGTGCTTCAGCGCCCCAGGAATCCCAGGAGCACCCCCCGCACCGGGGAGAGGGTGACGTGTCATCACCGGTTGTCCCACCTCGGGGAACCTGACAGGAATCTGACAGGAGCCGAACAGGAGCCAAACAGGAGCGCCAAAGAGGAGCCGGACGGGAGTCATGGGGCCGGTCGCTGATCGAGGGATCCTGGCCCGGAGCGGCGGTCCGACGTCCGTGCGGCGAGCCGTGACCTGCCCGCTGCGACGCGAATCACCTGGCTCTTCGTGGCTGCACTGGCTTCCGTAGTCGTCGCCCCGCCGGCCTTCATGCTGAAAAGGTGCTCAGGGACAGGACAACCCGAGGCTGTCTTCGTAGCCGGCACGGCGTTCGCCGGCTGCATGGTCTTGTGCCTCGGCATGCGTGCATCGTGGTGACACGCGAGGTGGCAGACTGTGACGGTGACCACGCACGATGAGGAACTGCTGGCCCGGGTCCGGGAGATGAGGGAGCGCGGTAGCGCGCCGAAGCAGATCGCGAGGGCACTGGGGCTGCGTCCGGCCCAGGCCGCCGCGCTGGTGCGGCGGGTCGCCGAGGCGGCACAGGCGCACACCGCACCGGATGAGCGGCCGGTGGTGGGCTGCTGGGTCAACGCGGGCTGGAGCGCGGGACTGGACATGGCCCGAGCCCCGGACTGGGCGGCGGCCGACCGACTCGGCCGCGACCCGGATTCGGACGCGGGCGGTTTCGCCCAGGTGCTGCTGGCCCGTCAGGAACGTGCCAGCAAGGTGACCGTCACCGGGTTTTTGGTGGACGTGTACTGCCTGGGAGTGAAGAACGTCATCGGCCCCGAGGTGATGGGGTCCGGCTCCCTGGCCGGCTACGTACCGACGTACTACTCGGCCTTCGACCACCCACCGCTGTCGATCGGTGTGGAACAGGCCCAGGCGATCGTGCATGACGCGGTCGCTCACGCCCGCAGCCTCGGCTTTGAGCCGGCAGCCGGCTTCGCTGACGCCGCCGTGCACCTTGGCGCTCCGCCCGGCGACCGGCCGGCCATCGGCTTCGGTAAGGACGGAAAGCCGTTCTACTTCTCCGGCCCCTACGACGACCCGCGCAAGGTGGTCCGGACCCTGGAACGCACCTGCGGCACCGGCAACTACCACCACGTCGCTCATCCGTAGGAGCGGGGCGAAGCGGAACGAGTCATGGGGGTAAGGACAGTGGCACAGGGGCACACCGACGCACCGCGGGTCCGGTGCACCGAGCACGAGGCACAGGCCAATCTGCTTGCAGTGTTGCGCCTGTGCGCGGCAGGGAAGCTGCGATGCAGTGAGAAGACCCGCCGCCCCGGTACCGCCACCGTCGCTGCGGTCGGCCACGTCCTGGACGGAGGCGACTTCTACCAACACGAGGCCATCGCTGCCTTCGCCTGGCCGATGCTGCTTCAGGCAGGCGGCCTCGCCGAGCTCACCGGCGGACGGCTGACGCCGACCGCGCGCGGACGGGCCGCACTGACCCAGCCGCCGCACCTGACCCTCGCCCGGCTCTGGCAGCGCTGGCTGAACAACAGCCTCCTGGATGAGTTCTCCCGCGTAGAGGAGATCAAGGGCCAGCGTGCGGCGAACGTCCTGACCGCCGTCAAACCGCGCCGCAAGCTCATCGGCCAGGCGCTGGCCGGCCTCATACCCGGCGTGTGGACGCCCGTCGACGGCCTGTTCACGGATATGCGTGCGGCCGGTCTCGACCCCGCCGTCCACCGTAGCGAGCGCGCCCTGTGGAAGCTGTATCTGCAGGATCCCCAGTACGGCAGCCTCGGCTACGACGGCCACCACGGCTGGTCCCTTCTCCAGGGCCGGTACTGCCTGGCGGTGCTCTTCGAGTACGCCGCCACGCTCGGCCTCGCCGATGTGGAGTACGTCCCGGCGCCGGGCGCCCGCGACGACTACCAGCACAACTGGGGCGGCGACTACCTCGACCGGCTCAGCCGCTACGACGGCCTGTCCGCGCTCCGCCTCAACCCCCTCGGTGCCTATGCCGTCGGCACCACCGGCGACTACACCCCCAGTCCGGCACCCACCCCGACCGGCAGGGTCACCGTCCTGGCGAACTTCGACATCGTCGCCCTCGACGGGCTACCCGCCGCCGACGCGCTCCTCCTGGATGGCTTCGCCGACCGGAAATCCGACCGGGTCTGGACGCTCACCACCGCTTCCCTTCTGCACGCCCTCGACAGCAGGCATAGCCTGGACGAGCTGATCGGCTACCTTGATCAAGCCGCCTCGCATCCCTTGCCCCAGACCGTTACCACCCTCCTCGACGACACCGCCCGCCGCACCGGCCGGGTCCGCGACACAGGGCAGGTCCATCTCATCGAATGCGCGGACGAGGCGCTGGCAGCGCTCATCGACAGCGACCGCCGCCTGCGCGCGCTGTGCACCCGGCTCGGCGAACGCCACCTCGCTGTCTACCCCGACAGGTTGCCGGCGTTCCGCAAAGCCGCCCTCGCCCTGGGCTACCCGCTGGCCTGACGCCGGGCACGCTGTCGTCAAGGCCTTCTGGTACTCAACTGCAGTCTTCTCCTCGCCTGACGTACCGAGCGGTCGGAACAGCGCGCGGTGGGTCGGTCCTGGCTTCCTTTTCCTTGCGTTGCGCGACCCCGTAGGCCGACCAGGGACCTTGGTGCTTCGCGCAGCGAGAGGTGCCGATTACTCGTTTGGATCAGGCCGGACCGGACCCCGCCGTCGCGGCCCGGCTGCCGCGGCGCAGGCCGATGAGCTCGGCGACCGTGTCCAGCCAGCGTGCGGCGCGCCTCGTCATCCGGTGTGCCGGCGACCTGCGCGGCGGTCTCCGGCCGGGTGTTCACTTACCGGCCACCGGGCCGTACCACTGCGTGGCTTGGCCGGTGACGGCGGCGATGCATTCGAAGTCGTGGTCGCGGTGCAGGAGGGTCAGGCCCTGGAGTTCCGCGGTGGCGGCAACGACGAGGTCCACAGCTCCCGCGCTGCGGTGCTGACCGCGCTGGGTCAGCAACTCCTGGACCTGCCAGGCGCGGTCGTACGCGCGGTCGTCGACGGGCACCCAGCCGAAGAGCAGCCGCATGTCCTCGATGCCGCGCGCACGGTCCGCGGCGGAGCGGGCGCTGTAGAAGAACTCCAGCTCGGTGACAGGGCAGGTCGCGATGAGGCCGGCTGTGGCGGCCTGGTCCCATCCGTACTGTTCGGCGTCGCCGCGGAGGAACCGGGCGAGCGCACTGGTGTCGATCAGGAACTGCGCCGCGCTCACCGCCGGTAGTCCCTCTTGTCCTCGAAGAGATCCAGATCGAAGCCGCCCTCGCCCGCTGCAGCCCGCAGACGCGTGAGAGCGAGAGCTCGCCGGCGGTTCTCGAGTACCTCACGCAGAGCGGTGTTGACCGTCTCCTTCTTGGTGCCGGTTCCCAGTGCCTGAGCCACGTCGGCCAGCAGTTCGTCGTCGAGGTCGATCACTGTTCGACTCATCTCGACACCTCCAGATATATCAACTGTGGCCACAAGTGTATCGCGATAGATGTCGCTGTTCCAAGGCGGCGCATCGGTGCCCGCAACCTTTCAGGGAGGAAGGGCAGCGGATGCGGTGCCTCGGCCCTGGAGGAAGGGGGTGTCCATTGGGCTTGTGTGGCAGATGTTCACAAGAAGAATTTTATTGATCGAGGCGCAGAGGCTAGATCAGGAGCATTTGACCCGCTCATATGGGGTGCAGGGGTGCATATCGGCAAGGTCTTCTGCCCTCACTGGAGCAGTGAGGCAAGGGATGCGTCTCAGCGCATCACAATGCGCAGTTGTTGGGATAGACGCGGTCTCCCTAGCATCGTGTCCATCGAAGCCCATAGCGGGCCGAGTTCGCATGACATGAGGGGGAGGTATGGGAACCACGGGGTATCCGCCGGAGAGGCTGGTATCGAGAGCTGAGATCGCGAGAATGACCGATGTGCGGCGCTCAGCGATCACCAACTGGGAGCAGCGGCACTCGGACTTTCCGAAGCCCGCAAACGTTGCGGGTACGGAGTACTACTCCTTGCCCGAGGTGATCGCCTGGCTCGACAGCCGACCGGTGCCGTCCAGGGCACGCCGGGCCGACGAGCCGGTAGGTGTCACCTACGCCGACCGCGCTCGCGTCTGGGTCGCCGCAGCGTCTCGAGACGAAACTGTCAAGCTCTGTGGAGCCGCAGGACTTCCGCCAGTGCACCGCCCCACGGTGCCGAAAGCCGGCGAAGAGGAGCGCAGCACCGTGGTGAACGCCCTGCTGCGTGAGCAGAGTGCGGGCAGCTGGGGCGCGGGCCCGCAGGCGAACTTCCTGTACTTGTTGCTCTCTCTCACCTTCCTCCGATGGGCCGAACCGGTCCGATGGGCCGACGTGCGTGGGCGCGCGGCGGCGGACCGGGCAGGAAGACTCCTCCACAGAGTTCTGCCGACAGTCGCACGCCATGTTGAGCAGGTTCTTGCCACGCTGGGTTTCCCCAGCAGTGTGGGAGCGAGGCTGGAAGGTCTGAGCGCCCACAGCCGGGGTGCCGTCCTCCGCCTTCTCGACATGGTCGAGAGGCTGGAACGGGCAGACTTCGCGGAGCTCCTGAGCCGTTACGCGCCACGGGCCGGGCTGGGCAGCCAAGATGCCTTCACACCGCCCGGCGTCGCGAGTCTTCTGGCGGAGCTGCTGGATCCCGACGCCTCGGCTCGGAGCGTCTACGACCCGAACTGCCGGGGCGGTGAGCTTCTGTCGGCTGTGCTGACCGCACGGGCGGAGCAGGGCCTCACGCCGGATGAGCAGGCAGCGGCTGTGACCATCGGGAGCGCGAATCCGGAGACACGCGTCCTGGCGGTCATGAACCTCATGGTGCACGGCGTCCGTCCCGTGCGGCAGGATCTGACGGGACTCCCCGGCCCCTGGGCAGCGAAATCCATGCCGCGCCGCACCGACCTCGTTCTCACCAATCCACCCTTCAACGTCCCGGTGGGAGCGGTCGACCCCGGCTATTGGGCATACGGCGAACCGCCGGCCTCCAACGCCAACCTGGCCTGGCCTCAGCACGCCGTGATGTCCCTCAACAGGGGCGGCCGAGCGGTGGTCCTCATGCCCAACAGTGCCGCTATCTCCTCCAACCCGAAGGATCAGCGCATTCGGCACGCCTTGGTGGAGCGCGGAGCCTTGGAGTGTGTCGTGGCTCTACCGGCCAAGCTGTTCAGCACGACCACGATCTCCGTCAACGCCTGGATCCTGAAGCCGGAGACGCAGGAACAGGATCCGGGTGAGGTTCTCTTCGTCAACGCCTCCGGTTTGGGAGCGCAGGTGTCCAGAAAGCTCTCCGTCCTGGAGGCCGACGACCGTGCTCTCATCGTCAACGCCTACCGTTCGTGGCGCGCTTCGAAAGAGGGGGACACAGGGCATCCCGACCTCCGTATGCCATGTGTGGCTCTTCGGCGGGAGGCCGTTATTGCGCACGGTTCCTCGCTGAACCCGGCTGACTACGCGCCGCCCCCGAGCCCGCCAAAGGCAACGGCTGACGAGGTGGCCCAGGCATACGCCGATCTGCTGCGGTCGGGAGAGAAGGCCACCCGGGCCAACGACCGTGTCGCGGAGTCCGGCCGGACCGGCCGGTGGTCCACCGGGACGGAGAGGGACTCTTCCGAAAGCCCGGAGTGGCAGCGTCTCGGGGATCTGTGCCAACTCCAGGCCGGGCCGTCTCCAGCGCTGTTGAGGAAAGAGACCTACGTACCCGCCGGTGAGGTACCGGTCGTGCAGCCCACACACCTGCGTGATCGGCGGATCACCGACGTCCGCAGCACCTCGGTCTCGTACGGGACAGCACAGCGCATGCGGCGCTTCGCCCTGTCCGAGGGGGACATCCTCTGCGCCCGGACGGGCACCGTGGGGCCTGTGGCCCAGGTGCGGGCGGATCAGGCGGGGTGGCTGTTCGGCACAAACCTGATGCGCCTTCACACTTTCGAGCCGGGGATCTTTCCGCCCTATCTTCTGGCCTACCTTTCACTGCCGCTCACGGTGGAATGGATCAGGAGTCGGTCAGAGAAGACGACCGTGCCCTCGATCAGCAAGTCGGATCTCCAGTCCTTGCGAGTCCCGATCCCGTCCTGGCCCGAGCAGCGGCGCATCGCGGAGGCGCTCGGCGAGCTCGATGAGCAGATCACCGCGCACATGGAGGCTGCCGACGCTGCGTCCCGGATGCGTGGTGCCTTGGCGGAACAGCTGATGCGTGACATGCCACACCCCGGCACAGAGTCTGTGGCTCCCCCCGCCGCTCTCTCCGAGAGGACCGCCTGATGAGTCGCCTGCCCATCGCCACGAGGTGCGCCTGGCTCCTGGTGGTGATGCTCTTCTCCGCCGTCGTCGCGCTCGCGGCTTTCATCCTCAAGACGCACTCTGGATCAGGAGCGGCTGATGCTGCCCTTGTCGCGGGCTCCGCGTTTGCCGGCAGTGCACTCCTGGCTCTCGGCGTGATCGTCGCGGCCATCGGTACGTAGGAGTTGCCGCGCGGGCCGCACGCGACGCTACCGAGGGCTGGAACACCACCGGGCAATGGCGGAGGATACGAGATTCGAACTCGTGAGGGGTTGCCCCCAACACGCTTTCCAACTGTTCGTCTGGGGGTTCAAGGATGGTCGGGGGCGTTCTGACCTGGGGCGGAGTGGCTGAGAAGCAGGCCCTTGAACGCTGCCGTACACGGGCGGATGAGACCAGAACTGAGACCAGCTCTTCTGCGCTCGCGGCAGGTCCGCGAGATTCGAGGCGCCCTACCGGCAGTACTCTGCCGTACTGCCGACGACAGGGGCTGCCATCCTGAGCGGCGGTGACGGCCCGCCATTCCAGGGCCTGCGGTACTTCGTTGAACTCGACGGCATGCTCGCCCGCGTAACGCTCCAGCGTGTCCCGTACCTCGCCCGGCGTCACTCACGTGGAAGAGACCTTTCTGCTGTTGATCCGGGTTGACGCGGCGGGACGCGAAATCCTGGTGCAGGGGTGTCTCCAGGCTGTCTTCCGGCTCTTGGAGAGACGGTCCACGAAGCGAGGTCGGACGGTGCGGTCGCATGCTGCGGGACCGCGTGGTCGGCCTCGGCGTGCCGTGTCGGTACGAGGCTTCGACCGCAAAGATCGTGATTGTCATGGTCCACACCCCCGTCCACGCCTCGTGGACCAACCAGATCGAGATCTTCTTCTCGATCGTCCAGCGCAAGGTCGTCTCGCCCAACGACTTCACGGACCTCGGCGAGATCCGGGACCGGCTCCGAGCCTTCGAAGACCGCTACAACGCCACGGCGCAGCCGTTCCAGTGGAAGTTCACCACCTCCGACCTGGACGATCTGCTGGCCAGGCTCGACCGGCACACCGCCGATCACCCAGAAGAATCCTCCGTCGCGCTGGCAGCATGATCAACCCCCGAAGGACTTACGAACTCGACCACTAAGGGAGTCCCTGGACGCGCTGGGTTCGCCCTGGGGTGACGACGAGCAGGGCCAGGAGTTCGGGGACGCGTACTCGTCGAAGCGTAAGGAGCTCGAGAAGGGCGTCGGCATCCTGGTGCTCGGGCTGAGCAGCATCCACGCCGCCATGACCGACATGTCCGACGGTTACGTGGACAACGAGAAGCTCATCGAGGGCATGTTCACCAAGGCCCGGGTGCCTGGCGCCGACGGGGACAAGGGCGCCAAGTGAACGTTGAGGACATCGCCAAGGACCTTCTCATGAAGGCTGGTATGTGGTGGCCGGATGCGAACTCGGGCAGTCTGCGATCGGCTGCGACGGCGTGGCGGACGTTCGCGGACGCGGTGGACGACGTCATCGGGCCGGCCAACGGCAAAGCTTGTTCTGTCGTTCTCCACAATCAGGGTGAGGCGATCGACGCGTTCCGGGTCTTCTGGGACCGCTATCACAAGAGTGAGGGTGTGGGGTGGCTGGACGACACGGCCACGGCGGCCCGGGCCATGGCCAAGGCGCTCGAAGAGTTCGCCGACGCCGTCGATAACGCCATTGAGCTTCTGTGGACCGAGATCGGTATCGGAGCCGCGGTCATCGCCGCGGGCGTGGGGCTCGCAGTATTCACCTTCGGTGCCTCCGCCGCGGCTTCCGCGGCGGCGACCGCGACCATTATCGAAGTCGCCGCCGGGCTCGGCGTTACGGTGTCCACCACCGTCGCCACCATTGCCGCGACCACGTTGACCGGCATCGCCTTTGGTGCGATCGAGGGCATCACCGTCGACCTCGCGGTCGCCCAGCCACTCAGGATGGCCACGGGCCTACAGGACGGCCTGAGTCTCGACTCGGTGGAACAAGCGGGTATCTATGGCGGCGCGCTCGGTGGCGCTTTCGGCGGCGCTGGCGGTGTGGCACGTGCCGCCAGCGAAGTGGGTGGCTTCTCCAACCTTTTCGGGCAGAACATCCCGATCGGAATCGCGAACCCGAACCTCGCAGGAATCGGGCGCACGCCTTTCGTGCTCGACGACATGGGGAAACGGCGCACCTGGGATCTGTTCCGGAGCGAGAACTCGAAAGTTCACGTTCCCCCCAGGGTGCCGGGCGATCATGCGCTCATATCCGGGGACCCCGTATATTTCGGTAATCGGACCACAACCATCGGATACGACGCGAAAACGTTGGCCAATGCGCAACGCGTCGCTCGCGTTCCCGGAAAACATGACGTTATCATCCACGGTACGAACACGGGTGTGTTTTTGCCTGGGCGGGTCAATAGTTCGGGAAAGATCCTCATGGATTTCAAGGTGCACCCGACCCATATTTCGGATGCTATCCGCAGTAATCCGAATTATGATGGTGGCCCGGTGCGTCTGATCTCGTGCCACTCCGGTTATTCCGCACCGAACTCCGTGGAGCTTCCGCTCGCTCAGAGTGTGGCCAACGACCTGGGAGTGCCCGTGACGGCGCCGACCAATAAAGTGGGAACCTCTGCTGAGAAGGGTTTGGGGCAGACGCCGGAGATTGGCGATGGTGGGTATTGGCGTACGTACCTGCCGATGACCGAGTAATGGGAACGAACAGTGGAGGTACAGTGATTAGGCGAGTCGGGTTCTATAGAGAGTTCAATTCTCAGAACCCGGATGGATCGGCTCCGTCCATTCATGACGACGTTCGGTCTCATGCGTTGTTCGATGAGGCGCAGACCCTGGAATACATGTCGTCATGTCGCGAGATTTACACCACGATGGGGGCGGACCTCGATGTGATTTCGGATGATGAGGAATTTGTTGCTGGGGCTGGATCGCTCATCACTGATGGCACATGGGTATGGCCTCTCGAACTCCAGTATTATATCCGCCGATATCATGTGGAATTGCCGGAAGATTTTCTGGCGGCTGTCCGTGCCGCGAATTACACGCCTCCCAAAGTTTCGAGCGCGCGCTACGTGGAGATCGTGGACGATCTTTTCGGCCCCTCCGCTTTTGGTGAGGGGGCGAACCGCGAGGAGGGCCGGGGAGGGTTCTTCTCCTGGTACCTGTCGGATCTGACTTCGCAGAGCTGGGGCCGACTGCTGGGAGCGCTGGAATCCGCTGGGCTGAACACCCGCCATCTGCTCACCGAGGACATGTTCCTCGCCCGTACCGGTAAGGGCGGTTCGGACTCCCTGCCCGTACGTGACGTGCCCGGTATGGCCGAGGTGCTGGCCGGCCCTGGTGACGGCGAGTTCGAACTCCACCTGTGGCTCGCTCTGGACACCTACACGATCGTTCGGGTGCGTCGGCTCGACGACACCACGACGGCGGTGGTCTACGACATCGCACACCTGCAGGAGCCGGAGCGCGAGGAGGTGGTGGCCGCGTTGGTGCGGGCCTTGGACGAATTCCGTGACGACTGCCAGGGTTTCGTCCTCGACCGTACGGGACGCAGCTCCCGCGACGCCTGGGACTCGCTCATCCTTGAGCGCGCCTGGCCGTCCGAGCCCTTCCCGGACAGCGTCGCGGTCGATGCCGGCCTGGGTGCGCTGCCGTCGGGTTCCGCCGCCGTGACACGCGCCGAGTACGGACACCTGGCGGTGTTCAACAGGAATCGCGTGGACGGTGCACAGGCGTAGACGGGTACGGAGGCTTCTCCGTCGGAGGTCGTACCCGTCCCGGCCTGCGGCGGAATGGTTTGGATGCCTCCGTCCGAACGGGCCGGGACGGAGGCGAATGCAACCAGAACTGCAACCACGCGTGCAAAGGTCCGACGACCCCGCCCGGCTCAGATCGAGAGCGCGGTCAGGTCGGGCGAGCTCGGTAAACAGGGTGTCCTGAGGCTGGAGCTTCGGCATGCCCAGTTCCTTCAGGTACGGCACACTGCGTGGCGCTACACCAGCGGTCCCTTCCTCGCGTAGTCGAGCTCTCCCAATGAATCCACGAATTGCGAAATTAAGCAATTCACTACATGCTGTGTTTGTTGTGCCGGCAGGTAGCCGTGGGCGCAGCGCCGAGCGAAGCCCCGGGCTGTCGGGGTGGCGAAGGGGGTCCCGTGACCGTGGCGATTCCGCTGTATCAGGCCAAGGCCGAGTTCTTCCGGATGCTCGGGCACCCCGTGCGGATACGGGTTCTGGAGCTGTTGCAGGACGGCCCGATGCCGGTCCGTGACTTGCTGGCGGCGATCGAGGTGGAGCCTTCGGCGCTGTCTCAGCAGCTGGCGGTGCTGCGCCGCTCGGGCATCGTCTCCTCCGCGCGGGAGGGTTCGACGGTGGTGTACGAGCTGGCAGGCGGGGACGTGGCGGAGCTGATGCGGGCGGCGCGGCGGATCTTGACCGAGATGCTGGCCGGGCAGAACGAACTTCTCGTGGAGCTGCGGGAAGCCGAGGGTTCGGCGCGGTGAGCGTGTCGCTTGCCCGGTCGTGGGACCGGGTGCGGTCTCTGCTGCCCGCCCGTGCGGACTTCGCCGTCATGGCCCGCAATCCGCGCCGTGACCTGCTCGCCGGTCTCACCGTGGCGATCGTGGCGTTGCCGCTCGCGCTCGGCTTCGGGGTCTCCTCCGGCCTGGGCGCCGAGGCCGGACTGGCCACCGCCGTCGTCGCAGGTGCGCTCGCAGCGCTGTTCGGCGGCTCCAACCTCCAGGTATCCGGGCCGACCGGCGCGATGACGGTGGTGCTGGTGCCGATCGTTGCCCAGTACGGGCCGGGCGGGGTGCTGACGGTCGGGCTGATGGCCGGCGTGCTGCTGATCGCGCTGGCCCTGCTGAAGGCCGGCCGTTACATGCGGTACATCCCGGCGCCGGTGGTGGAGGGCTTCACCCTCGGCATCGCCTGCGTGATCGGCCTGCAGCAGGTCCCGAACGCCCTCGGGGTCGCCGCACCCGACGGCGACACGGTCCTGGTGGTGACCTGGCGGGCCGTGGAGGAGTTCGTACGCACCCCGAACTGGACCGCGGCTGCCCTGGCCCTCGCTGTGGCCGCCGTGATGCTGCTCGGTGCCCGGTGGCGGCCCACCATCCCGTTCTCGATCGTCGGCGTCGTCGCCGCGACGCTGGCCGCCCAGCTCTTCGACCTGGACGCGGCGGCCCCGATCGGCGACCTGCCGTCCGGGCTGCCTGCGCCGTCGCTGGCCTTCCTCGATCTGTCCGCACTGGGCTCGCTGCTCGCCCCGGCCGTAGCGGTCGCCGCGCTCGCAGCGCTGGAGTCGCTGCTGTCGGCCACGGTCGCGGACGGCATGACGGTGGGCCAGAAGCACGACCCGGACAGGGAACTCTTCGGGCAGGGCATCGCGAACCTGGCCGCCCCGCTGTTCGGCGGCGTGCCCGCCACCGCGGCGATCGCCCGTACCGCCGTCAACGTCCGTAGCGGCGCGGGCTCCCGCCTCGCCGCCCTGACCCACGCCGCCGTCCTCGCGGTGATCGTGTTCGCCGCCGCCCCGCTCGTCTCCACGATCCCGCTGGCCGCGCTCGCCGGGGTGCTGCTGGCCACCGCGATCCGCATGGTCGAGGTCGGCGCACTGCGGGCGATGGTCCGGGCGACGCGCTCGGACGCGATCGTGCTGGTGCTGACCGGCGTGGCCACGCTTGCCCTCGACCTCGTCTACGCGGTCATCATCGGCCTGGTCGTCGCGGGCGCCCTGGCGCTGAGGGCGGTTGCCAACCAGGCCCGGATGGACCAGGTCGACTTCACGGCTGATCTGCCGGGCGAGCACAGCGAGGAAGAACACGCACTGCTGGCCGAGCACATCGTCGCCTACCGCATCGACGGGCCCGTGTTCTTCGCCGGTGCCCACCGCTTCCTCCTGGAGCTCTCCGAGGTCGCCGACGTCCGCGTAGTGATCCTGCGGATGTCGCGGATCACGACGATGGACGCCACCGGGGCCCTGGTCCTCAAGGACGCCGTGGAGAAGCTGAACCGGCGCGGCATCGCCGTACTGACCTCCGGCATACGTCCCGGCCAGCGACGCGCCCTCGAATCAGTCGGCGCGCTGGACCTGCTGCGCCTGGAGGGCCGTGAGTACGCCACCACACCGGAGGCGATCGCCGGGGCCCGCGCCCACCTGCACCAGGCCGGGCTCCTGCCCGCCGCACCCGTCGCCGAAGGGGCTCCCCGATGATCACCCCCGTCTCCCGCCGCATGATCGAGCTGCCCGGTACCGAGGCACTGTGGCTGCTCGAAAGCGCGGCCCAGGGACAGCTGGTGTACGTCCGGGACGAGGTTCCCGTGCTCCGCCCGGCCGTCCACGTCCTTGAGTACGGGCGTCTGATCGTCCGCACGCCCGCTCAGGCCGCGGCCCTGGCCTCCCGTTCGTCGCTCACCTATCAAGCCCACGAGACCAAGGTGGCAGGCGGCATCGGCTGGACGGTGACCGTGACCGGCCCGGCCGAGGTCATCACCGATCCGGACGAGGCCGGCCACTACCGCCGCACTCTGCATGGCTGGGCGCACGGGCCGCACGACACCCTGGTACGCATCCGCCCGCAGACCGTCGCAGGGTTCCGCCTGGCCCACGCCGAGGCCGCCCGGTGAGTGGTCAGCTCGAAGCTCTCCCGTTGCGGCATGTACTGACCCTGCCCGCGATGGGCTCCGCTGTGCGGATCGCGCGTGAGACCACCGAACAGGTCCTGATCGAGTGGGGCGTCAGCAGACGTCACCCCACGGTCGATCCGGCGCTGCTGATCCTGTCCGAGCTGGTCACCAACAGCGTCCAGCACGCCGCCGTGCTGTCCCCGACCGTCACCGTGATCTACGCGGCCGGTCCGGACACGTTCGCGTTCGCCGTGCACGACCGGCACCCCTGCCAGCCCCCGCTCTTCTCGGCGATCACCAATACGAGCAGCGGCGGGCTGGGAACCGTCATGGAACTCACCCTCGGCCTTGGCGGCACCGCCGTCATCAGGGGCGACGCGGACGGCAGGGGCAAAAGCATCTGGATCACCCTCCCCCTATGAAAGATCCCCACACGAAAGACCGAGGCAGTAGCGGATGACCATAGAGTGGCGCTACACCACCCACCCCGACCTGGGCGTTCTCTCCCTGGCTGGATACCTCGGCCCCGAGGCCGTCGCCCGGTTCACCGGCGCGGTCGGCTGGGTACTGGCCCGTGGCACCGGTCCTGTCATCCTGGACCTGACCGAACTGCGCGGCTGGTCGACGGGCGGACAGTTGGCAGTCGCCCAGGCCGCCTGTCAGCTCGCCGACGCGGGCCGGAGCCTGGAGCTCGCCGCGATTCCCGCAGACGGCTCCCTCGTCCCCGGCCCCGCGCAGCCGCCCATCCCCGTGCACGCAGACCTGCACGCTGCCCTCACCGCTCACCAGACGGCGGCGGGGGCGCAGTGGCAGTGGCAGTGGCACAGCGACGAGTGGCCCAGCGCGCAGTCCGGCACCCCAGGGGCCTGATGTAAGAGATGTACAGGAACGATCAAGCAAAGGAATCACCATGAGCGATGTGACCGAGACGCTGCCGCCGTGCCCCCAGTGCTCCAGCGTGTACACCTACGAGATGGGCGCGCTCCTGGTCTGTCCCGAATGCGGCCATGAGTGGTCACCCGCGTCCGCCGAACCCGCAGGCGGCACCGAGGACGGGACGATCAGGGACGCGGTCGGCAACGTACTCGCCGACGGCGACACGGTAACGGTGACCAAGACCTTGAAGGTCAAGGGCAGCCCGAGCGGAATCAAGGCCGGCACCAAAGTACGCAACATTCGCCTGGTGGACGGTGTGGACGGCCACGACATCGACTGCAGGATCGACGGGTTCGGCCCCATGCAGCTCAAGTCCAGCGTGGTCAAGAAGGCCTGACCGGGCGCCTCGGCACGCGGCGGCGGACAAGCGATGCGCCGCCGCGCTGCTCCGTGGGATCCGGGCAGCCCGGAGCCGGGCACCGAACCTCCCTTTCGCGCCTTTCGGCATTGCTAATCTTGGCAACTCCCGAGGTCATGACCTCGGCATGAGGGCGCGAGGATGTCCCCATGGCGAAGAGTTCTGAGGTGGATGCGATGCACGGTACTCGCACGACAGTGACCGTCCGGCCGCCCGGCCGTCCGGCGGCCCGGTGTGGAGCGGGGTCCGGTCGGTGAGTGCGCCGCTGTACCAGCTGAAGGCGGAGTTCTTCAAAACCCTTGGACACCCGGTGCGCATTCGCGTGCTGGAACTCCTCAGCCGGCGCGAGCACGCGGTCTCCGAGATGCTGTCCGAGATCGGTGTAGAGGCGGCCCACCTCTCCCAGCAGCTGGCCGTCCTGCGCCGGGCCAACCTGGTCATCCCGCGTCGCGAGGGCTCCGCCGTCTACTACTCGCTGACCAACCCGCAGGTGGCGGAGCTGTTGCGGGTGGCGCGAACCATCCTGTCCGGTGTGCTGACGGGCCAGGCCGAACTGCTGGCGGACCTCAAGGCCGCCGAACCTGACACCGTGCCCCAGCGGCGCAGGTCAGCGCCTCAGTGAACGGCGGCCGGAATCTTCTTCCGCGCTCTGGGCGGCGACGGCCGCTCCCTGCCGCGCCCGGTGAGTTACAGGAGCCAGTCGTCCCGCCAGGCGGGGTGGAGTGTGCAGGGCACGGCTGCCCTTTTGATCAACTCCAGTGTCGCAGCGCTCACTTGTTGGCGTGCTGGCCCACATGGAACATCAGCCAGATGAATCCCGCGAACAGGTGTGTGCCGAAGATAGAGAAGAACGCCCGCAGGGCGACGCCCTTCTCTTTCCACGCCTCGATGTCCCGCCCATCCTCCTGCGGGGCGACCTGATCCTTGCTGTCGTTGCTCACGGTGTGCCTTCCGTCATCGGCGTCCGGGTTGTCCGATGCGGGGCCGAGGGGGCGCACCCGGACCTTGACACCGTGTCGGCAGCGTCCAGATA
Organism: Streptomyces sp. NPDC037301; assembly: GCF_055602785.1. Classification (NCBI taxonomy): domain Bacteria; kingdom Bacillati; phylum Actinomycetota; class Actinomycetes; order Kitasatosporales; family Streptomycetaceae; genus Streptomyces; species Streptomyces sp. NPDC037301. Next base: position 127,602 of record NZ_JBVJWD010000014.1, read on the forward strand.
GGCCCGCTTCTTCACGCGGCCTCTCCGGCGCTGTGCTTTCCGGTGGCGCGGCGACGCTTGTGTTCGGCGTCGAGGTCCTCCAGCTCCCCGGGACGCCGTCGATGGTGAACGCGTGCATATGGCAGTTCTGCCAGCCCATCGCGTCCTGGATCACGGAATGAAGCCGGTCCAGACGGATCGCGGCGGGCACCAGCAACTGCCGCCAAACCGGGGGGTCGTCTACGTCGGCGAGCTCGACGAGGATCCGCAACACCGCGTCGCCGGGCTCGGGCTCGCCGCGCATCCGGGCCGTCTCGGTACGGCCGTCCGCCGTCAACTCGGCGCATTCATCGGTGAGATGGACAGCGCCCAGGGAGACCAGGGCCTTCAGGACCCGTTGGATGTCGTGGTCGTTGGCGGTACGCAGATGCCCCAGACGGTCGGGAGACAGGTCGTCGAGCACGTACAGCGGGCCGACCGCCTGCCACACCACCTCGTACAGGTTGCTGAGTGGCACCGGGACGGTGGTCGCGTACAGCCGCTGCTGCAACGCCCGCAGACCCCGGCCGTACTCGTGCGAGAGCAGGGATTCCAGCCAGCCCGTACGCACCTCTGCACTACAGCCCGTACGCCGACAGCGACCGCGAAGAGGAGCGGAAGCCGGTCAGCCGGCGAAGCCCGGGACCACCAGGCCGGACTCGTACGCGATCACGACCGCATGGGTCCGGTTCTGCGCGCCGAGCTTGGTCAGCACGTTTCCGACGTGGGTCTTGACCGTCTCCAGGCTCACCGTGAGGGACTCCGCGATCTCCGGATTGGAGAGCCCGGTGGCCATCAGGCGCAGCACCTCCTCTTCCCGGCCGGTCAGGGTGGCCTGCGGCAGGGCCTCGGCGGAGCCCAGCGGGCGGGCGGCGACCATGCGGCCCAGTGCGGCCGGGAAGAGGACCGCTTCGCCCGCCGCCACCACCCGGACCGCCTCGGCGATCTGGCGCACCGGGAGGCGCTTGAGGACGAAGCCGCTGGCGCCCGCGCTGAGGGCGGCGGTGACGTAGCCGTCGTTCTCGAAGGTGGTGATCACCACGACCTTCGGCGGGTCGGCCGCTTCGGCCAGCAGTTGGCGGGTGGCCTCGATCCCGTTGCGACGCGGCATCCGGACGTCCATCAGGACCACGTCCGGCCGTAGGCTCCGCGCCCGTTCGACCGCCTCGACGCCGTCGGCGGCCTCGCCGACCACCGTGATCCTCGGCTGTGCGGCGAGCAGCATGCGCAGGCCGCTGCGGGTCACCTCGTCGTCGTCCGCGATCAGGAGGGTGACGGCGGGGCTGGTGACGGCGGGGAGGGCCATGCCTTCGCTCGCGTCGGATCCACTCACGCCGACGCCCGTACCGGCAGCCGGACGGCCAGTCGCCAGTGCTGCGTCCCGTCCGGGCCGGCCTGGAACTCACCATGCAGCAGCCGGACGCGCTCGGCCAGTCCGGGCAGACCGTGACCGGAGGTCGGGAAGGCCCCCGGGCCCGGGCCCATCCGTGCCCCGGTCCGGTTGACCACTGTGAGATCCAGTCCGTCCGGCCCGGCCGCCACTCGGACCTCGATCGGGCCGCCCGCCCCGTGGCGCAGCGCGTTCGTCAAACCCTCCTGGAGAATCCGGTACGCCGCCCGGGAGAGCGTCCCCTGCACCTGCGCCAGCTCGCCCGACAGCTCCGGTTCCACCACCGCCCCCGCGTGCCGCAGGCGGTCCAGCAGCTCGGGGAGGTCGGCCAGGGTCCGGGTCGGCGCCGTCCCCGACTGTTCCTCGCGCAGCACTCCGAGCACGTAGTCCAGGTCCTCCAGCGCGGCCCGCGTCGACTCCTCGATGCTGCGCATGGCGGCCCGCGCCGCCGCCGGGTCGGCAGAGAGCACCTCGTCCGCCACCGCCGCCTGGATGGTGGCCGTCGTCAGCGTGTGCCCGATCGAGTCGTGCAACTCGTGGGCAATCCGGTTGCGTTCGGCCAGCAGCAGTTCCCGTGCGGCAGCCAGCGCGAGCCGTTCGGCCGCCGACGGCCCCAGCAGCCGTGGCGCCGACCACCGCAGAGCCTTTGTCACCAGTACGCAGACGGCCACCGCCAGCAGGATGCACACGGCCGCCACCACCCAGCTCCACCCGCCCGACACCCGGACCGACGTACCGAACAGACTCGCCCGCGCCTCGCCGCCGAGCCAGTTCCCCGGCAGGGAGAGGCCCATGATGAACAGCACCCCGCTCGCCAGCGCCCCCGTCCACCCGACGGCCACGTGCAGCACCAGCCAGAGCGGGGTCCGCCAGCGGTCGAGGCCGAGTGAACCGGAGGTCCGGCGACCGGCCACCGGATCCGGCAGCGGCACCCGCAGCAGCCGGCGGGCGGACACGACCAGCGCCCGCCGTACGGGGCGCGCCAGTCCGACCACGCCGACCAGTACCGCCCAGACCAGCAGGACCAGGACCGACTGCACGCTCTCGGGAGCGGATCGCCACGACAGCGCCGGCAACAGGGCGAAAGGCAGCAGCGGAAGGCTCGCCAGCGCGCCGCAATAGGCGAACAGCACACCCGAATACGTGGAGCCGCGCAGCAGCGGCCGAATTCCCCTGATCATGGTCGCCAGTATTGCCGGGCAGCCCACCAGCAGCCTCCCCCGATCGGGGGAGCGATTTCTCCCGCCTTCCCGCGATGCGGTCAGAGGGCCCTGGGAACCAGGATCGTGCCCCGACCAAACGATTCCCCAGGAGTTGACTTATGCGTGCTCAGACCCGACAGGGCCTTCGTTCCTCGACCCGGCAGCAGGGCGGCAGGCGGCGACGAGCCGTGTCGGCCGCGGCCGCGGTGGCCATCGGCGTCATGACGCTGGGTGCCCTCGCCCCGCCCGCCGCCTCCGCTGCTGCCGCCGCCAGGCCGGACGCCGTCCAGCAGAGCCTGAACGCGCTGGTGCGCGACGACGGGATGCCCGCCGCGCTGGCGAGCGTCCAGGACCGGAACGGCCGCACCCGCACCTACACCGCAGGAGTCGGCGACCTGACCACCGGCTCGAAGGTGCCCAGGGACGGCCAGGTACGGATCGGCAGCAACACCAAGGCGTTCACGGCGGTCGTGGTCCTGCAGCTGGTCGGCGAAGGGAAGATCGGCCTCGACGCCACCGTCGACACCTACCTGCCCGGCCTCGTCCGCGGAGAGGGGATCGACGGGCGCCGCATCACCGTCCGCCAGCTCCTTCAGCACACCAGCGGACTCCCCGAGTACGGCATCCACGTCGACGACGACGAGATCAGGAACCGGTACTTCGAGCCCCGCGAGCTGCTCGACATCGCCCTCCGGTACAAGGCCGACGCGGCTCCGGGGACGACGTGGGGGTACAGCAACACCAACTATGTCCTGGCCGGCCTGATCGTCCAGAAGGTCACCGGCCGCCCCCTCGCCGAGGAGATGGACCGGCGCATCATCAAGCGCATCGGGCTGCGCCGCACCTACTTCCCCGCCCCCGGCGAGATGACCATCCGAGAGCCGCACCCCCAGGGCTACCACCGCAACGCGGCGGACGGACCGCTGCGCGACTTTACGGAGATGGACCCCTCCGCAGGCTGGGCCGCAGGCCAGTTGATCTCCACCAACTCCGACCTCAACCGCTTCTTCACCGCGCTCCTCGCCGGCCGCCTCCTCCCGGCGGCCCAGCTTGCCGAGATGCGCACGACCGTCCCCGCCGGGACCTCCGGCCTCCGCTACGGGCTGGGGCTCGCGAGCAGGCCGCTGTCGTGCGGCGGCGTCTACTGGGGCCACGGCGGCGACATCGCGGGGTACGAGACCCGGGGCGGTGTCACCGACGACGGCCGCGCCGCCAACGTCGCGGTCACCAGCATCCCGACGGACGAGGCGGCCACGCAGCACGTGAAGGACGCCGTGGACAGGGCCCTGTGCGGCTGAATCACGCACCCGGCAACCCGGCAACCCGAACGACGATCCAACGATTCCTCAGGAGTTGACTCATGCGTGGACAGACACGGCAAGGGCTTCGCTCGCCGGGCCGGCAGCAGGGCACGCGGCGACGGGCCCTGCCCGCCGCGGCCGCGGTGGCCATCGGCGTCATGACACTGGGCGCCCTCGCCCCGCCCGCCACCTCCGCCGTCAGGCCGGACGCCGTCCAGCAGAGCCTGAACGCGCTGGTGCGCGACGACGGGATGCCCGCCGCGCTGGCGAGCGTCAAGGACCGTGACGGCCGCACCCGGACCTACACCGCAGGGCTCGGCGACCTGGCCACCGGCGCACCGGTACCCGTCGACGGGCAGGTGCGGATCGGCAGCAACACCAAGACCTTCGTCGCGGTCGTCGTCCTCCAGCTCGTCGCGGAGCGGAGGGTGGACCTGGACGCCTCCGTCGACACCTACCTGCCCGGCCTCGTCCGCGGGGAGGGGATCGACGGACGGCGCATCACCGTCCGCCAGCTCCTCCAGCAGACCAGCGGACTCCCCAACTACAGCAACCACCTCGGGGACGACGTCCGGTACTACGCTCCCCGCGAACTGCTCGCCACAGCCCTCCAGCACCCGGCCGACTTCGCCCCCGGGACGAGTTGGAAGTACAGCAACACCAACTACGTGCTCGCCGGCCTGATCGTCCAGAAGGTCACCGGCCGCCCCCTGGCCGAGGAGATCGACCGGCGCGTCGTCCGACGCGCCGGGCTGCGCCACACCTACTTCCCCGCCCCCGGTGACGCGAGCATCCGGGAGCCCCACCCCCACGGCTACTACCGGGAATCGGCGGACGCGCCGCTGCGCGACATCACGGAGATCGACCCCTCCTGGGGCTGGGCGGCAGGCCAGATGGTCTCCACCGGCTCCGACCTCAACCGCTTCTTCAGCGCACTCCTGGCCGGTCGCCTCCTGCCCTCGGCCCAGCTCGCCCAGATGCGCTCCACCGTCCCCGCCGAAGCGACCTTCGGCCCCGGTGCCCGCTACGGACTTGGACTCGTCAGCAGGCCGCTGCCGTGCGGCGGCCTCTCCTGGGGCCACGGCGGCAGCTTCCCGGGGTACGAGACCCGGGGCGGCGCCACCGACGACGGCCGCGCCACCAACGTCGCGGTCACCATGCAGCTCACCGACGAGGCGGGCCGGAGGAATCTCGAACGCGCCGTGGACACCGCCCTGTGCCGCTGAACCCCGCCGAGGGCGCTCCGTGAAGCAGAACGACCGACGCCGCGAGTTCAAGAACACCAAGTCGCGTGCCGGCCGCCGCACCATCGGGCTTCCGGACCCGATCATCAAGCTCCTCCGGAAGCACCAGGACGCCCAGGCGTGGGAGCGGAAGCAAGCCGGGGACGAGTGGGAGGACAAGGGGTGCGTCTTCGCGCAGCCGACTGGGGCCCGCTCATTCCGAATACCGGCTACCAGCACTGGAAGAAGCTCTGGACGACGCGGGCGTGCGGGACGGCCGTCTTCATGACGCACGCCACACCGCCGGGACCGTGCTCCTGCTGCTGGGAGTCCCCGATGTGGTGGTCGACGCGATCATGGGCTGGGAGCCCGGCGGCTCGGCGCGGATGCGCGCCGGGTACCTGCACGTCACCGGTCCCATGCTGAAGAACGTCGCCAAGCAGGTCGGTGACGCGCTCTGGGACGCTACCGAGGAGGCAGGCCCCGACACCGGCTCGGACCCCGCAGAGCGGGCCGCAGACCCCAACTGAGACGGGCAATACGTCGAAGGGCCCCGCTGCAAGCAGCGGGGCCCTTCGACGTATTGCCCGGTGAGAGCAATGGCGGAGGATACGAGATTCGAACTCGTGAGGGGTTGCCCCCAACACGCTTTCCAAGCGTGCGCCCTAGGCCACTAGGCGAATCCTCCGCGGCAAACAATACAAGACGTTGAGGAGTGCTCGCGAACCCGTTCCCCTCCGGCTCCCCTCCGGCTCCCCTCCGGCTCCCCTCCGGCTCCCCTCCGGCTCCCCTCCGGCTCCCCTCCGGCTCCCCTCCGGCTCGCCCCGGGAGGTTCCGGAAGGTGGGGCAGTGGACTGGCAGGGGTGGGGATCGGCTATGGTGGGCTTCAGCCCCTCACGTGGCGCTATCTGACTGAACTCCCCCAGGGCCGGAAGGCAGCAAGGGTAGGTTGGCTCTGGCGGGTGCGTGGGGGGCCCTTGTGTTTTCAGGGGGTGTGCGGCGCTTCGCCGGTCCGGGGCCGGTTGTCGGTCCGCCCGGATAACCTCGTATGTGTGTCGTCCCTTGCGCTGTACCGCCGCTATCGCCCCGAGTCGTTCACCGAGGTCATCGGGCAGGAGCATGTCACTGACCCGCTGCAGCAGGCCCTGCGGAACAACCGGGTCAATCACGCGTACCTGTTCAGCGGTCCGCGCGGCTGCGGCAAGACGACCAGCGCGCGCATCCTCGCCCGCTGTCTGAACTGCGAGCAGGGGCCGACGCCCACGCCGTGCGGAGAGTGCCAGTCCTGCCGGGACCTCGCGCGCAACGGGCCGGGATCGATCGATGTCATCGAGATCGACGCCGCATCGCACGGTGGTGTGGACGACGCCCGTGATCTGCGGGAGAAGGCGTTCTTCGGGCCCGCGTCCAGTCGTTACAAGATCTACATCATCGACGAGGCGCACATGGTCACGTCAGCGGGGTTCAACGCCCTGCTGAAGGTGGTCGAGGAGCCGCCGGAGCACCTCAAGTTCATCTTCGCGACCACCGAGCCCGAGAAGGTCATCGGCACGATCCGGTCGCGTACGCACCACTACCCGTTCCGCCTCGTGCCGCCGGGGACGCTGCGCGAATATCTCGCCGAGGTCTGCGGCAAGGAGAACAGCTACGTCGAGGACGGCGTGCTGCCGCTGGTCGTGCGGGCCGGGGCCGGGTCCGTGCGTGACTCGATGTCGGTGATGGACCAGCTGCTGGCCGGCGCGGGCGACGACGGTGTGACATACGCCATGGCGACCTCCCTGCTCGGTTATACGGACGGCTCGCTGCTCGACTCGATCGTGGACGCTTTCGCGGCGGGCGACGGGGCCGCGGCCTTCGAGGTCGTGGACCGGGTGATCGAGGGCGGTAACGACCCGCGCCGCTTTGTCGCCGACCTCCTGGAACGACTGCGTGACCTGGTGATTCTCGCCGCCGTGCCGGACGCCGGGGAGAAGGGCCTGATCGACGCTCCCGCCGATGTCGTCGAGCGGATGCAGGCCCAGGCGTCCGTCTTCGGTGCCGCCGAGCTGAGCCGCGCCGCCGACCTGGTCAACGAGGGGCTGACGGAGATGCGCGGGGCTACCTCGCCGCGCCTCCAGGTCGAGCTGATCTGCGCCCGGGTGCTGCTGCCCGCGGCCTTCGACGACGAGCGTTCGCTGCAGGCCCGGCTCGACCGGCTGGAGCGCGGTGCGTCCTTCGCGACCGCCGGGACGGGGCCCGCCATGGGGTACGTACCCGGGCCGGAGGCTCTGGCCCATGCCCCCGTTTCCGTCGCCCCGGCCGTGCAGCCCGGTGCCGGGCCCGCTGCCGCGCGTGCGGCGGTACGGGGAGAGGCGCCCGCCGCCGCAGCGCCGCCCGCACCCGCCGCAGCGCCCCCGGCACCCGCGCAGCCCGTGGCCCCCGTCGCACCGGCCGCTCCGCAGCCGCCGGCCGAGGCCCCGGCTCCCGCGGGCGGTCAGCGCCCCGGTGCCTGGCCCACCGCCGCCGCTCCGGAATCGGGCCGCCGTCCCGGTGGCTGGCCGACCGCTTCCGCCCCCGGCCAGTCGCCTGTCCCGCAGGCAGCCCCGGCCACCGCCCCGGCCCAGGCCGCGCCCGCGGCACCGGTGCCCGCCGCCGCCGAAGCGAGCCCGGGAATGACACAGGGCGCCGGCCAGGTACGGAACATGTGGCCGGACATCCTGGAGGCTGTGAAGAACCGCCGCCGGTTCACCTGGATCCTGCTCAGCCAGAACGCCCAGGTCACCGGCTTCGACGGCACCACCCTGCAGATCGGCTTCCTGAACGCGGGCGCGCGTGACAACTTCGCGAGCAGCGGCAGCGAGGACGTGCTGAAGCAGGCCCTCGCCGAGCGGTTCAACGCACAGTGGAAGATCGAGGCGATCGTCGACCCGTCGGGCGGTGCGGGCGCACCCCCGCAGACCGGTGGCGGCCGCCCCTCCGCCGTCGCGCCCGCGCCGCAGCGTCCGGCCCCCGCGCCCCAGCAGAGTTACGAACCCCGGCCCGACCCCGCCCCGCACCAGCAGCCGGGCGCCACGCCCGCCGCGGAGCCCGTACGGCAGTCGTACTCCGCGCCCGAACCCCCGCGATCGGTCGCTCCCGAGGACGACACCCCGGAGGCGGACGACCCGGACCTCGTCGACTCGGCGCTCTCCGGGCACGACCTGATCGTCCGCGAGCTGGGCGCCACGGTCGTCGAGGAGTTCACCAACGAGTAGCGCGCGCCGGGCGAGGTCGTGGTACACCTCACGGACTGTCCACGGAGCGGCGTCCGTCAAGGCCGCCGCGCCCCGGCGGCTAGGCTGCACCCCGTGAAGGTCCTCGTCATCGGCGGCGGCGCCCGCGAACACGCCCTGTGCCGCTCTCTCTCCCTCGACCCCGACGTCACCGCTCTGTACTGCGCTCCCGGCAACGCCGGCATCGCGGAGGTGGCCGAACTGCACCCGGTCGACGCACTCGACGGCGACGCCGTCGCGCGCCTCGCCACTGACCTGGGCGCCGAGCTGGTGGTCGTCGGCCCGGAGGCACCGCTCGTCGCCGGTGTCGCCGACGCCGTGCGCGCCGCGGGCATCCCCTGCTTCGGCCCGTCCGGTGAGGCGGCCCAGCTGGAGGGCTCCAAGGCGTTCGCCAAGGACGTGATGGCCGGGGCAGGCGTCCCGACCGCCCGCAGCTATGTCTGCACCACCCCCGCCGAGATCGACGCCGCCCTCGATGCATTCGGTGCCCCGTACGTCGTCAAGGACGACGGCCTCGCCGCCGGCAAGGGCGTCGTCGTCACCGACGACGTCGAGGCGGCCCGCACCCACGCCCTGGCCTGCGACCGCGTGGTCATCGAGGAGTTTCTCGACGGCCCCGAGGTCAGCCTCTTCGCGATCACGGACGGCACCACGGTGCTGCCGCTCCAGCCCGCGCAGGACTTCAAGCGCGCCCTGGACAACGACGAGGGCCCGAACACCGGCGGCATGGGCGCGTACTCCCCGCTCCCGTGGGCCGACCCCAAGCTGGTCGACGAGGTCATGCAGTCGGTGCTCCAGCCGACCGTCGACGAACTCCGCCGCCGCGGCACCCCGTTCTCCGGGCTGCTGTACGCGGGCCTCGCGATCACCTCGCGCGGAGTCAGGGTGATCGAGTTCAACGCCCGCTTCGGTGACCCCGAGACCCAGGTGGTCCTGGCCCGTCTGAAGACTCCGCTGGCCGGTGTCCTGCTGGGCTCCGCCAACGGCACCCTGGACGAGCTTCCCCCGCTCAGGTGGCGCGACGAGGCCGCCGTCACCGTGGTCATCGCCTCGCACAACTACCCGGGTACGCCGCGCACGGGTGACCCGATCCACGGCCTCGACGAGGTGGCGGCGCAGGACGCCCCGCATGCGTACGTCCTGCATGCCGGGACCAGGCGCGACGGCGACGAGATCGTCAGCGCGGGCGGGCGGGTGCTGTCCGTGACCGCGACCGGTAAGGACCTCGCCGGCGCCCGTGAGCGCGCCTACACGGCGGCGGCCCGGATCCGGCTCGACGGATCGCAGTTCCGTACGGACATCGCCCAGAAGGCCGCGGAGGCCTGAGACCGGAACGGACTGGACGGGAGTCCCCCGGACCGCACGGGTCCGCCCCGGACCGGGGCGCGGAGCCGGGCACTCACCCGATCTGCCCGCCCCCGGCTGCGGCTCAAGTCCGCCCCCCCCGAACCCCCGTCGACACCCACTGACGCGGGGGGGGGGGGGGGGGGGGAGGGAGGGGGGGGGGGGGGGGACCAAAAACCCACCCGCCCGCCCGCGGAAGTAG
>NZ_JBVJWD010000014.1:137541-171478 GCF_055602785.1 Streptomyces sp. NPDC037301
CTGGCCCCCCCCCCCCCCCCCCCCCCCCCCCCCCCCCCCCCCCCCCCCTCCCCCCCCCCCCCCCCACCCCCCCCCCCGCGTCAGCACCTTTACCCAAAGCCATTCCATCGAGTGACGGCTGAGCTATCCGGATGACGCCCGCCGAGGCCCCAACTAGGGTGCGGCGCAAGCATTCCGGCACTTGGCCCACTGGCATTGCGATGTCAGTGACGGGTGCCACAGTGGGGGAGTGAACAACACCGCCGCGGGGGCAGAGGGGGTGACGTCCGGCCGTGTCCGGTACCGGTACAAGTGAGGAGCTGGGTGCGCAGAGTGCGCGCGCCCGTGCTCTCGCTCTGCTGCGCATCCGCAGCAGAGCGACCGCCGCAGCCATCCTGCCGGCGGCGGTGGCCGTCGTGCTGCTCGTCGCGGGCGCACAGGGCCGTGCCGTCGGCAGCGGCTGGGACACGGCGCGCTGGGCCGTGACGGCCTGCGCGGTCGTCGTGCTCCTGCTCGCCGCAGTGGTCGCGGTCGCGATCGTACGAGCGAGGCCGGCGGTCAGCCCGACCGTCCCGCTCCCGGAGGACGCCGCCCCCGATCTCTACCGCCTGGTCAGGGACCTCGCCGACCGGCTCGGGGTTCCCGCACCCTCGGCGATAGCACTCACGCCCGACTGCGACAGCTGGCTGGAGGACCGCACACACCCCTCGGTACAGCCCGCGGCAGGCCCCGGAGCGGATCCGGGAACGCGTTCCGCGGTCCGGACCCGCCGTCGGGTCCAGGCGGCGCCCGTGCTGGTCATCGGTTCGCCGTTCCTGTGGTGGATGCGGGTCGCGGAGCTACGGGCGGTGCTCGCCCCGGTCGTCGCGGGCACAGGCCCCTCGGCGCATCCCGACATAGCCGCGGCACGTCGTTTCGTACGAGGGCTGGACGGAGCGGTTGCCGACGCGGCCGCGCCCGTTTCCGGGCCGCTGTCCCGGGTGCGCAGAGTGCCGCGGGCCTTTGTCGGCCGGGTCGCGCTGTTTCTGCTGCGCAGTTGTCGCACCCATGCCGCGGAGATGGAGCGGGGCGTCGCCGCCGCCGCGTCGGTTCGTGCACAGGGTGTGGATTACGGGCTGCGGATCGTCGCCCAGGAGCAGGTCGGCCTCGCCTACGCGGGCTGGGACCGGCTGCTCACCCGCGTCGCGCTGCCCGCCTGGCAGATGGGCCGCTGGCCGTCCCGACTGGACGCGGGTGTCGTGTCCGCCCTCACCGAGCTGTCCCGTCGCGACCGGCTTGCCGACGGATTCACCTCGCGGCTCGGTGAGCGCCCTGCCTGTGACCTCCTGGAGGAGCCGGGCGCGGCCGACGAGGCGGCATCACTGCTGGCGGCACGGCTCTTCCACGGCGGCCCGGCACAGACCGGTCCCGACTGGTCGCCGGTCGACTGGCAGCAGTATCCGGAAGAGGTGGTCGACCGGAAGTGGCGCACCGAGGCCGCACGCCTGCACCGTGTCCTCGACTCGATGGGGACGGCGCCCGCGTCGCCCGACGGCGGCTCCTCGGGCGATCCCGACTGCGCGGTATTTCCCATCGACGCCACAGTGCCCACGCTGGCCCGTGTCGTCGAGCATCTGGCAGGCCGGTGCGGGAGCGGCGAAGAGCTCGCGGCCGGGATCAGCGCCGCGGTGGCCCGTGAGGAGGCGGCGGCCCCACAGCCCCCGGCCGGCGGCACATCGGGCCCGGTGGGTGCCCGGAGCGTCGCCCACCCGGGCGCGGACGTCCTGGACCTCTGGGGCCCCGACCCCCTTCCGCTCTTCCCGCTCCAGCCACCCCGTACGGGTACGGAACTGCTCGCCGACCATGTCGCGGCGATGGTCTGCTGCGCCGCGGTCGACACGGCGGGTGCGGCGCCCGGACTCGACTGGCTCGACGGTCCCGCGCTGTTGGTCGGCGGCGAGCGCCGGGCGGATCTGGGCAGTCCCGTCCTCAGCCTGGTCGAGGACGGGGATGCGGGGCCGCTGCGTTCCTGGCTCGCCTCGGTCGGCGTACGCACCGACAAACCCGTCCGTCTTGTCTGAACCACGGACCTCGACGGCCTCGACCACAGAGCTGAACCACAGCATCCCCACCCTGTTCAGAGACGACGCCGTCGGGGGCACCGCGCCCCCAATACCCGGAAGGAAGCGTTCCGTTCACGTCAATTAGCGACGAACGGTGACGGAGTGCATGCGTTATGTGATGTGCTGGGGATCGACGCTGACAGTCGGCGCATCACTGTTGGCGCACCGATGACGCACGGCCGGTGATGATCGCCGTTGATCCTCGGTGACGATCAACTTTGTCTCACTGTTGTGTCGGGGGGACTAGAGGGAGGGAAGCGGTATGGGGGCGGAGCAGATTCGTCGATGGGAGTCGGGTGCCCTCGCGCACGCCGTCTCAGACCCCTTCGGGCAGGGCCCGCTGCCCTGGCTGCGCGGCAGTGAGAACTACTTCGACGACACCGGACATGTCGTCCCCTGGTACGTGGACCCCACCCTGGCCCGCAGCTCCACCGACGGCGGCACCCGTACGGCCGACGATGTGCACCGCCAGATCAAGGGCTTCACCTCCACGGGCGCCGCGGCCCCCGGAGAGGCGATCGACTTCCACATCACCGTGGACCCGCCCCAGCAGTTCTCCGTGGACATCTACCGCATCGGTCACTACGGGGGCGACGGCGCCGCCAAGATCACCACGAGCCCCCGGCTCTCCGGCATCGTCCAGCCGGCCCCGCTCACCGCCGACCGCACGGTCTCCTGCCACCACTGGTGGCAGTCCTGGCGGCTGCAGATCCCCACCTACTGGTCGATCGGCGCGTACGTCGCCGTGCTCACCACGGTCGACGGATACCGCTCCCACATCCCGTTCACGGTCCGCGACGACCACCCGGCCGATCTCCTGCTGGTTCTGCCGGACATCACCTGGCAGGCGTACAACCTCTACCCGGAGGACGGCCGCACGGGCGCCAGCCTCTACCACGCCTGGGACGAGCAGGGCCGCCTCCTGGGCGAGGAGGACGCCGCGGTCACCGTCTCCTTCGACCGCCCGTACGCGGGCGCAGGTCTGCCGCTCCACGTCGGTCATGCCTACGACTTCATCCGCTGGGCCGAGCGGTACGGCTACGACATCGCGTACGCCGACACACGCGATCTGCACGCGGGCCGGATCGACCCGGGCCGCTACCGGGGCCTGGTCTTCCCCGGCCACGACGAGTACTGGTCGGTGCCCATGCGCCGTACCGCCGAACTCGCCCGCGACGACGGCACCTCGCTCGTCTTCCTCTCCGCCAACACCATGTACTGGCAGGTCAGCCTCTCCCCGTCGCCGTCCGGCGTCCCGGACCGGCTGCTCACCTGCCGCAAGCGCCGCGGCCCGGGCAAGCCCGCGCTCTGGCGCGAGATCGACCGTCCCGAACAGCAACTTCTCGGCATCCAGTACACGGGCCGGGTCCTCGATCCGCACCCCCTGGTCGTACGGAACGCCGAGCACTGGCTGTGGGACTCGACGGGCGCTTGCGAGGGCGACGAGATCGACGGCCTGGTCGCCGGTGAGGCCGACCGCTACTTCCCGCGCACCGCACTCCCCGAGCACGAGAGCCGCATCCTGCTCGCCCACTCCCCGTACCAGGACAGCGAAGGAGTCAAGCGCCACCAGGAGACCTCCCTGTACCGGGCCCCGTCCGGCGCACTCGTCTTCGCCTCCGGCACCTTCGCCTGGTCTCCGGCGCTGGACCGCCCCGGCCATGTGGACCCCCGCATCCAGCGGGCCACCGCCAATCTCCTCGACCGCATCTGCAAACGCGCCTGAAACGCCTCCGGGGCCACGGCACTCGGCGCCACGGACGCCCCCGCTCCGCCCCACCGCACCCCGATACGGGAGAATCGGTACGACTCCTGGATCAACCTACGCGGAGGCAGCGTGTCCGGATTTGTAGAAAAGCCCGAACCAGTGCAGGTCCCGGGGCTCACCCACCTCCACACCGGCAAGGTGCGCGACCTGTACCGGAACGAGGCGGGCGACCTCGTCATGGTCGCCAGTGACCGTATGTCCGCGTACGACTGGGTCCTGCCCACGGAGATCCCCGACAAGGGCCGGGTGCTCACCCGGCTCTCGCTGTGGTGGTTCGACCAGCTCGCCGATCTCGTACCGAACCACGTCCTGTCCACGGAGCTCCCCGCCGGAGCCCCCGCGGACTGGGCCGGCCGGACGCTGATCTGCAAGTCGCTGCGGATGGTCCCGGTCGAGTGCGTCGCCCGCGGTTACCTCACCGGCTCGGGCCTCGTCGAGTACAAGGAGTCCCGCACGGTCTGCGGCCTCGCGCTGCCCGAGGGCCTCGTCGACGGCTCCGAGCTCCCGGCACCGATCTTCACCCCCGCCACCAAGGCGGCCGTCGGTGACCACGACGAGAACGTGAGCTACGAGGAGGTGGCCCGCCAGGTCGGCGCGGAGACCGCCGCCCAGCTGCGCCGCACCACACTGGATGTGTACAGCAGGGCCCGTGACATCGCGCGTGTACGCGGGATCATCCTCGCCGACACGAAGTTCGAATTCGGTTTCGCTCCCACGGCCAACGGCGGCGAGGAGCTGATCATCGCGGACGAGGTGCTCACCCCGGACTCCTCCCGCTTCTGGCCCGCGGCCACCTGGGAGCCGGGCAGGGCCCAGCCCAGTTACGACAAGCAGTTCGTGCGCGACTGGCTGACCTCGCCGGCCTCCGGCTGGGACCGCAGGAGCGAGCAGCCGCCCCCGGCGCTGCCCCAGGAGATCGTGGACGCGACCCGGGCGAAGTACCTGGAGGCGTACGAACTCCTCACCGGCACGCCCTGGTAGTAAGCAGCTCCCGGAACACGAAGAAGCCCCCGGCCGAAAGACCGGGGGCTTCTTGCTGAACCGAGCGGACGACCAGGTTCGAACTGGCGACCTCAACCTTGGCAAGGTTGCGCTCTACCAACTGAGCTACGTCCGCAAGCGCCGAAGCGCGAAGACCACTATACCCATCCGCGCTCGCGTGCGAGACGCACTGCCGCATGACGGTTCTCCGCCCCGAGCTTCGAGGCGGCCGCCGAGAGGTAGTTCCGTACGGTTCCCTGCGACAACGACGCCCGCTCCGCGATCTCCGCGACCGGCGCCCCGTCGGCCGCCAGCTCCAGCACCTCGGCTTCGCGCGCGGTCAGCGGCGAGTCCCCGGCGGAGATCGCGTCAGCCGCCAACTCCGGGTCCACATAACGGTTTCCGGCGTGCACGGTACGGATGATCCCGGCCAGCTGCCGGGCGCTGACGGTCTTCGGCACGAAGGCCCGCACGCCGGCCGAGAGTGCCCGCTTCAGATGTCCCGGCCGGCCGTGACTCGTCACGATCATCGTCCGGCAGCCGGGCAGCTCGGCCCGCAGGGATGTGGCGACGTTCACACCGTCGGCACCCGGCATCTCCAGATCGAGGACCGCCACATCGGGGCGATGGGCCCGCGCCATGGCCAGTGCCTCCGGGCCGGTCGCCGCCTCCGCGACCACCACGAGGTCGTCCTCCAGGGCGAGCAGCGCGGCCAGCGCGCCTCGGATCAGATGCTCGTCGTCGGCGAGCAGCACCCGTACAGCCGTCATCGTCGCTCCTCCTGAAGAGCCGGGGTGAGATCCGGGGCCGTGTGCGGCAGCGGAATCGTGGCCGTCAGCCGGAACAGCCCGTTCCCCGCCGGACCCGCGTCCAGCGATCCGTCGAGTGCGTGAAGCCGCTCCCGCAGCCCGGCCAGCCCGGAACCGCCCGGCCCGGCGGTGACCTGCGGCGCCCCGTCGTTCTCCACGTCCAGCACCGCCGCGTCCGCGGAAGCGCGCAGCCGGATCGTGCAGTGCCGCGGATCGCCGTGCCGCAGCACATTGGTCGCCGCCTCCCGCACCACCCAGCCGAGCGCCGACTGCACAGCCGCGGGCAGCCGACCGCCGTCCTGGCCCTCCACCGCGCACGTGATGCCGGCCGCCCGCAGTACGCTCCGCGCGCCCACGAGTTCGGTGCTCAGATCGGCCTCCCGGTACCCCCGTACAACATCGCGCACCTCCTGCTGGGAGGCGCGGGCGATGCGCATCACCTCGACCATCTGGTCCACGGCCACCGGTTTGCCGCGTTGGGCCAGCTCCACCGCCAGCTCGCTCTTCAGCGCGATCACCGCCAGATTCCGGCCCAGGACGTCGTGCATGTCCCGGCCGAACCGCAGCCGTTCCTCGGCGACCGCCAGCCGCGTCTCCACGTCCTGCGCCTCGCGGAGCTTCCACATCACGCCCAGCGACCAGGCGGACATCCGCGTGGTGACGGACATCATCCCGCTGCCGAACGCCGTCGCGAGGAGCGCGGAGGCCATCAGCGCACGGCCGCCGCCGAGCAGGCCCACCACGGCGCACACCCCGGCCGAGACGGCGGCCTGCTGCACCATCGACACCCACTTCGGCACGATGAGCACGAAAGCGCAGGAGAACGGCACCACGCATGCGCTGAGCACAAATCCCGGATCCGGGAACTCACGCATGCCCGTGCACCGGGCGAGGGCCAGCACCGCCGCCATGTTCGCCACCAGCGACACGGCTCCGACAGCGACCAGCCGCCGGTCCAAGGTCCCCCGGCCCAGATACTTCTCCAGCCCCCTGGCGGTCAGCACGGTCCCGCAGACCCCCTGCGCGATGACGAGCAGGATCGCCAGGGCGATCAGCGCAGCGGGCGCCGCACCGCGCACGGGCCGGGTCACCGACATCAGGATCTGGATCACCACCGCGATCCACACCAGCCCGTACAGCGTGCCGCGTGTATACAGGTCGACCTTGTCGAACCCGCTGCGGCCGCGCCAGCTCCCCGTTCGCCACCGCACGCGCACGGCACAACCCTCCTCAGCGTCGAGGTTCCCAGCGGAACCACCGCTGCACAGCAAACACGGCGAGCACCGTCCAGGCCAGCGCGGTGAGCCCCGCTTCGAGCAGGTCATACCCGTCCCCCCCGCCGAGCCAGCCCGCCCGTACAAGCGTCATCACCCCGGTCACCGGCAGCAGTTCGCACACGGACGCCACTCGGTCCGGCAGGATTTCCAGCGGTACGAAGAGCCCGGAGCCCATCATCGAGACGAGGAACAGCGGCAGCGTGGTGATCTGCGCCGTCTGTACGGTCCGGGTCACCGCGGACGTGGCGGCGGCCAGCGCTGTCAGCAGCGCCACACCCAACAGCAGTCCCGCGACGAGAAGTTCGGGCCGCTCGGGCGCACCGAGACCGAAGAGCACCGCACCGGCCAGGACCACCAGCGCCGTCTGTGCCAGCGCCAGCGCGACCGACGGAAGCGCGGTCCCGGCGAGGATCTCCCCGTCGACGATCTCGCCGGTGCGCAGCCGCTTAAGGACCAGGTCCTCGCGCCGCGCCACATAGGCGGCGACCAGGTTCATGTACACGACCTGCATCAGCACCATGCCGATGCCGCCGCTGAGCGCCGCCCCGGCCACGGTCAGCCCGGTCCCGCCCAGATCGACCTGTTCCAGCGTCGACTTCATGGCCGCGACCATGGCCAGGGGCACCAGCAGCGCGACGAAGACCGCCGTCCTGTTCCGGGCGAGCAGGGTCAGCTCGGCCCGCCCGAGAGCGTTCAGCCGCCCGGACATCGTTGTGCTCGTCATGCGGCAGTCACCTTCTCCGACTCCGACGCGCTCTGCGCGATATCGAGAAATGCCTCTTCGAGCGAGGCCGACCGGGCATCGAGCCCGAGCAGCGTCACGTCTGACTCCCGGGCCCAGACCAGCAGTTCACCCAGCGAATCCTGCAGCCGGTGGGTACGGATCTCGACCCTGCGTCCCTCGGCGGCTGCCCGCAGCGGCAGCGGAAGCCACGCTGCCGGGACTCCTTCGGGCAGCTCGAACCGGATGCGGGCGGGGCGGGCCGCCGTCACCTCGGCGGTGGTGCCCGCCGTCACGATCCGCCCCCGGTGCATGATCGCCAGCCGGTCGGCGAGCGTCTCGGCCTCCTCCAGGTAGTGCGTGGTGAGCAGGACGGTGATGCCGCCGTCCCGCAGCCCCCGTACCAACTCCCAGGTGTCGCGCCGCCCCTCGGCGTCGAGTCCGGTGGTCGGCTCGTCCAGGAAGAGCACCTCGGGCCGGCCGAGCAGGGCCAGTGCGAGGTCGAGGCGGCGTCGCTCGCCGCCGGAGAGCTGCTTGACCCGTACGCGCGCCCGGTGGGTGAGCCCGACCAGGTCCAGCGCCTCACCGGTCGGCCGGGCGCCACTGGTGCACCCCGCCCACATCCGTACGGTCTCGGTGACCGTCAACTCGGACGGGAAGCCACCCTCCTGGAGCATCACCCCGATCCGCGGTCGTACCGCGGCGCGCTCGCGGTACGGGTCGTGGCCGAGCACCCGCACCGTGCCGCCGTCGGGCCGGGCCAGGCCCTCCAGCAGTTCGACGGTGGAGGTCTTTCCCGCGCCGTTCGTACCGAGCAGGGCGAAGAGTTCGCCGCGCGCCACCGAGAAGGAGACACCGGTCACGGCCTCGAAGCCGCCGGCGTAGCGCCTTCGCACACCGCTCGCCTCGATCACGGGATCGATCACGGAGTCGGTCGCCGAAACGATCACTGGATCCGTCGTGAAACCGGTCGCGGGTTCGTCTGTGATGTCTGCCATGGCGCCGCCCGCACGGTCGCTGGGAATGTCGTCGCTGGTCATGCCTACAGATTTCCGCCGGATCGTCGCCGCGGGCAGTGCGAGCTGTCACCACTGCTCATGACAAACGTCATGAGCATCAGGCAAGGAGTGCGGACGGGAATACGACGAAGGCCCTGGTCGATATCGACCAGGGCCTTCGAACAAACCGATCAAGAGCGGACGACGAGATTCGAACTCGCGACCCTCACCTTGGCAAGGTGATGCTCTACCAACTGAGCCACGTCCGCATTGCTGCCGCTCATTGTACTCCCCTTGAGGAGATCCACTGGGCGGTGCGAGCACTACTCTACCCGATTCACCGGAGTGGTCGGTAAGAGCGATGCAGAGCGGGTGACAGGAATTGCACACTGCGCCTTCCCCCTGGAAGGGGGATGTTCTGCTACTGAACTACACCCGCACGCTGCGTGGGGTTCGGCTTTGCGGCCTTGCCCTTCGGCGTGCTCCAGACTTTAGCCGACCTGCGGGGGTGTAGCGCAAGTCGGTGGCCACGGGGTGTCGCCGAGAGGTGCGCCGGAGCGTTGGCGAGCGTTCACCGGCCGGGCCCGGCGACCGGTCCTGGCGATCCGGACGCGGGCCGGGTTCTCAACTGGCTTCGCGGAACGCCTCGTAGACCTTCTTGGGGATCCGGCCACGGGCCGGTACCTCCATCCGGTGGGAGCGGGCCCAGGCGCGCACGGCCGCCGGGTCGGGTGCGAGTGAGGTGTGCCGGTACGACGCAGGGGTCTTGCCGTGCTTACCGGCATTTGTCTGCTTTCGGCCGGCCGCCATGTACGGCGCCAGGACCTTGCGCAGTTTCTTTGCATTGGACGGATTGAGGTCGATCTCGTACGACTTCCCGTCCAGGGCGAAGGTGACCGTTTCCGCCGCTGCTCCCCCGTCGATGTCGTCGAAGAGCGTGACCACTACGCGCTGAGCCACGGATATCGGTCCTTTCCTACGGCATCGGCGCGCCTGACATGCGCTGATGCCGGCCTTCCGGCTGTTAGGCGGATGTGAGTCGACCGGTGTCGACTGTTTAGGGGCAATGCTGCATTCCCCGGTAATCATTTGTACAGCGGTGGGTGCCGCATTGTGAAGACCAGCCAATTACCTCCGCGTGTCAGCCTTCTATGTGTGCTGCCGGTGAGGATTTTTTTCGCGGGACTTTCCCCATGTGTTGTCACGGTCGATATCTGGGCGTGATCAAGGGGGCCCGATATCTACCCGCGTAGAATTTCTGGCCAGGTAGGCTGAGGGAACCTGCGGGGGTCTGGGGAGCCCCCCGGAGAAACAGCCGCACCACACCACCACCGGGAGTGCCAGTGGCACGCGTCGTAGTCGACGTCATGCTCAAGCCCGAGATCCTCGACCCGCAGGGACAGGCGGTGCAGCGTGCACTGCCCCGTCTCGGCTTCGAGGGAATCGCGGACGTACGTCAGGGAAAGCGTTTCGAGCTCGAGGTCGAGGGGCCGGTCGACGACGCCGCCCTCAGCCGTATTCACGAGATGGCCGAGAGTTTCCTCGCCAACACCGTCATCGAGGACTTCACCGTGAAGGTGGAGAAGGCCGAGGAGTCGAAGTGACTGCTCGTATCGGAGTCGTCACCTTTCCCGGCACGCTCGACGACAAGGACAGCCTGAGGGCCGTACGGGTCGCGGGCGCCGAACCCGTATCGCTGTGGCACCGCGACAAGGACCTGCACCAGGTCGACGCGGTCATCCTGGCGGGCGGCTTCTCCTACGGCGACTATCTGCGGGCCGGAGCCATCTCCCGCTTCTCGCCGGTCATGGAGACGATCATCGAGAACGCGCGGGCCGGGATGCCGGTCCTCGGTATCTGCAACGGCTTCCAGATCCTGACCGAGGCGCATCTGCTGCCCGGTGCGATGCTGCAGAACAACCACCTGCACTTCATCTGCCGGGACCAGAAGCTGCGCGTCGAGAACGCGGAGACCGCCTGGACCTCGGACTACTCCGCGGGCCAGGAGATCTCCGTACCGCTCAAGAACATGGACGGGCGTTACGTCGCCGACGAGCGCGTCCTCGACGAGCTGGAGGCGGAGGGCCGCGTCGCCTTCCGCTACCTGGACGTGAACCCCAACGGCTCGCTGCGCGACATCGCCGGCATCACCAACGCCGCGGGCAATGTCGTCGGTCTGATGCCGCACCCGGAGCACGCCGTCGAGCCGCTGATCGGAACCGGTCGCACCGACGGTCTCGGTTTCTTCACCTCGATCATCAAGAAGCTGGTCAACGCATGAGCCTGGATACGGTCAAGCACGCGGCCGAGACCCCGGACGTCGCGCAGCCCTGGAAGGAGCTCGGCCTCAAGGAGGACGAGTACGCCCGGATCCGCGAGATCCTGGGCCGCCGTCCCACCGGCGCCGAGCTCGCCATGTACTCCGTGATGTGGTCCGAGCACTGCTCGTACAAGAGCAGCAAGGTCCACCTCAAGCAGTTCGGCGAGAAGGTCCCCGTCAACGACGCGATGCTCGTCGGCATCGGCGAGAACGCCGGTGTGGTCGACGTCGGTCAGGGTTACGCGGTCACCTTCAAGGTCGAGTCGCACAACCACCCCTCGTACATCGAGCCCTACCAGGGCGCGGCCACCGGCATCGGCGGCATCGTCCGCGACATCCTCGCCATGGGTGCCCGTCCGGTCGCGGTCGTCGACCCGCTGCGGTTCGGAGCGGCCGACCACCCCGACACCAAGCGGGTCCTCCCGGGTGTCGTCGCGGGTATCGGCGGGTACGGCAACTGCCTGGGACTGCCCAACATCGGCGGCGAGGTCGTCTTCGACGCCTGCTACCAGGGCAACCCGCTCGTCAACGCCGGCTGCATCGGTGTGATGAAGCACGAGGACATCCACCTGGCCCAGGCCTCCGGCCCCGGCAACAAGGTGATCCTGTACGGCGCCCGCACCGGCGGCGACGGCATCGGCGGCGTCTCGGTCCTGGCCTCGGAGACCTTCGAGTCGACCGGTCCGGCGAAGCGCCCGGCCGTCCAGGTCGGCGACCCGTTCCAGGAGAAGCTCCTCATCGAGTGCACCCTGGAGATCTTCGGCGAGAAGCTCGTCGCGGGCATCCAGGACCTCGGCGGCGCGGGTCTCTCCTGTGCCACCTCGGAGCTGGCCTCCGCCGGTTCCGGCGGTATGCGCGTCGAGCTGGACACCGTTCCGCTGCGCGACTCCTCCCTCTCGCCCGAGGAAATCCTCATGAGCGAGTCGCAGGAGCGCATGTGCGCGATCGTCGAGCCGCAGCACGTGGACCGCTTCCTGGAGATCTGCGAGAAGTGGGACGTCATCGCCACCGTCATCGGTGAGGTGACCGAGGGCTCGCAGCTGGAGATCTTCTGGCACGGCGAGCAGATCGTGGACGTGCCGCCGCGGTCCGTCGCCCACGAGGGTCCGACGTACCACCGTCCGTTCGCCCGCCCGTCCTGGCAGGACGCGCTGCAGGCCGACGACGCGGGCAAGCTGGCCCGTCCGGCGAACGGCGCCGAGCTGCGTGAGCAGGTCCTCAAGCTGGTCGCTTCGCCGAACCAGGCGTCGAAGTCCTGGATCACGGATCAGTACGACCGGTTCGTGCAGGGCAACACCGTGCTCGCGATGCCCGAGGACGCCGGCATGGTCCGGATCGACGAGAAGTCGAACCTGGGCGTGGCCATGGCGACCGACGGCAACGGCCGGTACGCCAAGCTCGACCCGTACACCGGTGCGCAGCTGGCGCTGGCGGAGTCGTACCGCAATGTCGCCGCCTCCGGCGCCAAGCCGCTCGCGATCTCGGACTGCCTGAACTTCGGTTCGCCCGAGGACCCGGACGTCATGTGGCAGTTTGCCGAGGCCACCCGTGGTCTCGCGGACGGCTGCCTGGAGCTGGGCACCCCGGTCACCGGCGGCAACGTGTCGCTGTACAACCAGACCGGTGAGACGGCGATCCACCCGACGCCGGTCGTGGCCGTGCTCGGTGTGATCGACGATGTCACCCGGCGTACACCGGTCGCCTTCGCGGAAGAGGGTCAGCTCCTCTACCTGCTGGGCGACACGCGTGAGGAGTTCGGCGGCTCGGCCTGGTCCGAGGTCATCCACGGCCACCTGGGCGGCTTGCCGCCCAAGGTCGACCTGGGCCGCGAGAAGCTGCTCGGCGAGATCCTGATCTCCGCCTCCCGCGACGGCATGATCGACGCGGCGCACGACCTCTCCGACGGCGGTCTGATCCAGGCGGTCACCGAGTCCTGCCTCCGTGGCGGGAAGGGTGCCCGGCTGGTCGTGCCGGACGGTCTGGACGCGTTCACCTTCCTCTTCTCCGAGTCGGCGGGGCGCGCGGTCGTCTCCGTTCCGCGCAGCGAGGAGCTCCGCTTCAACGACATGTGCGGGGCGCGGGGTCTGCCCGCCACCCGTATCGGTGTCGTGGACGGCGAGGAGATCGAGATCCAGGGCGAGTTCAGCATTCCGCTGAGCGAGCTGCGCACGGCGCACGAGGAGACCATTCCGGGTCTGCTCGCCTGACGCCTGATCCCGTTCGAGGACGGCCCCGCCCGGTTCATGGGCGGGGCCGTCCTCGTTCCGTCAGGTTCGGCGGATCCGGAGCTCCGGGAATTCCGCCGAACCGCATGTGCATTTCCTGGTGATGGACTATCGGGGTGCGGATGTGGACAGCCCGCGGAATTCCGTTCAGCCGGTGGGGCAGCGATGTTCCGGTGGATCGGCAGGCGTTCACGCCCGATTGGTGGGCCGGGGCGGTGTCCCGGACCAGCTGGATCAGCCGGCCCATGAGCTGTCCGAAGCCGACGCCCATCAGCGGCACGGCGGCGCGGACCGTCCATAGGCCGGTGTCCGTGGAGAGCGTGGCGAGCAGTGCCAGGGCGGCGGACCCGCAGACCGTACCGCTGACGACAAAGGTCTTCTGTGACCAGCCTGCCGGAGGGCAGGCCGACGGCCGACATGCCTGCGGCGCCGGTCCACCGCGGCGCGGCTGTCGGCCCCACGCCATGAAAATGTACCAGGTCAATATTTAATACGAGAATAATCTTCATCCTGGTACAGTGATGCCATGACTGAGGGGATGAGCCTGCGCGAGCGCAAGAAGCTCCAGACGCGTCACCGCCTGCTGACCGCGGCCACCGAGCTGTTCGCCGAGCGCGGCTTCGACAAGGTCTCGGTCGCTGAGATCGCCGAGGCGGCCGAGGTGTCGAAGATGACCGTCTTCAACTACTTCGCCGGCAAGGAGGACTTGGTCCTCGCTCCCATGGAGGAGCACATCGGTGATGTCGCGCGGGTGGTACGGGACCGGGTCCCCGGCGAGTCCGCGGCAGCCGCCGTGCGGCGTCAGTTCCTGGCCGCCATCGAGGCCCGGGACCCTTCCGCCGGGCTGAGCGACGCGCCGGTGGTGCTCGGGCTGCGCCGGCTGATCCAGGAGACCCCGGCGCTGCTCATCCGGGCCCACGCGTTCTCCATGCGCTCCTTCGACCTGCTCGCCGAAGTCCTGGTCGAGGAGGGGGAGGAGCCGTCCTTCGCCCGGATCGCGGCCGCCCAGCTGATCGCCACCCGCAACGCCCTCATCTCCGCGAATCAAATGCGGCTGCTGGCGGGGGAGTCGGCGGACGCGGTGGCGCCGGATGCTGTCGCGCTCGCCGAGCGCGGTTTCGATCTGCTCGACAAGGGGCTGGGCGACTTCGCGACCAGGTCCTGAGGCAGCCGGTCCGACAGGGCTCGGGGCCTGTCCGACACCGAGCCGCCGGACACCCCTTAGGCTCCTGGACCATGCCGCCGTCCCAGAAACGAGCCCGTCGCTACGACCCGGTCAGGACCCGCACCGCGGTCCTGGCGCAGTTCGCCCATGTCCGGGAATCCGTCCGCGCCCTGACGCCCGAACAACTCGCGCTGCCGACCCGGCTCGGGGACTGGACCGTGCGCGAACTGGCCGTCCATCTGACCATGGCGCTCTCGCACGTCACGCGGAATCTGGAGCTGCCCGAACCCGCCTCGCCCAAGCCCGATCTGACGCTCCTCGAATGGCCGTTCTCGACCGCGGACCGGGCCGGACGCATCGCCGACGACACCAAGGCGCTCGCCGCGGACCGTCCGGACCTGGACGCGCTGTACGGGGAGGTCGCCGGGCGGTTCGAGGAGCTGGTGTCCGACGCCCCGGAGGACCGGCTGCTGCCGACCCGGGTCGGCGCGATGCGGCTGGCCGACTTCCTGGTCACCCGTACCGTCGAACTCGTCGTGCACACCGGCGATCTGAACGAGGCGGCCGGCCTCGGTATCCCGTACGACCGGCAGGCGCTCGCCGCCTGCACCCGGCTGCTCGCCGACGCCCTCGCGGAGAAGGCGCCGGGTGGCTCGGTCGAGGTGCGCGTCCCGCCGTTCGCCGTCGTCCAGTGCGTCCAGGGCCCCAAGCACACGCGCGGTACGCCGCCCAATGTCGTCGAGACCGATCCGCTCACCTGGATCCGGCTCGCCACCGGGCGTACGCAGTGGGCCCAGGAGCTCGACGCGGCGAAGGTCAGCGCCAGCGGTGAGCGGGCCGATCTCGCCGCGCTGCTGCCCCTGATGAGGTGAGGGGGAACCGGACGACTGCCCGGACCGTCCCAGGGGCCATGCGGAATCAAGGTATGGCCGTCGGAGTCCTGGCCCTGCTGGCCCTGGCGGCCTGCGGTACGGAGACGGGCGCCGGGGCCGGTTCGGGGTCCGGTTCCGGCGGTGGCGCCGTGCGGACCGATCTGCCCGTCACCGGTGTCCGCTGGGGCGTCGAATCGGTGACGGTCGACGGGAAGCGGACCGCCGCCCCCTCCGGCGCCCATGTCGAGATCGACTCCAAGGGCCGGGCCACCGGGAACTACGGCTGCAACCACTTCACCGCCGATGTCCGCATCGACGGCGAGACGATCACGGTCGGGCCGGGCACGAGCACCTCAATGGCCTGCGCGAAGGACGTCCAGCGGTTCGAGACGGCCATGTCCGGCGCGTTCAGCGGCGAACTCACCGGGGCCGTGGCGAAGAAGACCCTCACCCTGACCGCGGAGAACGGCGACTCCATCGCCCTCGCGGCGCAACAGCCGGCCCCGCTCACCGGCACCACCTGGACGGTCGCCACCCTGGTCTCCGGCACGGTCGCCTCGTCGCTGCCCGCGGGTGCGCAGGAGAAGGCGCAACTGAGCTTCGGCAAGGACGGCTCCGTACAGGGCACCCTCGGCTGCAATCGGTTCCGCGGCACAGCGGCGGTCTCCGGTTCCACCATCACGTTCGGCCGGATCGACGGTACCAAGATGATGTGCCCGGCCCCCCGGATGAAGCTGGAGCGCGAACTGCTCGCGATCCTGGACGGCCGGACGACGTACCGGATCGATCACCGCGCCCTGTCCCTCACCGCGGAGAACGGCAAGGGACTCGGGGCATCGGCCACCGGGACAAGAGGCTGACTCAGGAACCCGTCGGGTACGGCAGCCAGGCCGACGTCCGTCCGCTCCCAGGACGCCCGCAGCCCGGCCGGCAGCTCCGGCTCCGCGGCGGCCGGGCTTCCGGCGCCACCTTTGCCGAGGCCCCCCGAGAAGCCGCATACCGGGCCCCCGGGTGTGAGGCTCGCCACGAAACGGACGTTCGGCCGGACTCCGCGCCAGAGCATCGACCGGCTCACCGAGCGCTACCATCCGGACCGGCTGCCCCCCCGTGCCCGAGTGGCCGGATCTAGCCGGTATCCGGCCGCTGGTCCGGGCGACCGCCGCCCTGTGGCCGGTCCGCACCGCGTCCCGCACCTCACCGCGACCCGGAAGTGATCACTCCGAGTGACTGCCCGAACCGACCCGCGAACCGCCCCTGGGAGCGCTTCCCCGGCGCTCGGGCCCGGTATCCCGAATTCGGACCAGTGGTCGATCTCGCCTACACTCGGTGGCGTGCCCCGTGGTGATGGACGACTCAACCACGACCTGCTCCCCGGAGAGAAAGGCCCCCAGGACGCTTGTGGCGTCTTCGGTGTCTGGGCTCCGGGTGAAGAGGTCGCCAAGCTCACCTATTTCGGACTGTATGCCCTGCAGCACCGTGGACAGGAGTCCGCGGGCATCGCAGTGAGCAACGGGTCCCAGATCCTGGTCTTCAAGGACATGGGACTGGTCTCGCAGGTCTTCGACGAAACGTCTCTGGGATCTCTCCAGGGCCATATCGCGGTCGGTCATGCCCGCTACTCCACCACCGGTGCCTCGGTGTGGGAGAACGCGCAGCCGACGTTCCGTGCGACCGCGCACGGCTCGATCGCCCTGGGTCACAACGGCAACCTGGTCAATACGGCCCAGCTCGCCGAGATGGTCGCCGACCTTCCCCGCAAGGACGGCCGCGCCACCCAAGTCGCCGCGACGAACGACACCGATCTGGTGACCGCGCTGCTCGCCGGCCAGACCGATGAGGACGGCAAGCCGCTCACCATCGAGGAGGCCGCCTCAAAGGTGCTCCCCGACGTGAAGGGCGCCTTCTCCCTCGTCTTCATGGACGAGGACACCCTTTACGCCGCCCGCGACCCGCAGGGCATCCGCCCGCTGGTTCTCGGCCGTCTCGAGCGCGGCTGGGTGGTGGCCTCCGAGTCCGCCGCCCTCGACATCTGTGGTGCCAGCTTCGTCCGCGAGATCGAGCCGGGCGAGCTCGTCGCCATCGATGAGAACGGCCTGCGATCCTCGCGCTTCGCGGAAGCGAAGCCCAAGGGCTGTATCTTCGAGTACGTCTATCTGGCCCGCCCCGACACCGACATCGCCGGGCGCAACGTCTACCTCTCCCGTGTGGAGATGGGCCGCAAGCTGGCCGCCGAGGCCCCCGTCGAAGCCGATCTGGTCATAGCGACTCCGGAGTCCGGCACCCCCGCCGCCATCGGTTACGCGGAGGCCAGCGGCATCCCGTTCGGCGCCGGACTGGTGAAGAACGCCTATGTCGGCCGGACCTTCATCCAGCCGTCCCAGACCATTCGCCAGCTGGGTATCCGCCTCAAGCTGAACCCGCTCAAGGAAGTCATCAAGGGCAAGCGCCTCGTGGTCGTCGACGACTCGATCGTCCGCGGCAACACCCAGCGCGCACTGGTCCGGATGCTCCGCGAGGCCGGCGCCGCCGAGATCCACATCCGGATCTCGTCCCCGCCGGTGAAGTGGCCCTGCTTCTTCGGCATCGACTTCGCGACCCGCGCCGAGCTGATCGCCAACGGCATGACGGTCGACGAGATCTGCACGTCGATGGGTGCCGACTCGCTCGCGTACATCTCACTCGACGCGATGGTCGAGGCGACGACGATCGCCAAGCCGAACCTGTGCCGCGCCTGCTTCGACGGTGAGTACCCGATGGAGCTGCCGGACCCGGAACTGCTCGGCAAGCAGCTGCTGGAGACCGAGCTGGCGGCAGGCCCTGCGGCAACCGCCGCGTCCGACGCCCTGCGTCGTCCGTGACGGCCCAGCCGTACACCCCTGGCCACCAGCCCCGTATTTCCACACGAAAGATCCCAGGCAATGTCTGAGACAACAGGTGCTTCCTACGCGGCAGCGGGCGTCGACATCGAGGCCGGCGACCGCGCCGTCGAGCTGATGAAGGAGTGGGTGAAGAAGACGCAGCGCCCCGAGGTCGCGGGCCTCGGCGGCCTCGGCGGTTTCGCCGGACTCTTCGACGCCTCGGCCCTCAAGCGTTACGAGCGTCCGCTGCTCGCCTCCGCCACCGACGGCGTCGGCACGAAGGTCGACCTCGCCCGCAAGATGGGTGTATACGACACCATCGGCCACGACCTCGTCGGCATGGTCGTCGACGACCTGGTCGTCTGCGGTGCCGAGCCGCTCTTCATGACCGACTACATCTGCGTCGGCAAGGTGCACCCCGAGCGTGTCGCGTCCATCGTGAAGGGCATCGCCGAAGGCTGTGTCCTCGCCGGCTGCGCCCTGGTCGGCGGCGAGACCGCCGAGCACCCGGGTCTCCTCGGTCCGGACGACTTCGATGTCGCGGGCGCCGGTACGGGCGTGGTCGAGGCCGACCATCTGCTCGGCCCGGAACGTATCCGTAAGGGTGACGTCGTGATCGCCATGGCGTCGTCCGGTCTTCACTCCAACGGGTACTCGCTCGTCCGTCACGTGGTCTTCGACCGGGCAGGCTGGGCGCTGGACCGCGATGTCGAGGAGTTCGGGCGGACGCTCGGCGAGGAGCTCCTGGAGCCCACCAAGATCTACTCGCTGGACTGCCTGGCCCTCACCCGTACGACCGAGGTGCACGGCTTCAGCCACGTCACCGGCGGCGGCCTCGCCAACAACCTGGCCCGGGTCATCCCGGACGGACTGCACGCCAGGGTCGACCGCTCCACCTGGATGCCCGGCGCGGTTTTCGACCTGGTCGGCAAGGCGGGTCAGGTCGAGCAGCTGGAGCTGGAGAAGACGCTGAACATGGGCGTCGGCATGATCGCGATCGTCCCGGAGCAGTCCGTGGACGTCGCCCTGACGACGCTGGCCGACCGCGGGGTCGATTCCTGGGTCGCGGGCGAGATCACAGAGCGCGGGGCGCACACCTCGGGTGCCGAGCTGGTGGGCAGCTACGCGCGATAGGCACGGGCGGGCACACCGGGGTCACCCGGTGACCGCTTCTACCTCGGTCGCCGGGTTTCCAACACGTCCGGCGATCGAGGACACCGAAGCCAACCTGCGCGTCCGGACCGGATCGGGGTAGCACAGAACCCGGTCCGGGACAGGCCCGGACCGGGTTGATGTGTCAGCGCGAGGTCAAGCGCCGCGGCGCTGTGACGACGGACCGGACTGATCGTCCTCGTCCTCGTCCTCGTCGTCGTTGTACAGATCCGCGTACTGTGCGTACGGGTCATCTTCCTCGTCGTCGTCCTCGAACGGCTCTGCGTTCGGTGGTTGACTCGAAGGCGATGCGCCCAGCTCATTGGCCAGACGCGACAGGTCAGTCCCGCCGCTGCTGTACTTCAGCTGGCGGGCGACCTTTGTCTGCTTGGCCTTTGCCCGGCCGCGCCCCATGGCTCGACCCCCTCGGTGACGGGGCTCGACGGCCCCAGAGTCTTGACACGCGTTCATGTTTCAGGACGGACTCTCGGTAGAGAGACCGTGCCCGTAGGGCTTTAACGGTACCTGCTTCCGCGGCCATACGGTACGCCGCCCGCATCACGTGCCCCGGAAGAGGACCGGCGAGAAGCCCCGTCCTCGCTGGTCAACTGCGATTTTAACCTCTTCTTGGCATGCGACCCGCCGACCGGCGTGAGTCTTGTCTCGCCGGTCGGCGGATCCGCGGGCGGGAAGGGGTGAAAACGCCGGGTGATGCGCCCGCGACCGTCAGCTACGGCGTGCTTCGGCCATCCGCTGTTCGGCGATCCGGTCGGCCGCGGCAGCCGGCGGAATGCCATCGTCCTTCGCACGTGCGAATATGGCGAGCGTGGTGTCGAAGATCTTCGACGCCTTGGCCTTGCACCGGTCGAAGTCGAACCCGTGCAGCTCGTCGGCGACCTGGATGACACCGCCCGCGTTCACCACATAGTCAGGTGCGTACAGGATCGACCGCTCCGCGAGGTCCTTCTCGACGCCGGGGTGCGCGAGCTGGTTGTTGGCCGCGCCGCACACCACCTTGGCGGTGAGTACCGGAACGGTGTCGTCGTTCAGCGCGCCGCCGAGCGCGCACGGGGCGTAGATGTCGAGGTCCTCGGTACGGATCAGCGCCGCGGTGTCCGCGGCGACGGCGACCTCGGGGTGTTCATCGGTGATGCGGCGGACGGATTCCTCCCGCACATCCGTGATCACGACCTCCGCGCCGTCGAGAAGGAGATGCTCGACCAGGTGGTGACCGACCTTGCCGACTCCGGCGACCCCCACTTTTCGGCCACGCAGCGTCGGGTCGCCCCAGAGGTGCTGGGCGGAGGCCCGCATGCCCTGGAAGACACCGAACGCGGTGAGGACCGAGGAGTCGCCGGCGCCGCCGTTCTCGGGGGAGCGGCCGGTGGTCCACCGGCACTCGCGGGCGACGATGTCCATGTCGGCGACATACGTGCCGACGTCGCAGGCGGTCACGTAGCGGCCACCGAGCGAGGCCACGAACCGGCCGTACGCCAGCAGCAGTTCCTCGCTCTTGATCTTCTCCGGGTCACCGATGATGACGGCCTTGCCGCCGCCGTGGTCGAGACCGGCCATGGCGTTCTTGTACGACATACCGCGCGAGAGGTTCAGCGCATCCGCGACGGCCTCCTCCTCGGAGGCGTACGGATAGAAGCGGGTGCCGCCGAGGGCCGGGCCCAGAGCGGTGGAGTGGATGGCGATGACGGCCTTGAGGCCGCTGGCACGGTCCTGGCAGAGCACGACTTGCTCGTGGCCCCCCTGATCCGAGTGGAACAGGGTGTGCAGTACATCGCCAGGCGCGCCGGTCACATCGGTCACTGTGGTGACTCCCAAGTACGAAGCGGCGGAGGACCCTCCTGAAGGTGGGGAGGGCCGCGGACCGGCCGGCACGGCCGGTCCGACTGGGCAAGAGCGTAAGTCCTACGCGGACGTAGATCTGTTCCAGTGCCAAGGATCACCCCCCGGCGGAGTACGGGCATGACACGATTTGCTGCATGTCGGTGGTGTCTTCAGTGCTCGTCCCTTACGCGTCCTACCTCCGGGTGTACGAGCCGCTGGCCGCCTTCCCGGAGCCCGAACGCGGCCACTGGGCCCGTTACGCAGGGCGCTCCCGTATCCCCACGGCCCAGGACGAACTACGCCGTTCGCTCGCCGACTTGGTGGCCACACCGCCGGTCGGCGTGCCGGTGCACGAGAGCGGGGACGCGTTCGTCGCCGAGATGGACGGCGTGGTGTGCGTCTGCCCGTGGCGGACCAGGCTGCGCGGCTGGCTGGCGCTGGACGAGCTGATGGAGATGTTCCCCGGGCCGGTGCTCGACGCGGTGCTGCCGCCGGTGGTGCGCGGGCAGGCCGTCGCGGACCACGAGCGGTGGGCGGAGCGCAATCCGGACGCCAGGCCCTGGATCCTCACCTCGGTGTGGCAGGTCCCGGTGCGCTGGTTCGTGCTCTTCTCCGACGAGGAGCGGGAGTACGTGGAGGCGGGCGAGGACGGTGAGCCGCCCGTGCTGCGCTACCGGACGCCGATGGCCCAGGCCCGGCGCCGGCTGGCCCGGGCGCTGAAGACGCTGCGGGAGGCCGTGGACGAAGGGCCTCTGGCCGAGGGACTCGTGGACGTGGGGCGCTGGCTGGAGGAGTTCCATCCGCGCGCACTGGTCGAACTGGACTACGCAGGTCTGGTGCACGCACTGCCGGCGACGCAGCTCGCCGGGGACCGCTCGGCCGCCGATGTGGCCGAGGGTATCGCGGCTCTGCAGGCCGGCGACGCCGAAGGGGCGAGTGAGGCGTACGGGCGGCTGGCGGAGCGCTGGCGGGCGGTCAGGGATCGTCAATTCGCGAACTGACAGGGCATCATCCGCGTCTGAACCTGTGGCCCGTGTGACACGTGAGGATGAAGAGGCGGGAGCGTACCTCGGTGGTCCTAGGACCTACGTCCCGAACCGGGCCTTTGCCTCAAGCGTGACGGATAGCACTAACTGGGCCCTTGCGTCCTTCCCCACCCCTCGTGCCAAAATAGGACAAGGAGTCCGGGGAGGGCTCCTTCCGTCCAACTTGGGGCGGATTGCTCAGCATTGCACGCTATGGGGGGTCTGATGGCTCCTGATCGCTCTGTGACTGATCGTCACAGTGGTGTGACTGTCCGCTATGGCATGGTCCATCGGCTTCCGTCGCTGATGAACACCTGGGAGGGCAATTCCATCGGTTTGGCCGACGCGGCTGGACGGATGGTGTAGTTGTAGTGCCGAGGACAAGCCGTTCGTCCTATAACCGACTCGGCCCGCGTCCGCCATTTCGGGCAACGCGGGTCAAGGTGCAGAATTTAGAGGAAAGAACCGAGATGGTTCGGTTCTCCCGAGGAGGCCGCTCATGACCGCTCGCACCCCTGATGCCGAGCCGCTGCTGACCCCGGCTGAGGTTGCCACGATGTTCCGCGTGGACCCGAAGACGGTTACCCGCTGGGCCAAGGCGGGCAAGCTCACGTCCATCCGCACGCTCGGTGGACATCGCCGGTACCGCGAGGCAGAGGTCCGCGCACTGCTTGCGGGTATTCCGCAGCAGCGCAGCGAGGCCTGACACACCCCCTGTCGCCGCGCCACAACTGGGCTTCCGGGTCCCCCAACCCGTACAGGCCCACCCATAGCTCCAAATGACGGGCGCCCGCCCCAACGGGCGCCATACCTGTGAAATACGGGTGCGTCGTTCGATCGCGCTGGACTCCGCCGGGTCCAGCGCGATTTTTTTGTGCTCCAGCAGACCGGAGGCCTTCCCCGACCGCGCCGCCCCGGGCGGTTCGGGCGTCGCTGGAAACCGGGCGTCCGGTTGGCTCCGGCCGGGGTGCCGTGCGGGCTTGCGCGGGTCTGTGCGGGACTGTTCCCGACCGCCCCGGGGCAGCCGGGCCGGGGCGGTTCGGAAGGTCCCCCGGTGCTCCCGTTCGAGTGGTGCAATTGCACATATTAAATTCGCCAGTTGTAGGAAGGGTGTAAAGTCACCCCTTCTCAAAACTCATTCGGTGACTCCCGTCACACTGCATGAGCCTTGCCAAGTACGAGCCTGCCACCTCCAGGAAGCGGAATGCCGCGCCATTGGTCACCCAGGCGAGGGACTTTCGTCCTGGACCTCCCGGCCTTCCAGGGTGCCGTCCTGGCGCCCCACGCACAGGACCGGCGGCCTCGGGCGGGGAAGTGGTCCCGGAGGCCGTCACGGGCTCCATGGCGAGCCGTAGGAGCCGATGGCAGGTCGGGCAGTGGCGAAGTGAGGTGGCGGTAGCCGGAAGCGGCGTACAGGAGTGCGCGGGTCTCGTGCCCAGCGGACGCCGTCATACGTGCCACCTCCCGGTGGACCGCCGCCCCGCGCCGGGGAACAGGGGCAGCCCCTGTTGTCTGACTGCTCGTCGGCAGTTGCCGGAGTCAAGACGCGCGAAAGCCCGGATCCAGAAGGATCCGGGCTTTCGTTACTGCGGTCCTGACGGGATTTGAACCCGCGGCCTCCACCTTGACAGGGTGGCGAGCACTCCAAACTGCTCCACAGGACCAGGTTTTCGCGGCTGCCTTGCGGCTGGCTACGAAGACAGACTGTACAGCAGGTCAGAGGGTCTGGTCGACCTCACCGAAGGTGGTGGTTCCGTTACGGCCCCGGCCGGGGCCGTCTCACGGGGCCGCCGCGTCGATCGCCTTCACGATCCGCTTGTCGGAGACGGGGTAGGCCGTCCCCAGGGCGTGCGCGAAATAGCTGACCCGGAGCTCCTCGATCATCCAGCGGATGTCCAGGACCTCCTGCGGAACGGGCCTGCCCCGCGGCATCTGTTCGAGCAGCCAGGCGTACTCGTCCTGCATCTCGTGGACCTTCTCCATACGCGTGGTGTCGCGCTGGACGGCCGTCGGCATCTGCTGGAGCCGGCGGTCCACAGCGACCAGATAGCGCATCAGGTCGGGCAGTCGTCGCAGCCCGGTCGCGGTGACGAACCCCGGCGGCACGAGGGCTGCGAGCTGGTCCCGTGCATCGGTGACGTTGTTGACCAGGACGAGGCTGTTGGTGGCCTTCAGGCGCCGCTCGCAGGCCTGCCAGGCGGCCAGTACCTGCTGCACCTGCTTGACCGTGTGCTCGGTCAGCGCCACGAGGTCGGCTCGCACCTTGTCGTACAGCTTGCGGAACGACTCCTCGTCCCAGGCCGGGCCGCCGTGCGCGCCGATCAGCCGGTCGGCGGCCGCAGTCGCGCAGTCCTCGAAGAGCGCCTGGATGGAGCCGTGCGGATTGCGGGACAGCGCTAGCTTCTGCTGGTTCGTCATCTTGTCCGAGGCGAACTTCGCCGGGTTCACCGGGATGTTCAGCAGGATCAGCTTCCGGGTGCCGCGCCACATCGCCTGCTGCTGCTCGGCCTCGGTGTCGAAGAGCCGTACGGCCACTGTGTCTGCCGCGGCTCCCTCCTGCTCGACGAGAGCCGGGTACGCCTTGACCGGCTGGCCTGCCCGGCGGGTCTCGAAGACGCGGTTCAAGGTGCCGATCGTCCAGTCCGTGAGGCCCGAACGCTCGATGGACTCGCCCGAGGGCCCCGCAGTGGCCGCGGCGGCCTTGGAGAGGGCCTGACGGGCCTTGGGGCGCAGCTGGAGCTTCAGCGCCTCCAGGTCCTTGTCCTCGGCCACCTTGCGGCGTCGCTCGTCGACGATCCGGAAAGTGATCTTCAGGTGGTCCGGGATGCGGGTCAGGTCGAAGTCGTCGGCGCCGACCGGAACGCCGACCATGCGCTGGAGCTCCCGGGCCAGCGTGACCGGCAGCGGCTCCTGGAGGGGGACCGCCCGGTCCAGGAACTTGCCCGCGTAGTTCGGCGCGGGGACGTAGTGCCGGCGGATCGGCTTGGGCAGCGAGCGGATCAGCTCGGTGACCACTTCCTCGCGCAGGCCCGGGATCTGCCAGTCGAAGCCCTCGGCGGTGACCTGGTTGAGCACCTGGAGCGGGACGTGGACGGTCACACCGTCCGCGTCCGCACCGGGCTCGAACTGGTACGTCACCCTGAACTTGAGCTTCCCCTGCCGCCAGGAGTCGGGGTAGTCGTCCTTGGTGACGGCCCCGGCCTTCTCGTTGATGAGCATCGAGCGCTCGAAGTCCAGCGCGTCCGGCTCGTCGCGGCGCTTGTGCTTCCACCAGGAGTCGAAGTGCGCCCCGGAGACCACGTGATCGGGGATGCGCTGGTCGTAGAAGTCGAAGAGCGTCTCGTCGTCCACGAGGATGTCGCGGCGCCGCGCGCGGTGCTCGAGCTCCTCGACCTCACCGAGGAGCTTGCGGTTGTCGTGGAAGAACTGATGGTGCGTCCGCCAGTCGCCCTCGACCAGGGCGTTGCGGATGAACAGGTCGCGGGAGGTCTCGGCGTCGATACGGCCGAAATTGATCTTGCGCTGGGCGACGATGGGTACTCCGTACAGCGTGACCCGCTCGTACGCCATCACCGCCGCCTGGTCCTTCTCCCAGTGCGGTTCGCTGTAGGTGCGCTTCAGCAGATGCTGGGCCAGCGGCTCGATCCACTCCGGCTCGACCTTGGCGTTGACCCGCGCCCACAGCCGGGACGTCTCGACCAGCTCGGCCGACATCACGAACCGCGGCTGCTTCTTGAAGAGCGCAGATCCGGGGAAGACCGCGAACTTGGCGCTGCGGGCCCCCAGGTACTCGTTCTTCTCGGTGTCCTTCAGCCCGATGTGCGAGAGCAGCCCGGCCAGCAGCGAGGTGTGCACCGACTGCTCGGGCGCGGCCAGGTCCGCCGAGGGCTCCTCCAGATGCATGCCCATCTGCTTGGCGACGGTACGCAGCTGCGCGTAGATGTCCTGCCATTCGCGGATGCGCAGGAAGTTCAGATACTCCTGCTTGCACATCCGGCGGAAGCTGGACGAGCCACGCTCCTTCTGCTGCTCGCGGATGTACCGCCACAGATTCAGGAACGCCAGGAAGTCGGAGGTCTCGTCCTTGAAGCGGGCGTGCTGCTGATCGGCCTGTGTCTGCTTGTCCGAGGGCCGCTCGCGCGGGTCCTGGATGGAGAGCGCGGCGGCGATCACCATGACCTCGCGGGCACAGCCGTTGCGCTCGGCTTCGATGACCATACGGGCCAGGCGCGGGTCGACGGGCAGCTGCGAGAGCTTCCGGCCGAGCTGGGTGAGCCGCTTCTTCGGATCCTTTTCGTCCGGGTCGAGCGCACCGAGTTCCTGGAGGAGCTGGATGCCGTCGCGGATGTTGCGGTGGTCCGGCGGGTCGATGAAGGGGAACTTCTCGATGTCGCCGAGGCCGGCCGCGGTCATCTGGAGAATGACGGAGGCCAGGTTCGTACGCAGGATCTCGGGGTCGGTGAACTCCGGACGGGTCAGGAAGTCGTCCTCGGAGTACAGCCGGATGCAGATGCCGTCCGACGTACGCCCGCAGCGGCCCTTGCGCTGGTTGGCGCTGGCCTGTGAGATCCGTTCGATCGGCAGCCGCTGGACCTTGGTGCGGTGGCTGTAGCGGGAGATCCGGGCGTTGCCCGGGTCGATCACGTATTTGATGCCGGGGACGGTCAGCGAGGTCTCGGCGACGTTGGTCGCCAGGACGATCCTGCGGACGATGCCGTTGGGGGGCCGCTGGAAGACGCGGTGCTGCTCGGCGTGCGAGAGACGGGCGTAGAGGGGGAGCACCTCGGTGTGGCGGAGGTTCTTCTTGTTCAGCGCATCCGCGGTGTCGCGGATCTCGCGCTCGCCGGAGAGGAAGACCAGGGCATCGCCGGGGCCCTCCGACTGGAGCTCGTCGACGGCGTCGCAGATCGCGGTGATCTGGTCGCGGTCGGAGTCGTCGCCCTCCTCTTCGAGGAGCGGGCGGTAGCGCACCTCGACCGGGTACGTACGCCCGCTGACCTCGACGATCGGCGCCTCGCCGAAGTGGCGCGCGAACCGCTCGGGGTCGATCGTCGCCGACGTGATGACGACCTTCAGATCCGGGCGCTTGGGCAGCAGCCTGGCCAGATAGCCGAGCAGGAAGTCGATGTTCAGCGACCGCTCGTGGGCCTCGTCGATGATGATCGTGTCGTACGCACGCAGCTCGCGGTCCGTCTGGATCTCGGCGAGCAGGATGCCGTCCGTCATCAGCTTGACGAACGTCGCGTCGGGGTTCACCTGGTCGGTGAAGCGGACCTTCCAGCCGACCGCCTCGCCCAGCGGGGTCCTCAGCTCGTCGGCGACACGCTCGGCGACCGTACGGGCCGCGATCCGGCGCGGCTGGGTGTGCCCGATCATGCCCCGGACACCGCGCCCCAGCTCCATACAGATCTTCGGGATCTGCGTGGTCTTGCCGGAGCCGGTCTCCCCAGCGACGATCACGACCTGGTGGTCGCGTATCGCCTTCAGGATCTCGTCCTTCTTCTGGCTGACCGGGAGCTGTTGCGGGTACGACAGGGCGGGCATCCGCGTGGCACGCAGCGCGAGCCGCTCGGCTGCCTTTCCGGCCTCGGTGGCGATCTCGTCCAGCACGGTCTGCCGGGCCTCCGGCTTACGGATGCGGCGCGCCCCTTCGAGACGGCGGCCGAGCCGGTGTGCATCGCGGAGCGAGAGCTGTCCGAGCTGGGACTGGAGATCAGCGAAGGAAGTAGACATACGGAGCCCAGGATCTCACCCGGGCCCGAAGAACCGCGAACATATTTCGTGCGGTCCGGGTCACCACATCGGCACTGCGCGGAGGCGCGGGATCACAGCACGTACCATTTCCGGCAGCTGACCACCCGTTGCCCCGTCCGGAAAGGCCGGTCCCCGTGTCCCGTACGCAGTGGTGCTGCCTGTTGGCGGTGCTCGCGGTCGCACTGGGGCTGTTCTGCGGTCCGGCGACGGCTGTCGCGGGTGATGCGGGACGTACGGCGGTCGCGGCTGCCGAGGCCGGCGCCGAGAGGGCGGCCGCTTCGGCCGGCCTCGGCAGGGATGCCGCACCCACCGGCCCCGCCCCGGC
This sequence comes from Streptomyces sp. NPDC037301, assembly GCF_055602785.1. Taxonomy (NCBI): domain Bacteria; kingdom Bacillati; phylum Actinomycetota; class Actinomycetes; order Kitasatosporales; family Streptomycetaceae; genus Streptomyces; species Streptomyces sp. NPDC037301. The sequence continues at coordinate 165,712 of NZ_JBVJWD010000014.1, forward strand.
CGCCGCGCCGGCCGTGGACCGGCACGGGGCCCCGGGGTGCGGCAAGAGCCGGAAGCACGAGGACGGCGAGCCCGCTCTGCCGGGCCGGGCCCGCGCGGCGTACGACCAGGCGCCCGGCCTCGCCGGGTGGGGCCTGCCCGCCGCCACCGGACAGGGACCCGTCCGCCCGCCCGCACGGATAAAGCTGCGCTGCCCCGCGGCTGCCGCGCCCACTCCGGTCGAGCTCTCCGTACTGAGGGTGTAGACGGCCGCTCTGCGACCGGTCATCCCTTCTTCCCGTATCACCAGCACGGAGTCCCGCATGCCCAAGTCCACGTCCTCACGTACGCCGTCGTCCAGGAAGCCGCTGATCTACGGCGCCGGAGTCGTAGTCGCCGCAGCCCTGCTCGGCCTCGTCTCCTACCGGGCCACCGCCCCCGACCACTCGGCTTCTTCCTCTTCCTCCTCGCCGGTCGCCGATGTCACTGCGGACCCGGACACCGGCGTCTATCCGGAGCTGGCGAAGCTCGCCCGGCGCGACGCCGGTGACAAGCTCGCGCAGGGCAGGGTGGACGCGCCCGTCGTCCTCATCGAATACGCCGACTTCAAGTGCGGCTACTGCGGCAAATTCGCGCGTGACACCGAACCGGCCCTGGTGAAGAAGTACGTCGACAACGGCACCCTGCGCATCGAGTGGCGCAACTTCCCGATCTTCGGCGCCGAGTCCGAGGCGGCCGCCCGCGCCGCCTGGGCTGCCGGGCAGCAGGGCCGCTTCTGGCAGTTCCACCGTGCCGCGTACGCCGAGGGGGCCAAGGAGCAGGGGTTCGGCAAGGACCGGCTGAAGGCGCTCGCCCAGCAGGCCGGGGTCGCGGACCTCGACCGGTTCGCGCGTGACGCCGACAGCTCCGCCGCCTCCGCTGCGGTGGGCAAGGACCAGGAACAGGGGTACGGGATCGGTGCGACCTCCACCCCGTCGTTCCTGATCAACGGCCGCCCGATCGCCGGAGCCCAGCCGATGGAGACCTTCACCCGGGCCATCGAGGCGGCGGCCGAGAAGGCCCGCAACACCGAGGACGCCAAGGACGCCAAGGACGGCGAGGATGCCGAAGGCGCCGAGGGCAGCGCGAAATGACGGCTGACATCGGCTACTTCGCGGCCTTCCTCGGCGGGCTGCTCGCTCTGGTCAGCCCGTGCAGCGCGCTGCTGCTGCCCGCCTTCTTCGCGTACTCCATCGACTCCACCTCGCGGCTCCTGGCCCGCACCGGCATCTTCTACGCCGGTCTGGCCACCACCCTCGTCCCGCTCGGCGCCGCGGGCTCGTACGCCGGACGGCTCTTCTACAGCCACCGCGACGCGCTCGTCCTCGGCGCCGGGTGGCTGATCATCGTGCTCGGCATCGCGCAGATCGTGGGTCTGGGCTTCGCCTCGCGCCGGATCGCCGCACTCAGCGGCCGGATCCGCCCGACCACCGCCGTATCCGTCTATGCGCTGGGCGCTGTATACGGACTGGCCGGTTTCTGCGCGGGCCCGATCCTCGGCAGCGTCCTCACCGTGGCGGCGGTCAGCGGCAGTCCGGTCTACGGCGGACTGCTGCTCGCCGTCTACGCCCTCGGCATGGCGGTCCCGCTCTTTCTGCTCGCGCTGCTCTGGGAACGCTTCGACCTGGGCCGACGGGCCTGGCTGCGCGGTCGTACCTTCCGGCTCGGCCGCTTCGAGCTGCACACCACGACGCTGCTGTCGGGGCTTTTCTTCATCGGTCTCGGCGCGCTGTTCCTCGCGTACGACGGGACGACGGCGCTGCCCGGACTGCTGGACGTGGACGAGTCGTTCGCCGTCGAGCAGTGGGCCCAGCGCATCGGAGAGCACGTGCCCGACGTAATGGCGCTGGTGGCCGCGGTTGCGGTGGTGCTGCTGGTTCTGGCGGTACGGGCGTGGCGCGGCCGGGGCGTGAACTCGGCGGACCGGGAAGAGGCCTGACACGGCGAAGGCCCCGTCCATCGGACGGGGCCTTCGGGTGGTGGCTGGGGCCGGGATCGAACCGGCGACCTATCGCTTTTCAGGCGATCGCTCGTACCAACTGAGCTACCCAGCCACGCAGCTCATAAGAGCTGCAGCGGTCCTGACGGGATTTGAACCCGCGGCCTCCACCTTGACAGGGTGGCGAGCACTCCAAACTGCTCCACAGGACCAAGCTTTTGTGCGACTAAGTGTCGCACAAGGTGGTGCGTGCCCCCAACGGGATTCGAACCCGTGCTACCGCCTTGAAAGGGCGGCGTCCTGGGCCACTAGACGATGAGGGCAGAACTGCTGGTGCTGCTGCTTCTGCGTCTGTCGCCCGAGGGGACGTGAGAAGCATGTGACTCCGCTTTCCCTCGAGAGGTTCCGCTTCTCCTTCAACCTCTAGGGTCTCAGAACGGTCAAGCCCTGACCGGCGCCCTTGGGCACGTCGGAGACTGTACTACGGCGTTTCGGCGTCAGCCAAACCGAATAGGCGAAGGGGTCGCTCCGGCCGGGTTCTCCTCCGGCAGATGGCGGCTGACCTCGGCCGTCGTCGGGCCAGGACCGCCCGGGGTGATCTCGGCCCGGCCTGTGGGCGGCGGCGACCAGGCCCGGCGCGTGGCCGTACGGGACAATGGCGGGGTGCTGGAGATGACGCGCGAAGAGTTCGAAGAACTGGTCGCCGAGGCGCTGGACCGGATCCCGCCCGAGCTGACGCGGCTGATGGACAACGTCGCGGTGTTTGTCGAGGACGAACCCGACCCGGGCGATCCGGAGCTGCTCGGGCTCTACGAGGGGACGCCGCTGACCGATCGCGGCGAGTGGTACGCGGGGGTGCTGCCGGACCGGATCACCATCTACCGCGGGCCGACGCTGCGGATGTGCGAGTCGCGCGAGGACGTCGTCGCCGAGACCGAGATCACGGTCGTCCATGAGATCGCCCATCACTTCGGCATCGATGACGAGAGGCTGCACGCGCTCGGCTACGGATGAGCGCGCGAGCGCCGTGCGGGTGGCGCGCAGGATGCGTGCGGGAGGTGTGCGGGCCGGGCGCGGAGCGTGTCCCCGGCGGGGCAACGGGAGTTGGGCACGGCGCCCCCGCTTCTTCCCGTATCGCTCCGCCCCCTCTTCGTACCCCGGAGGTGCCTCCCGTGCGCCAGTTGTCCGCCCCCGTCCGATGGGCGGCCGTCATCGCAGTGACGGTCGCCGCGTCCACAGGCTGTATGAGCGTCGGCGACGACGGAGGGAAACCGGCGCCGTCGCCGACGTCCGGGCCGAAGGGGAGCGCGGCGGGGCCGGACGGCGGCACCGGTGCGGGCGCCGGTGGTGGCGGTGCCGAGGCGCATTCCGAACGGGAGGCGGCCGGATCGGCGGAGCCGAGCGGCTCCGCCGGCCCTTCGGGCTCGCCCGGCGGCGTACGCCCCGGCGCGAAGCCGGGTGGTCCGGGGCCGACGGGGGGTGGCGGGCTGCCGGTGGCCTCGGTCTCGCAGCCGGGGCCCGGGGTGCCGCAGCAGCCCGAGTCCCCGCCGCCGTCCGAGCCGGCCAGCCCCGAGCCGCCCGCCTCCCCGGAGCCGGAGCCCTCGGAGCCTTCGCCGCAGCCGTCCGCCTCGTCGGCGGCTCAGCTCCGCAAGCACGCGATGCGTGCGCTGGAGGAGCCGGCGTCGCTGCGGACGCCGGATGTCTCGCCGCAGGTGGGGCCGGTATAGCAGGGGGCGAGGAAGAGCGGTTTGCGCAATGTGGGGGGGAGTGCGTATGGTGGTAGATCGCTTGATCCCATTGCCCGGCGCCGAAACAGAAGCGCGCCGTGTGGCGCGTACTCTCCCTTGCCGTGGCTGGACCGCATTGAGGCGGTCGAAATTGCGAATCACGGAGTTACGGGCGCGTGCCGAGACTCCGGAAGGTTTCGCATTTCGCATGTCAATTTCCAGTTCTGACCACACCGTCATGCCCGAGAACATCGAGAACGACGAGCTCGTCGAGGCCGCAGAGGCCGTCGTGGCCGAGTCCGCCGACTCCATCGAGGCAGACGCCACCCGGGCCGAGCAGGCCGACACCGACTCCGCTGTCGACGCGGATGACGACGCTGACGCCGAGCCGACCGTCACCTTCGGCGACCTGGGCCTGCCCGAGGGCATCGTCCGCAAGCTCGCGCAGAACGGTGTGACCGCGCCCTTCCCGATCCAGGCCGCGACCATTCCGGACGCCCTGGCCGGCAAGGACATCCTGGGCCGTGGCCGTACCGGCTCCGGCAAGACCCTCTCCTTCGGTCTGCCGACCCTGGCCACGCTGGCCGGCGGCCACACCGAGAAGAAGAAGCCCCGCGCGGTCATCCTCACCCCGACCCGTGAGCTCGCGATGCAGGTCGCGGACGCGCTTCAGCCGTACGGCGATGTGCTCGGCCTGAAGATGAAGGTCGTCTGCGGCGGTACGTCGATGGGCAACCAGATCTACGCGCTGGAGCGCGGTGTCGACATCCTCGTCGCCACCCCGGGCCGGCTGCGCGACATCATCAACCGGGGCGCCTGCTCCCTGGAGAACGTCCAGGTCGCCGTCCTCGACGAGGCCGACCAGATGTCCGACCTGGGCTTCCTGCCCGAGGTCACCGAGCTGCTCGACCAGGTTCCGGTCGGCGGTCAGCGCATGCTCTTCTCCGCCACGATGGAGAACGAGATCGGCACGCTGGTCAAGCGCTACCTGAACAACCCGGTGAGCCACGAGGTCGACAGCGCCCAGGGCAACGTCACGACCATGACGCACCACGTCCTCGTTGTGAAGCCGAAGGACAAGGCGCCGGTCACCTCCGCCATCGCCGCCCGCAAGGGCCGCACCATCATCTTCGTCCGCACCCAGCTGGGCGCCGACCGCATCGCCGAGCAGCTCGTCGAGGCGGGCGTCAAGGCGGACGCACTCCACGGCGGCATGACGCAGGGTGCCCGTACCCGCGTGCTCGCCGACTTCAAGGACGGTTACGTCAACGCGCTCGTCGCGACCGACGTCGCCGCCCGCGGTATCCACGTCGACGGCATCGACCTGGTGCTGAACGTGGACCCGGCCGGTGACCACAAGGACTACCTGCACCGCTCGGGCCGTACCGCCCGTGCCGGCAAGTCCGGTGTCGTCGTCTCACTGGCGCTGCCGCACCAGCGACGTCAGATCTTCCGCCTCATGGAGGACGCGGGCGTCGACGCCTCGCGTCACATCGTGGGCGGCGCGGGTGCCTTCGACCCGGAGGTCGCCGAGATCACCGGCGCCCGTTCGCTGACCGAGGTCCAGGCCGACTCCGCGAACAACGCCGCCAAGCAGGCGGAGCGCGAGGTCGCCGACCTGACCAAGCAGCTGGAGCGCGTCCAGCGCCGCGCCGGTGAGCTGCGCGAGGAGGCCGACCGCCTGGTCGCCCGTGCCGCGCGCGAGCGGGGCGACGACCCCGAGGTCGCAGTGGCCGAGGCCGCCGCCGAGGCGGAGGCCGCGATCGAGGCCGCCGTCTCCGTACCGGAGCAGCCCGCCGCGCGTGACGACCGTCGCGACGACCGCGGCAACTTCGACCGCCGGGACAGCCGCGGCGGCGACCGCGGCGGCTACCGCGGTGGCAACGACCGTCGTGACGACCGCGGTGGCGACCGTGGTGGTTTCCAGCGTCGTGACGACCGTCCGTCGGGTGGCTTCCGCCGCGACAACGACCGTCCGTCGTTCAACCGCGACCGTCGTGACGACCGCGGTGGCGACCGTGGTGGTTTCCAGCGTCGTGACGACCGTCCGTCGGGTGGCTTCCGCCGCGACAACGACCGTCCGT
>NZ_JBVJWD010000014.1:171577-185371 GCF_055602785.1 Streptomyces sp. NPDC037301
TCGTTCAACCGCGACCGTCGTGACGACCGTCCGTCGGGCGGCTTCCGCTCCAACGACCGTCGTGACGACCGTGGTGGCCGCTCCTTCGACCGCCGCGACAACGACCGCCCGTCGTTCAACCGTGACCGTCGTGACGACCGCCCCTCGGGTGGCTTCCGCTCCGGTGGCAGCGACCGTCCGTTCAACCGCGACCGTCGTGACGACCGCCCCTCCGGCGGCTTCCGCTCCGGTGGCAGCGACCGTCCGACCGGCCGCCGCGACGACCACCGTGGCACCGGCACCGGCACCAACACCGGTTCCTTCGGCCGCCGTGACGACAAGCCGCGCTGGAAGCGCAACGGCTGACGTTCACGCGCACGTCGCTGAACAGCTGAACAGCTGAACCCGAAAGCGGGCCCACTCTCCAGGAGTTGGGCCCGCTTTTGATTGGCGGATGGGCCCGCTTCGCCACACGGGTGAAGGTCGGCGGCGGCCGGCAGATGTGCCCCAGCCTCTCCTGAATCCCTTGCCTCGCTGCTCGGGGCCCGCACGACACCAACTCGGAGTTGTGCGGGCCCTCTTGCTTTGAACGGGTTCGATTTTCTCTATCGGTGCCTGTGTGGCTGCTGTTAAAGTCGGTCCACTCGCATGGGGGGTTGGGGCCGGGGGGCTTTCACTTCGCACAGACCGCGGCGCATTCTGCCGCGTCCTCCCCATGCCTTTTTCCGAGGTGTCCGGGAGGGACCCAGCTTGAGACGTCACACGGTCGTACGCAGTGCTGTCGCCGCTGTCGCGGCAATCGGTATCGGGACCGGGTTCGTACCACTGGCGGCGGGGCCCGCCAGTGCGGCAGCCGGTGACGAGGTGGTCTTCCCCGCAACCGTCGCCGCACAGCCGAGAACGGTCGTTCCCCTGTCGGCCGGACCCACGGGGTACCTCCGATACGAGGAGGGGCGCGGCCAGTACTGGAGTACGTACGGCGGCGAGGACCAGACCATCTACAACGATTCGGAGGGGCCCGACGCCGACGGCACCTACGGGGCCGGGGCGGACGTGGTGGCCGCGTTCCAGAGCCGTGGGGATTTCCACCCCGGCCAGATCCGGCTGTACGACGTGGCTGCCGGGAGCAATTCCTACCTGGAACTGCCCGGTGGGCACCAATACGTGGGTACGTATGGCACGAGGGTGGTGACATACAGCCGCACGAGCCCCGCTGCCGCGCCGGAGTGGCATCTGCTGCGCCTCGTGAACGGAGCCGTCCAGGACACCAAGGTCGCCGGATGGCCCGACGGCGCCGAGCGGCCCGTCAAGGCGGTCACCGGTGGGGCCGATGGTGTTCTCGTGCAGTACGAGCAAGGCGGCCACGTCCGTCCGTTGTGGATCTCTCTGTCCACCGGAGAGGCCCGCCCGGTGGGTCCCGAAACCTCGGCCGAGTCGGGTTCGACGGTGCTCACGCGGGACCACGTCGTGGAGTGGACCAAGGACGGCAAGGCGACGTTCTATGCGAAGAACAGCACGTCATCGTCCGGGCCCCTGCCCGTGAGCCAGGTGAGGGACCTTCCCTACGCGCAGGGCGACAAGCTTCTCGGTGTCACGGGGGAACAGCTGGTTGTCGCCCGCGCCTCCGGTCAGGGCGGATCGACTCCGTACCGCCTCGTGACCGTGCCGCCGGACGGCGGGCCGGAGACCGTGCTCTTCGCCTACGGGCGCGCCGACGCCATGCCCACTCCCGCCGGCGGGCTGCTCGTGGTCGCCGGTTCGGCTCCGGACGGACTGGGAGTGCAGCTGATCCGTCCGGGCGACGGCGGACCGACGGTGGGCAAGCTGACGGACGTCACACCGGCGACTTCACGGCCGCGCCGGCTCAGCTTCAGCCAGGGCACGCTCGAATCGCTGGAGGTCATGCCGGATCAGCGCAACGCGTTCCGGTCGCGGACGGTTTCCGTGACGGGGCCGCTCGCTGCAGGAAGCACGGGGCCTGCCGATGACCGTGGTTTCGACCTTGCGAAGTGCACGGACGAAGAGGGATGCCCGGACATTTTCGCCACGGGCGACGGGCGAACGGTGATCCAGCCGGCCCCGGACGGTGGTGGCGACCACATGCCGTCGCTGGTGGGGCAGGGCAGTACCGAGGCCACCCCGTTGTCGGTCCCTGGGCTCGTTTCGTTCCAGGTTCAGGACGTGTCGGGGCGCTACGCGATGGGTCTCGGCCGCCGGACCGACGGTACGTATACCGGGACAGCCGTCATTGACCTGGATACCAGGACGATGCTCGCGACCATAGCCGTCAGCTCCCGGGGTTCCGATTTGTACGGCGACCAGGTATGGGGCGCGGGCGCCAAGAACGGCACGGTTGTCGGCTATGACGTGCGGACCGGTGCGGCGAAGCAGACCGTGGATCTCGGTACAGGGTGCACGGCCGAGGACATCAAGGTCACCTCGCACTGGCTCAGCTGGGACTGTGCTGGACTACCGGCCAGGGGCGGTGTCTTCGACCTCGCGAAGAAGACCAATCTGACGCATACCGAACCGGTCTCGGTGCTCGGCGACGGCTATGTCGCCTGGCGCAACGGGCCGGACGTGAAGATCACCGATATTCGGGGCGCGACCCCGGTAGTGGTGGACACGTACCGGATGGTCGGCGACGGCGAGCGGGAGGAGCAGTACGCCATAGACGCCGGTACGGGACGCATCGCCTATCAACAGGCGGACGGCAACATCGCGGTCGCGGACCTGGGCATTCCCGCCTCGCCGCTGGCGCACATCGACTCCGACGTACCGGCCTCGACGTCGGCGAAGGGCGGAGCTCCGTCCTGGTCGGCTCGCTGGTGGCTGTCGAAGCCCGCGGCCTCGTGGCAGGTGACGTTCAAGAGCAGGGCCACAGGCGCCACGGTCCGTACCCTCACCGGTGGTGAGGCGCGCGGGCTGGTGAAGGCCGGGTGGGACGGCAAGGACGCGGCGGGGCGGCTCGTCGCCGATGGTGCGTATACGTGGACGTTGTCGGCGAAGCCGGCTGATGGTCAGGGCGCGGCTCTGTCGGCGTCGGGTTCGGTGAAGCTGACGGGTGGTGCGGCTGTTCGTCGTGACTTCGTCGGGAGTGACGGGTTCGGTGATCTGCTGGCGTTCACGTCGGCGGGTGTGGCCGATTTCCGTGGTGGCACGGGCAATGGGACCGGCGGGGTCAGTTCGAAGGTGTCGGGTTCGGGTTGGACAGGTGCCGATGCGGTGACGTCGGCGGCGCCGTTCGATGATGTGAACGGTGACCGGTGCAATGACGTGCTGGTGCGGGTGAAGAGCGGTGACCTGCGGGTGTACAAGCCGGCTTGTGGTGGTGCGCTGAAGTCGACGACTGCGTACACGAGGGTCGGTGGGGGCTGGAATGTGTACGACGCGTTGACTTCTCCGGGTGACCTGACCGGCGACGGCCGTGCGGATCTGCTCGCCCGTGAGACGTCTACGGGTGATCTGTATCTGTATGTGAGCAAGGGCGCCGGGGTCTTCAAGGCGCGGGTGAAGATCGGTGCGGGCTGGAAGGGGTATCTGCTTGCCGGCGCCGGTGATCTCAATGGTGACGGCAAGGGTGATCTGCTGGCGCGGGACAAGGCCGGGGTGCTGTGGCGCTATGCCGGGACGGGTCAGGGCAGCCTGGCGTCCCCGGTGAAGGTCGGCGGGGGCTGGCAGATCTACAACTCCCTGGTCGGAGCCGGCGATGCGAGCGGTGACGGCAAGGCCGATCTCCTTGCTCGCGACACGGCCGGGGTGCTGTGGGCCTACCGGGGTGACGGCAAGGGTCTCTTCGCCACACGGGTGAAGGTCGGGAGCGGCTGGCAGATGTACTCCAGGCTCTCCTGACGTACACACCTCCCCGGACGCGACTCCTCAGTACAAGGGCGCGGCCTGCGGGCCGCGCCCTTGCGTCGTGCTGCGCCATGTTTTCCCAGTCGTAACCACGGCGGCGGCATGCGTACTCCGGGGCGAGGGCATCGCTGGGGTCATGACAACAGACATCAGCGAGGACAAGCCGCCACCGGGCGCTTCCGACGAGGAGCGTCTGGCGCAACTCGGGTACACGCAGACGCTGGCCCGCAGGATGTCCGCCTTCGCCAACTACGCCGTCTCGTTCACGATCATCTCGGTGCTCTCGGGCTGCCTGACGCTGTATCTGTTCGGCATGAACACCGGCGGTCCCGCCGTCATCACCTGGGGCTGGGTCGGCGTCGGCCTGATGACGCTGTTCGTCGGCCTGGCGATGGCCGAGATCTGTTCGGCGTACCCGACCTCCGCCGGTCTCTACTTCTGGGCCCACCGACTGGCCCCGCCGCGTTCGGCGGCGGCCTGGGCCTGGTTCACGGGCTGGTTCAACGTACTCGGCCAGGTCGCCGTCACGGCCGGGATCGACTTCGGGGCGGCATCCTTCCTGGGCGCGTATCTGAACCTCCAGTTCGACTTCGAGGTCACTTCCACCCGTACGATCCTGCTCTTCGCCGCGATCCTGCTGCTGCACGGTCTGCTCAACACCTTCGGCGTACGGATCGTCGCGCTACTGAACAGCGTGAGTGTCTGGTGGCACGTCATCGGCGTCGCCGTCATCGTCGGCGCCCTGACCTTCGTACCGGACTCGCATCAGTCGGCGTCGTTCGTCTTCACCGAGTTCGTGAACAACACCGGCTGGGGCAGCGGCTTCTACGTCGTGATGCTCGGTCTGCTGATGGCCCAGTACACCTTCACCGGCTACGACGCCTCCGCCCATATGACGGAGGAGACCCACGACGCGGCCACGGCAGGCCCGCGCGGCATCGTCCAGTCGATCTGGACCTCCTGGATCGCCGGCTTCGTTCTCCTCCTCGGCTTCACGTTCGCCATCCAGTCGTACGACGGAGCGCTGAACACCCCGACCGGCGCCCCGCCCGCCCAGATCCTCCTGGACGCCCTCGGCGCCACCACCGGCAAGCTCCTGCTGCTGGTCGTGATCGGCGCGCAGCTCTTCTGCGGGATGGCGTCGGTGACCGCCAACAGCCGCATGATCTATGCCTTCTCCCGGGACGGGGCCCTGCCCTTCTCCCGCGTCTGGCACACGGTCAGCCCCCGCACCCGCACCCCCGTCGCCGCGGTCTGGCTCGCCGCTCTCGGCGCCCTGGCCCTGGGCCTCCCGTACCTGATCAACGTCACGGCGTACGCGGCGGTGACCTCGATCGCCGTGATCGGTCTGTACATCGCCTACGTCATCCCCACCCTGCTCCGCCTGCTCCGGGGCGACGACTTCACCCCGGGCCCCTGGCACCTGGGCCGCTGGTCCCGCCCGATCGGCGTGGTCGCGGTGGCCTGGGTCCTGATCATCACGGTGCTCTTCATGCTGCCGCAGGTCTCGCCGGTCACCTGGGAGACGTTCAACTACGCCCCCATCGCGGTCCTGGTGGTCCTCGGCTTCGCCGCGACGTGGTGGCTGGCCTCTGCCCGGCACTGGTTCCTCAACCCGAATCACCAACGCACTACCGCCACCGACGAACCTCGCGGAAGCTCCGCCGGCACCCCGGTGAAGCCCCTCTGAAACCTCCTGATTCCGTCGCGACGGGGCCCGGCAACCGATACCCGATCGGCGGCCGGGCCCCGGCGGGCTATGCTCAGGGGTGATTCGCCGAGGGCCGTTAGCTCAATTGGCAGAGCAGCGGACTTTTAATCCGTTGGTTGTGGGTTCGAGTCCCACACGGCCTACGCGAAGCAGGGAGGGGAAACCCCCATCTGACCTGCTACTTAGCGCCTCGATCGGCTTCGTCCGGTCGGGGCGCTTCGTCGTTCCCGGCCTCTTGCGTGAGCGGACGGTCCGACAGCAGGGGCTACGGCGGGGGCCTTACGGGCACGTGGCACCAGCGCGGCGGCGGCTTCTGCCGCGGCTTTGTCGACCTCGGGCAGCAGGCTCGTGTACGTGTCCGACGTGAGCGTGATGGTGGAGTGGCGCAGTGTCTCCTTGATCGTGTGGAGATCACCACCCCCGCCGTGGGTGAGAGTGGCCGCGACGTGACGCAGGTCGCGCAGGGTGATCGGCGGCAGGTCGGTGGTGGCGAGGATGCGGCGGAACGTCTCGGAAACCGTCTCCGGGTGCAGCCAGGAGCCGTCCTCGCGGGTGAACACCTTGCCGGTCTCATTCCAGGCGTCGCCCCACTTCTCCCGGGCGCTCAGCATCGCGTTGTGGTGCTCCCGCAGAAGAGCGACGTTGACGCTGTCCAACGCGATCGTGCTGGCGCTGCCGTCGGTCTTGGGGGCGGACTCGTAGGTGTCCCAGCCGTCGACGACGATTTCCTTGGCCGGGGTGATGAGGCCGGCGTTCAGGTCGACATCGGTCCAGCTCTGGCCAACGGCCTCGCCCCTGCGAAGGCCACGGGTGCCGACGAGGTGGAAGAGGGCGTAGAGCCGATCGGATTCGGCCGCGTCCAGGAACGTGCCGAACTGCGCCGGCGTCCAGACCATCACCGGTGACGGCAGCTCACCGGTGGCACGCCAGCGTTCCACCCGCTGGGTCGTCCAGAGCAGGGGCTTAGGACGCTTGCCGGACTCCAGCTCGACGTGGGAGGCCGGGTTGAAGGTGATGTACTGCTGGGCGATCGCCGCGTTCAGAGCCGCTCGCAGCGTGCGCCGGATGCTCTGCTGCGTCGCTGGGCCGGTGATCTTCCGGAACGGCTTCATCTCGGCGAGCTTCGCCCGTTCGACAGCGAGCCGTGCCCGCTCGGTGGCGATGGGGCGGCCGGGCTTGCTGGGCTTGCACCTGGCGATCTGCTCGCGGCGTTCGAGGTTCTCCGCCTGGATCACCTCGTTGGCGTCGGCCATGCCGTCGTACATCTCCACCAGGTGGCCGACATTGAGACGGTCGAGGCGGACATGGCCGATGCGCGGCTTCAGGTGCACGCGGATGTGCGAGGCATACCCGTTGAGCGTCGTCTTCCGTGACTTCTTCGAAAGAAGCCACTGGTCGAGCCATTCGCCCACGGTACGTCGGCCGATCAGGTCCAGTCCCGCCCTGAAGCGCCTGCGGGTGTCCTCGACGTCGGGCAACGGAGCCTTCTCGTCCGCGACCTGTTCGAGCAGGGCCGCGATGCGGGCCAGGTCGTGCTCGTCGTCGGAATCGGCGATGGAGATGAGAGCCCGTACATGGTCCAGGTCGGACTGTGCCGCCTTCAGCGTCTCGTAGCCGGCGCGGTTGAAGGAGCGGCGGGTGCCGTCCTCACGGGGTGGGAGTTCCTGGCGTATGGAGTAGGAGCCGTGCTTGCGGCTGGTGAGCTTGGGGCACTTCTTGCCGAGCGGCTTGCCGGTCTTGGGGTCGCGGCAGTAGCAGCGGCGGTGTGTGGAGCCCTTCAAAGGCGCGCCGGCGAGGGCGCGGTCGGCGAGACGCTTCAGCAAGGGCAGTGCGGGCGCTGTGAAGGTCCAGGACTCGCCGCCTGCCGTCAGAACGACGTTGCCGTCGTCCGTCGTGCTGAGCGCGTGGCGTGCGGTGAGCATCCGCGCCCTGACGCCAGGGTCGGCCGGTACTGCGTCCACGAAGGGCAGGCTGGGCCGGAACCGTACGGGCTCGTCCGCGTCCCGGTGCTGGAAGTAGCGATCGATCAGGCTTCCGTCAGCCATTTCTTTGACGAGCAGGTCGCGCAGCTGGTCAACGACATGCTGCTTTTGATCGGAGGACCCGAAATGAGGGAGGTCTGCCCTGACTGTCTGTTCTGCTCGCAGGGTGTCCAGAACCCAGGACACGAGGTCGACGCCGGTCGTGGAGCTGAGCCCGCACGTCAAGTGGAGCGACCGCTGTCCCTCGGACGCAGAGACGGCGTGCCACCAGCCACGGGGCAGGTAGAGGATGTCCCCCGGTGTGAGGACGAACTCTGCGACGGGCTCGTCGGGCGGCGGGGCGGTCTCGGTCACGTCGCGGTACATGGGGGCGACGCGGGTCGGTCCGTAGATCTTCCAGCGTTTCCGGCCGTCCACTTGGACGACTACCACGTCGTGGTCGTCCCAGTGCACCCCGAAGCCCTCGCGCGGCTTCCAGGAGGCGTACAGGTTCACCTGGACCTTGGAGCGGAGCCTGGCCTCAAGAGCATGGGCAAGGCCATGTACGCCTGGGTGCAGTTCATCGAATGCGTCGATCACCATGGTGGCGCCCTGGGCGAGCTGTTCGTGCAGGGAGGCGGGGTGGATTCGACGCCATACCGTTCGGCGTCTGGCTACTTCACGCACGGTGTAGGCGTCGAGGGGAACGACCACGCCGTCGACGGAGAGACGGAGCCGCGGTGGTTCCAGGCGGTGCCGGGCGATGATCTCGTTGAGGTCGTCCCAGTCGAGGAGTCCGGCAATGCACTGGGCATCGCCAGGAATGACGCGGAAGGTGCGGCCGAACGCCTCGGCGAGGAAGTCCTCGCCGAGGCGTTCGACGACCGCGTGGGGCTGAGCGGTCATGTGTCCGGTCCCGTCAGGAATCGTTGCTGTCGGACCGGCCGCCGGTGTTGTCCGACGGGATGAACGCACGCTCCCGCGCCGCCTTCACCTGCGCACGGGCGACGAGCAGGCTGTCACCCGTGATGGGCGCCGTCAGGGCTGTGTGCGCCGAGTCCGCCTGCGTTTCGTGCTGGATCTCCATCGCTGACTCCTCTTCTTCTCTTGCACTTGCCGGTCGAGTACGGAGCGGTCCTCCGCACTCGTCGTACGCCCGCCCGCCCGACTGCCGACCCTCACGAGAACAGCCGGGCAGGGTTCTTCCCGCCTCTGCGGCGTCAGGCCGTTGGGGAAGCCATGAGTCGTCGCTCGGAGGCGGAGTCTGTGGGGCTAGTGGTCGCCGAAATACCAGATCAGAAGGCCGAGGGGGGCGGTGGCAAGCAAGGGGAGGAGAGCGCCCGCCCACTCACGCCAGTCGTGCAGCCGCCGCTTGTCGGTCACCGGCGTCTCCGGTGGCTACTCATCGCTCGTGCCCTCCGGACGGCGCTCGCGGTAGAGACTGACGAAACGTCTCGTCAGTCGGCCGAGTTCACGCGTGTACTCGAAGGCAACGAACTGCGGAGTCTCAGCGGTCGGCCGGGCGTTCAGCTCCGTCAGGCGATAGGCGTCCCTGTACATCTGTCGAACGACCGGGTCCTCGTCGAAGCCCAGCTCTTCCGTCACGAAAAGGTTCAGCGCTCCACGCAACTGGGTGGCTGTCAGGTCGATTTCCTGCCGATCGGGCATGGAAAGCGTGATGGCCAAAGCCTTAGTCACGACATCGCTGATGGCTTCGACGTCGATCGGCAGTGCCTCCGGATCGGCAGCGTCGACGCTCGGGGATCGGTCCTTGTCTGTCACGGCGGTCATCACGCGCTCCTCTCGTGTCCGCTTTTGGTTGCGGCGTGTGAAGAGCTAACTGCGGGATGTGCCCATCCGGGTACCGTAAGAGGGAGGCGTGACCGTGAAAGCCGTGAAACCTACGGGAGTTGGCAATGGCCAAAGCACCCCAGGACGACCGCAATACGGGACTCGAAACCCTGCTTGAGCAGGCGCAATGGTCGCGTACCCAGCTCGCCAATGCGGTGAACCGCACCGGTGTCCAGGTCGGTATGACCCTGAAGTACGACCACTCCGCCGTTTCGCGCTGGCTGAGCGGTCGGAGGTCTTGGTGGCGATCGATGACGTCAGCGCTTGGACCATGGGCGACTTCAGCTGCTCCGACCACTGAATCCACTGCTGCGCGCTGAGGACCCTCACTGTTGTTTTGGTGGCGGCTTGCGCCTGCGCGTCGGTCAGACGGCGGCAGGGGCGCCGAGCATCGCGGAAGCCTGTTGGAACGGGTTGAGGACGCGCGTGGGCGCGGCGGTGTGGGGAAGGCCGGGGCAGGTGAAGCCGAGTTGGGTCATGGCCCGGAGGATTTCGCCGGCGCTGAAATCGCGGCGGTCCTGGCGTGTGATGACCTGCCCGACCTGCTTGACGGGGTAGGTGCGGCGGCCGATGATCACGGACTCGCCGATGACCTGTTCGGGCTTGATGCCCTTCATGGATTCCAGGACGCCGCTCTTGGTGAGGTCGAACGGGAAGCGGGCGATGACACAACGCATGATGCCTCACAGGGAGAAGAATGAAGGGGAATGGTTTCGCCGCGGTGAGGCGGTTCAGTGGGCAAGGGCGAGGACGCCCGGAGCGCTGCCCTGCTCGTCGACGACCGGCAGGGCACCGGGCCGGCGGCCGCGCATCGCGTGCTGGGCTTCGGCGATCGTGGTAGCGGGTGAGGTGAACGGTCCGCGGTTGTCGAGAATGTCGCGTAGCTGGACCCGGTCCGTGTACGCGGGGCTGTCACGGACCGCGGCGAGCTGGGCCTGGGTGACCAGTTGGGTGCACAGGCCGTCGTTGTCGCAGACGAGCAGGTGCTCGGTGCGGGCACTGGTCATGACGGCCAGGGCGACTTCGATGGTCATGTCGTCGCAGACCTGCGGTCCGGCCGTGTCCATGGTGTCGGCCACTGTCCTGTGCGCGGGGGTGGCGCTCGCCGGGCGGGGTTGCATCTGAACCAGTGCCAAGATGTGCCTCCTGCAGAGATGGGCCAGTTTTCTGATCAAGGGTTCTAGGCCGCCGCGTCGAAGGAGGACTGCCGCACGATCGTGCGCCGGGCAGTCGAAGCGGGGCTGCGTCGACCGCGGGAGGCCGCGCTGCGGCTGCGCTGACGTCGCTCGGCCACCGGCGTGGTGATCGTCACGGGAATGCCGGAGGGGGTCTGGGCGCCGGTGATCCGGCTGAGTGCCTCCTCGCCCGAGCGGACCTGAGTGGTCTGCGGCACGATGCCGGCGGCTGCCATGAGGCGGCTCATGTCGCGGCGCTGGTTGGGGGTGACCAGAGTGACGACGCTGCCGGACTCGCCGGCCCGCGCGGTACGGCCGCCGCGGTGGAGGTAGTCCTTGTGGTCGGTCGGCGGGTCGACGTTGACAACGAGGTCGAGATTGTCGACGTGGATACCGCGCGCCGCGACGTTCGTCGCGACGAGCACGGTGACATGCCCGGTTTTGAACTGGGACAGGGTCCGAGTGCGCTGCGGCTGCGACTTCCCGCCGTGCAGGGCGCCGGCCCGCACCCCGCTGCTCAGCAGATTCTGCGTCAGCCGGTCGACAGCGTGCTTGGTGTCCAGGAACATGATCACCCGGCCCTCGCGCGCCGCGATCTCCGTCGTCATCCGGTGCTTGTCGGCGCCGTGGACATGCAGTACGTGGTGCTCCATCGTGGTGACCGCCCCTGCGGACGGGTCGACGGAGTGGACGACCGGGTCGGTGAGGTAGCGGCGGACCAGGAGGTCGACGTTGCGGTCGAGTGTGGCGGAGAACAGCATCCGCTGGCCCTCGGGGCGGACCTGGTCCAGGAGCGCGGTGACCTGTGGCATGAAGCCCATGTCGGCCATCTGGTCGGCCTCGTCCAGGACGGTGATCGCGACCTGGTTCAGCCGGCAGTCACCCCGGTCGATGAGGTCCTTGAGGCGGCCCGGCGTCGCGACGACGACTTCGGCACCACGGCGCAGCGCGCTGACCTGCCTGCCGATCGGCATTCCGCCGACGACAGTGGCCAGGCGCAGCCTCACCGAGCGTGCGTGGGGGGTAAGAGCGTCGGTCACCTGCTGTGACAGTTCACGCGTCGGCACGAGGATCAGGGCCAGCGGCTGGCCGGGCTCGGCGCGCTGCCCGGCGGTGCGGGCCAGCAGGGCCAGGCCGAAGGCGAGGGTCTTGCCGGAGCCGGTGCGCCCGCGACCGAGGACGTCGCGGCCCGCGAGGGTATTGGGCAGGGTCGCGCCCTGGATCGGGAACGGGACGCTCATGCCTTGCGCGGTGAGCGAGGCCAGCAACTGCTCGGGCATGTCGAGGTCGGCGAACGCCTCGACGGCGGGCAGCGCGGGAGTGATCGTCTTGGGCAGGGCGAACTCGCCCGAGGCCGCCGCGGGCCGCCGGCCGCGGCCGCCTGGGCGGCTCGGCCCTCCGGAACGGCTCGGGGCGGGCGTGCCGAAGCGGTTGCCCCGGTGCGAACCGGCGCCGGAGCCGAAGGCGGGACCGCCGGTACGGCTGCGGGAGGAGCGGTTGTTCGTACGTGAGGGGTTCATTCAGAACCTTCCTTGATACGGCACGTATCAAGGAATTCTCGCAGCAGAAGAACAGCGCGGGGAATCACAAGAACGAGCCGAACGAAATGCGAAAGCAGATCTGGCCCGCGGTGAATCCGGTGCAAGTGCAGGCGATGAAATGGGTGACGTCATGCGGACGTGAGATCCCGGACGTCTACGGGTGTATCTTCAAAGAGGTCCGCATTCCTGGAGAGGGATCTGCGGGCGTCGTTGCCCCACAGGGAAGCCCCGGGGAATGCCCGTAGCTGGGGCCCGCACCCCGAGGGATGCGGGCCCCAGCTACGAAGTGCGCGTCAGCGTCAGGCAGGAACGATGTTCTCAGCCGTCGGGCCCTTCTGGCCCTGCGCGATGTCGAAGGTGACCTTCTGACCTTCGAGCAGCTCACGGAAGCCCTGAGCGGCGATGTTCGAGAAGTGGGCGAACACGTCAGCGCCGCCACCGTCCTGCTCGATGAAGCCGAAACCCTTGGCCGCGTTGAACCACTTCACAGTGCCAGACGCCATGTCATATCTCCTTGTGGGGCAGTACGCCGGAACCCGCAATCCACGGATACCGGGTCGCCGCGATGATGCCCCGCCCGGAGATGACCGGAAATACAAAACGCTTCCCGCGGCTAAAAATGCCGACGAAAGGCGTTGAGGTTTTTGGGAACCACGACTGCAACTGAGATCGACAGTAGCATGCGGTAGCGGCCTGCGTACGGTCAATAATTCCGCTCTGCCCGTTGCAGTAAATACACTGTCCGCGCGGCACATTAAACTCTCGTCTCGCGGTCATAGATATTGATCCACCCGGAACGCAGCGTTCCAGGAAGAGCGGTCGTCGTTTACGGCGGCCCATCAGCCCGTATACGGGTCCCGACGCAGATCAGCGCAGCGCTGCTGCGCGGCGCTCTCACGAGTGCCCCAGATCCCACCACCATGGACTGAGACTGAAGGCGGCCGACGCCCAGCGTTCGTGCGAACCAGTCGGACAGCAGGACCTGCCCGGGGCAGCAGTACGCTCCGCGCGCGGGCTGATCGCCGTACGGTGGGCGAACACGTCCGAGCCGCCACTGTCCGGGCGGTGAAGCCGCA
The DNA here is from genome assembly GCF_055602785.1 of Streptomyces sp. NPDC037301. Lineage (NCBI taxonomy): Bacteria > Bacillati > Actinomycetota > Actinomycetes > Kitasatosporales > Streptomycetaceae > Streptomyces > Streptomyces sp. NPDC037301. The sequence goes on from NZ_JBVJWD010000014.1 coordinate 184,730, forward strand.
GCCGTTCTGCGCGTCAAACCACTTCACAGTTCCCGCGGCCCTTGCCTCACACCTTCCTGCCGATGAAGCGTCCTACGACATGCGGCAGACGGAGGCGGTCACCCTGGCTCCTCCGCCGCAGCAGAACGCCCACGACGAAGATGTGGGCGAAGGGAACATCCTGGTCAAGGCAGTTGACCCAGAAGCCACGCGTCAGCCCGCGGTCGTCGGGTTCTCTGATTCGGTGGCGTGGCGGTATTCGGCGTTGATGCGCTGGGCTTCTTCGAGCTGGTCCTCGAGGATGATGATGCGGCAGGCGGCCTCGATGGGGGTGCCCTGGTCGACGAGTTCGCGGGCGCGTGCGGCGATGCGCAGCTGGTAGCGGGAGTAGCGCCGGTGGCCGCCCTCGGAACGCAGCGGGGTGATCAGGCGGGCTTCTCCGATGGCGCGGAGGAAACCTTGTGTGGTACCGAGCATCTCGGCGGCCCGGCCCATCGTGTAGGCAGGGTAGTCGTCGTCGTTGAGACGGCCGAACGAGTCGTCTGCTGTCATTTGCACCTCTCTGTGGAACGCGTGGAGGGGGGGGGGGGGGGGGGGGGGGGGGGGGGGGCGACAGAGAAACACACGGAACCACCACCCCCCCCCCCCTCCCCCCCCTCCTCC
>NZ_JBVJWD010000014.1:185381-219215 GCF_055602785.1 Streptomyces sp. NPDC037301
GACGCACAAGAACCCCGCCCCCCGCGCTTGTCGGGGGGGGGGGGGGTGTGGGTTTTTTTTTTTTCTTTTTTTTGTTGGGGGGGGGGGGGGGGGTGCCTCCCCCCCCCCCCCCCCCCCCGAGCCCCGAAGGAACTGCTACACCATCTGCCGACCCTGATACTGCGCCGGCCTTCTATTTCCGCTGACCCGACCTGGAAGTTGTCGGGGGTGCGGGGATCGCGGTTGCTTGACCGGAGACCACCTCGCTATCGATGTCCTGCGGTACCCGGGCTCAAAACTTCCACCCGGGCGATCCTGATGGCGCCTGGCTCCTCCGTTCTTCCCTCTGGGATCATCACTTACCTACTGCTGGTACTGCTCTCCTGCGTACTGCTCTGTGGCCTGTGCCAGCGCCACTTTTCGACAGCCAGCCCCGTCGCCCGTCCTGCATCTGCTCCGGCTTAGAACCCCACTGCCGAACCTCCCGGTGCGCGCGTCCGCAGCCGACGCCTTCACCGAGGTGCTGCTCACTGACTTCACTGCTGCGTACTGCACTTGCGGGTACTGCTCACGGCGGCCCCTGATCACTGCGGGCCACCCGGTCCGGTCGCCAGTCCCGTCGCCGTCCTGCAACAACCCTGGCTTCGGAACTCCACCACCGCACCGTCCTGCGAACTGCAACTGCGGTTACTGCTGCCCGGCAGTTCGTCTCTGCCGGGCCCTGCTGTCTCTCTGGGCTACGAGAGAAACCATAACCACACCACCACCCAATGTCTACTCTGGCCGACATAGATTTCCGTTACCCGGGCGGAGAGATAGTCGGCCTCGGTCACGGAACGGGTGTGCGGCAGCCCCGCTCCAGCCAGGCTCGCCCGCTCCGACCAGCGCCGTTACGTGCAGCCTCGACGCCGCGAACACCGCAGTCGCCACGTCTGGCCATGCGGATGATCGCTCAGGACACGCGCGGGCTCGTGCGGTTGACACACCGCAGGCCGGGCACAAGCGCCGCCAGATAGGACCTGCGTGACGATCCAGAGATCAGGGTGGCCTGATGAACACAATGAGCGTCAACGTGGCAACTGCCCTCTCCACGGCATGCATTGCCAGCGCGCGCCGGAGCGCCCGGGATTTCCTCGCAGGTCACGATCTTCGCCGAACCTCATTTGGGACAAAGGGGCCGCTGGTTCAAACTCGAACCCGCCACGGCTGACTGCTGTCTGCTCTTGACCGGCAAGGCTCCGGCCGCGCCGCGGTCTCAGTTCTGGTCCCATCCACCAGTGTCCGGGATCGTTGAGGAACCCACCTGCCGACCTCTCCGCTCCAGGCCGGCACGCCCACCGACCCACCTCGGATCCCTGATGAACATTTGGAAGGTGTGTTGGCTCGGTCGTCTTCAACGGGGCCTGGATGCGTGAGCGATGCGTGAGCGATGCGTGAGCGGACGTGCTGACATGGCGCACACAACCTTGGACCGGCCAGCATGCGACATGCCTCTGACTAGGCATTTCTGGACCAGCGTGGAAGCTGGCGGAAGTCCCGGCAGGACCCTGCCGGGACTTTTAATCCGTTGGTTGTGGGTTCGAGTCCCACACGGCCTACGCGTGGCGGGCGAGGGGGAAACCCCTCTGACCTGCGGCTCAGCGCCCCGACCGGTTTCTGCCGGGCGGGGCGCTTCGTTGTAGGGGCTCTTGCGCCAGTCCCCGTACCGGTCCCCTGGGCAGACCGAACACCAGGTCTCCTCCCGGGGCTTCGACGCTCCAGGTGCCTGTGCTTTACGAAGTGACGTCCCGGAGTGTCGGACGAGCCGTTGCGGTCGCGCACAACAAAGGAACGTGTGGTCACGACGGCCGGGTGTCGCGTTCGCCCCGTCGGGCGGTGTTCTTGCGCTCCTGCGCGTGGGCGTGGGCCATGAGGCCGAGGAGGATGACCAGGAGTACGGCCGAGGAACCCGGTGTGCCGAGATCGAGACCGCCCTTGGCGGCAGGCTTGGTGAGGAAGTCACCGGCGGTGGCGCCCAGGGGGCGGGTGAGAACGAAGGCGATCCAGAACAGCGCGACATTGGGGACGGCCGGCACCCGCATCAGGGCGGCGAGTACGGCCAGGAGTGCTGTGACGAGCAGGGCGCCGCCGGCGTAGCCGAGGCCGGAGCTGTCGGAGAGGAAGTCGCCCATGGACGTGCCCAGTGTGTTCGACACCAGGATCGCGGACCAGAAGAGGGCCTCACCGCGGAAGGTGACGATGTCGCGGATGGCGAAGGTCTGTCCGGTGAGCTTCCAGGCGATGAAGATGGCCATCAGCAGGGAGATCAGGATCGCGGCACCTGCGGGGTATCCCAGGCCCAGGCCCTGCGGGCCCCGGCCCAGCGAGGTCGTGCCCGCCGTGAGGTACTCGGCGCTGGCGTCACGGTTCATGAAGTCCGACATGGTGGTGCCGGCCATGCTTGTGGACAGGATGACCGTCCAGTAGAAGAACGGGTTGTAGCGCTTGGACCGCAGCTGCACCACCAGCGTCAGCACGAACACCAGGAACAGTGCGATCGTGGTGAGGAAATAGCCCAGTTGCAGCGTCTGGGAGAACAGATCTCCGGCCGTCTCACCGAGGGTGGTGGCGGCGATCTTCATGATCCAGAAGGCCAGAGTGACCTCCGGGAGCTTCTTCATCACGTACCGGCGCTCACTGGCGACATCCGCCGCGGTGAGGAATTCCGACTGCCCCAAAGCACACTCCTGGTCGACCGTTCGGCGCTTCACTGGGCGGGCAGTGGGCGACCCGTTGTTGTGTGACAGCGGTGAACGGCATCAGGCGCCCGGCTCGCGCTCCGGGCCACGCCTGCGCGCCGGCCTCTCGCCGCATCTCTATGCCCGTGCAACGTAGACTGTCTACAGCGATGTAGACGGCGCGACACTCCCGTGGACGGTGAGCTGTATGCGGCCGTTACCGGATACCGGGCGCGGGCCTTCGCGCGTATGGGGCTGGAAGGGGTCTGCGGCGGTGTGCTGACGGCCGGTCCGGCTGACGGCGGCTCAGGTTCCTGCGATGCGGCCGGGTCGGGCCGCCGGCTCGATGTTCTGGTTGGCGTGGAAGAGGTTGTGCGGGTCGTAGGTGCGCTTGATGGCCGCGAGGCGGTCGTAGTGGTCGCGGTAGGTGGCGCGTACCCGGTCCGGGGTTTCGCCCGCGCCGATGAAGTTCACGTACGTACCGCCCATGGAGTACGGGTGCAGCTCCTCCCAGTAGTCGACGCACCACTGCCTGAGCTTCTCGGCGTTGTCCGGGTCCGGATCGATGCCCGCGATCACGCCGGACCAGACCGCGTCCCGGTAGGCCCAGGCGGTGTCGTCGGGCCCCGGCCGGTGGGCGGCGCCGTCGACCGGGTACAGGTGCGTGGTCGACAGGTCGGTGGGGAGGTTCTCGGTGTACTTGGCGTGTACGGCGATGGCGTCGTCGGTGATGCGGTCGAAGAAGTTGCCGCGCCAGTACCACTGCAGGCCGGCGGGGAGCAGCTCGTCGAACATGGACTGCAGGGCGGTGTAGGGCATCGGCGCCGTGAAGTGGAAGGCGGGCGCGCCGGGGTCGTTCACGGGCTTCAGGGTGGCTTCGAGGAGGTCGGGGTCGCCTGTCCAGCACCACACGACACCGCACATCTTCTGACCCTGGACCTCCTCCGGGAAAGGGGGACCGGGCGGCACGGTGAGCGCGGCGAAGAAGCCGTTCAGGTCCTCGGGGGCCTGTGGCAGGAAGTCGCGGTACCAGCGCAGTATTTCGGGGGTCCGGTCGACCGGCCAGAGGGTGATGGCGACGCCCACGGTGTCCACCGGGTGCATCCGGAAGGTGAAGGAGGTGACGATGCCGAAGTTGCCGCCCCCGCCGCGCAGCGCCCAGAACAGGTCGGGGTGGGTGGTGTCGCTCGCCGTCACCGCAGTGCCGTTCGCGAGGACCACGTCCGCGGCCAGCAGGTTGTCGGCCGTCAGGCCGTATCTGCGGGTGAGGTGGCCGTGGCCGCCGCCGAGGGTGAGGCCACCGACGCCGGTGGTCGACTGGATTCCGGCGGGGGTGGCCAGTTGGAAGGCGTGCGCTGCGTGGTCGAGGTCGCCGAGCGTGGTGCCGCCGCCGACCGTGGCCGTTCGCGCGGTGGGGTCGATGTGTGCCCAGCGCATGGGTGACAGGTCGATGGTGACGCCGTCGTCCACCAGACACAGTCCGGCGGCGCTGTGTCCGCCGCCGCGGACCGCGAGCACGAGGCCCTCGTCCCGGACGAAATCGACCGCGGCCATGACGTCCGCCGTGTCGCTGCACCGCACCACGGCCGCCGGACGTTTGTCGATCATGGCGTTGTAGATCGTGCGGGCGGTTCGGTACTCCGGGTCCTGCGGACCGATGACGGGACCGCGCAGTGCGCTCCGCATCGCGTCCAGGGTTTCGAGCGTGGTGCCGTTCATGGTCCGGCCATCTCCCTGCTCGCCGAGACGGGGACCGCACTCCGCCCGGCCCGCCCTGTCGGGCCGTCGGAGGGTGCATGTGTACGGCGCTCCGGCACCCCCGGAACCGCGGGCGGAAGGCGGCCACCGTGGACTGATGTCTCAAGCCTCCCCGCGGTCCGGGAGCCGTGCCAGTTCGCCGGACCGGGTGGAGGGAGACATGCGCGTCACGGCTGCGGGGGTGCGCTCAGACGAGGAGCTTCGTCTTCGCCCGCTGGTACTCCTCGTCCGTGATGGCTCCCCGGTCCTTCAGCTCGGCGAGTTTCGCCAGGTCGTCGACGTGGCCGCCCTTCTTCGGACCGCCCGCGTCGGAGGTGCCTGCGGCTTCCCGTACGTACGCCTTGAAGGCCGCTTCACGTTGCTGCACCTCCTTGATGTCCCGCGTCCCCATGGATTTGCCGCGCACGATCACGTACACGAGAACGCCGAGGTACGGCAGCAGCAGGGCCACGACCAGCCAGCCGGCCTTGCCCCAGCCGCCGAGGTCGTCGCTGCGGAAGATGTCCGAGATGACCTTGAAGAGCAGGAACAGCCACATGATCCAGAGGAAGAACCAGAGCATGGTCCAGAAGAGGTTGAGCAGGGGGTAATCGTCCACTGTCGGCTCCCCGATCACCGCGAGTTCATCGCGTCGACTGACTGAATGGTAAATCAGTCATATCACCAGATAACTACCCCCGCTCGTTGTCGTTCGGGGCCGTCCTCCGGGCGATCCTCCGGGGCGGGTGCGGAGTACCGTGGAAGTGTCGAGGGAGGCTCGGGCCTCCAGGAGGCGGGGTCGCCTCGTGTTCATGAAGCGGCGTGAGAAACGGCGTGGACAGCGGCGTGAGATGCGACGCGGAGAGCGGCGTGAGCGGCGGTGTGAGCAGGCGCACGCAGGGATGCTCGCGAGGGCGCATGCACACGGCAGATGAGTCCGCCCGGAGCCCGGTCGGGGCGATAGGCCGCGTCACCGTGCCGATTCCCGCCGATGGTCCGGGCGAAGTGCTGGTGGCCGTACGGGGTGGGTCGGAGGCCTACACCGCATGGTCGGCGACGTCGATCGACAGGGACGCACGCGTCGTTGTCGTCGACACGGTCTCGGCGCGGGGCGTGATCGTGGAACGACTGCCGTCCTGAGCCGAAGCAATGACGTCACCACGCCGAGCAGTGAGGTATCCGCGTCGAGCAGTGACGTAGGTACATCGAGCAGTCACGTACGGCAGGAGTCTTCCGATGTTCTTCTGGCACGTTCCCGCCCCCAACGAGGCGATGCTCATATCCGGTTCCAAGGGGCAGACGCTGGACACCCAGTTCCGGATCGTCACCGGACACGGCAGTTTCGTGCTCCCCGTGAAGCAGAAGGCGCGCATGCTCTCCCTGGCGCTGCGCGAGGCGGAGATCACCGAGGACTGCGTGACGCAGCAGGGCATCCGCCTCAACGTCCGGGCCGTCGCCGTCTTCAAGGTCGGCGACGACGCCGTGTCCATCGCCAACGCGGCGCGCCGCTTCCTGTCCGAGCAGGAGCAGATGGAGGAACTCGCCGGCCGGATCTTCGCCGGTCACCTGCGTTCCATCATCGGCGGGCTGACCGTTGAGCAGATCATCCGGGAACGGAACCGGGTCTCCCAGGAGGTCATCGCGGGCAGCCACGGCGAGATGGAGAAACTCGGCATCGTGGTGGACGCCCTCCAGATCCAGGAGATCGACGACGCCACCGGCTACATCAACAACCTCGCCGCCCCGCACGCCGCCGCGGTCGCCAGCCAGGCCCGGATCGCCGAGGCCAAGGCCGACCAGGAAGCCAGTCAGCGCGAGCAGCAGGCCGCCGCGCTCAAGGCGGAGTACGAACGTGACACCGCGATCAAGCGGGCCGGCTTCCTCGCCGAGACCGAGCAGTACAACGCCCGTGCCGCGCAGGCCGGACCGCTCGCCCAGGCCAGGGCCTCGCAGGAGGTCATCGAGGAGCAGACCGCGCTGGCCGAGCGGCAGGCCGCTCTCGCCGCGCAACGGCTCGAAGCGGAGGTCCGGCGTCCGGCGGATGCCGAGGCGTACCGTCAGCGCACTCTCGCGGAAGCGGCCCGTGACCGGGCGAAGTTCGAGGCCGACGGCAGCGCGTACACCGAACGGACCCTCGCCCAGGCGCAGGCCGACGCCAACAGCGTGCGTGCCACCTCGCTGCGCGACGGCAACCAGGAGCTCATCGCGGCCAACCGCATCGTGGAGAACCTGCCCGCCCTGGCCGACGCGGCCGCCCGCGGCATGTCGGGGGCCGACCTCACCGTTCTCAACGGCACCAATGGTGTCAATGAGATGGCGGCGGGCGTGGTCAGCCAGGGGCTGGCGATCCTCCACTCGCTGCAGCGCGGCGCGAACCCGATGAAGCCCCCGGCGGTCGACGGGAAGGCCACTCCTCGCATCACCGAGACGAACTGAGGGGGCGGGGGCCACGCTGTTCGGCGTCGCCACGCCGGGCGCTCGGACCGAGCGCCGAGTGGCCATGATTCGCCGAGTGGTCATTCGCGCGCCGGACATGCCGTAGAGTTGTGTTTACCGACGCGGGGTGGAGCAGCTCGGTAGCTCGCTGGGCTCATAACCCAGAGGTCGCAGGTTCAAATCCTGTCCCCGCTACTGAAGAATCAGGCCCGGCACGCATGCAGCGTGCCGGGCCTGATTCATTTCCGCGTCGCGTTCCGGGGCGTGGGACGGCCGGCCTGCGGGCCCGTGCAGGAGCAGGTCCGGGCGGTGTGAGCTGTACCACGTATGTACCCCCATTGGTCGACGAGGAGTCGCCGCACGGCTCCGTTCCGGCGAGCCTGGGGGTGGGGCGCGGTACCGTCCGCAGCCGCGCGCGTACCGGGCAGGAGACCACAGGTGTGGAAGCGGCTGAAGCGGCGCGGCAGACATGTCGAGGGTGGCACCCGTTCCCGGCGGTTCGTCCGCATGCTGCCCGCCCTGATGATCCTCGGCGGGCTGGCGTTCGATCTCCTCACCCCGCCGGTCTTCACCGCCATTCCGCTGTTCGTGGCGGCGCCGCTGATCGCCGCGCCGTTCTTCTCGCTGTCCAGCACCATCTGTACCGGCATTGCCGCGATGGTGGCCGTCACCGTGCTGCGGCTGTACAGCAACCCGTTGCCGTTGGTCGTGCCGTTGATCGAGCTGCTCACCCTGGCCACCGTCTCGGTCCTCGCGGTTGTGATCAACGCGGTCGTACGGCGCGGCAATGAGCAACTGGCCTCCGCGCGGGTCATCGCGGAGACCGCCATGCGGGCGGTGCTGCCGAAGCCGTCCGACCGGATCGGCGGGCTGCATGTGGCGGCGCGGTACGAAGCGGCGCAGGCGGACGAGTTCGTCGGCGGCGACCTGTTCGCCGTGGCGGACACCCCCCAGGGGGTGCGACTGGTGGTCGGGGACGTACGGGGGAAGGGGCTCGACGCCGTGGAGTCGGTGGCGGTGGTCATCGGGGCGTTCCGGGAGGCGGCCGAGCAGGAGCGTTCGCTGGAGGGCGTGGCGCAGCGGCTGGAGCGGGCGCTGGCGCGGGAGGGAGCGCGGGGCGGGCTGGACGCGGTCGAGGGGTTCATCACCGCCGTACTGGCCGAGATCCCGTCCGGGGTGTCCCGGGTACGGATCGTCAACCGCGGTCATCCCGAGCCGATCCTGCTGCACCCGGACGGGGCGGTGGAGGTGCTGGGGTCCACGGTGCCCGCGCTACCGCTCGGGATGGACCTGGGGGTGTGGCCCGACCGGGCGGACGAGTGGGATCTGCCGGCGGGGACGACCCTGCTCCTCTACACCGACGGTCTCTCCGAGGCGCGGAACGCCGATGGGGTCTTCTACGACCCGGCGGCCCGGCTGCGCGGGCGGATCTTTCCGGGGCCCGAGGAGCTGCTGTCCGCGCTGACCGATGACGTGCGGCTGCACACAGGCGGCGAGACGACCGACGACATGGCGCTGCTCGCGGCCGTACGTCCCGCGGAAGGGCAGCCGGACCGGCGCAGGACCGTGAAGATCGTGGGCCTGGAAACGATGTGACGGGTGGGGCGGGGGCTCCGCGTGGATCGGATGCTTCGTGCGGGCCGGATGCTTCGTGCCGGCCGGGTGCCTCGTGCGGGCCGGGTGTTTCGCGCGGTTTGGGTGCGCGGCCTTGGGTACGGGATGCCACCGTACGTAACCGATAGGCGTCGCTCCGCATAACATTTGACGCAACGTCAGAAACCGGGTAATGACTGAGGGGCGATCAACTCGTCCGATTCCACCCGGTTGTGTCCCGTAAAGTCCAGGCCAAAGACCTGAACGATCAGTGGGAACAGCTTGGAATCGGACCCGTGTGTCTATTAACGTTCGATAACGCAGCGCGGTCGTCCCAGCCGTCGTCAGTGGCGGCACCGTGCGCGAGCGCCGAATTCCGCAAGGGAACCGGGGAACCACCTACATGGGGTGAATCGGACACCTGTGTCTCGTGAGAGGCAGAGGGGCCCGTAGGAGACCTTCCTGCTCCGAACCCGTCAGCTAACCCGGTAGGCGAGAAGGAAGGAAAGGAGTGCGCCCCCGTGGCGTCCAACAAGCCTGCCCCCGAGGCCCCCTCTCGGTTCAACCCCGAGTTCAGTTCCGACTTCGGCGCCGACTTCGGAACCGATTTCGGCTCCGACTACGGAACCGCCGGGACGGGAACGGCGTTCGGCGGCGACTTCGCCGGTGAGTTCGGCAGCGATTTCCGCGCCGACGGCAACGCTGAGCCCGACAGAAGCTGGGACGAGTGGAACCCCACCGAGGAGTCCGTCCGCCCCGTACGCGGCAAGCACCGCATCGCCAAGCAGCGCAACGGACTTGCCCGTAGCTCCACGGTGCTCGGGGTCGGTGTCATCGCGGCAGTCGGCGCGAGCGGCATGGCCACCGCGCAGAGCAAGCCGCCGGTCTCCATCTCCCTTCCCGACTCCATCTCGGACAACCTCCCCGACGCCAAGTCCCTTCCCGGCGTGGGCTCCCTGTTCTCCGGTGAGTCCGAGGCCGACAAGGCCGAGGCCGCCGCCGCTGCCGCCCCGCTCACCACCGCCGGCCTCACCGCCGCCGAGGCCGAGCAGGGCACGATGGACGCGGGCGAGGCACTCCGCGCCCGCATCCTCCAGCAGGCCGAGCAGCAGCGGGACGCCGCCGACGCCGAGGCCAAGGCGGCGCAGGAGAAGGCGGCCGCGGAGAAGGCCGCCGCCGAGGCCAAGAAGCAGCAGGACGCGGCCGAGGCCAAGGCCGCCGCCGAGAAGAAGAAGGCGGAGGAGGAAGCCAAGGCGAAGGCCGAGGCCCTGCGGCTCGCCAAGCTCGCCGCCAGCTACGCCATCCCGACCTCCTCGTACACGATCACCTCGACCTTCGGCCAGGCCGGCCCGATGTGGTCCTCCGGCCACCACACCGGCCTCGACTTCGCGGCGCAGGCCGGCACCCCGATCAAGGCCGTACACGGCGGCACCATCAAGTCGGCAGGCTATTCCGGTTCGTACGGCTACCGCACGGTGCTGGAGCTCGACGACGGTACGGAGCTGTGGTTCTGCCACCAGTCCTCGATCGGCGTCAGCGTCGGCCAGAAGGTCACCACCGGTGAGACCATCGGCCGGGTCGGCGCGACCGGCAATGTCACGGGCGCGCACCTCCACCTGGAGGTCCACACCCCCGACGGTACGGGCATCGACCCGATGGCCTGGCTGCGCGACAAGGGCCTCAACCCCTGATCCGCCGGCCGCCTCCCGGCCTTCGTGATCCGAGCCGGTTCGCAGGCCGTTGAACCCCGGCAGTCCTGACGCTCACCCCCCGACGTCAGGGCTGCCGGTCTGCCGGAATAGCGGACCCGCCGGAGTCCGTTGATCGAGATATGACTTCTCTTCGTAAGCTGGGCCCTTCCGACCTCCAGGTCTTCCCGCTCGCCCTGGGTGGCAACGTCTTCGGCTGGACCGCCGACGAGGCGCAGTCGTTCGCCGTGCTGGACGCCTACGCCGCGGCGGGCGGCAACTTCGTCGACACCGCCGACGCCTACACCGCCTGGATCCCGGGCAACGAGGGCGGCGAGTCGGAGACCGTCATCGGCAAGTGGCTCGCGGCACGCTCCAACCGTTCCGACATCGTCGTCGCCACCAAGGTCGGCGCCCACCCCTCGTACAAGGGGCTCTCCGCCGCGAACATCAAGGCCGCGGCCGAGGAGTCGCTGCGCCGGCTCGGTACCGACCACATCGATCTGTACTACACGCACTTCGACGACGAGACCGTCCCGGTCGAGGAGATCATCACCGCCCTCGATCGGCTGGTGAAGGAGGGCAAGGTCCGGGAGATCGGCGCCTCCAACATCAGCCCCGAGCGGCTCCAGGCGTCCCTGGACTTCTCGGAGCGCGAGGGGCTGGCCCGTTATGTCGCCCTGCAGCCGCACTACAACCTGGTCTCCCGCGACACGTACGAGGGTGAGCTCCAGGACACGGCCGCCCGGGCCGGGCTCGCCGCCGTCCCGTACTTCGCCCTGGCCTCCGGTTTCCTCACCGGCAAGTACCGTCCGGGTGCTTCGGTGGAGAGTGCGCGGGCCGAGAAGGCCGGTCAGTACCTGGAGTCGGAGCGGGGGCAGAAGGTCCTGGCGGCACTCGACAAGGTCGCCCAGGAGCGCGACGCGGAGATCGCGACCGTCGCGCTTGCGTGGCTCGCGTCCCGGCCGACCGTCGCCGCGCCGATCGCCTCGGCCCGTACGGTCGAGCAGCTGCCCGCGCTGGTGGCCGTCGCCGACCTCTCGCTGACCGAGCAGGAACTGGCGGACCTCACCGAGGCATCCGCCTGACGGGGGCGGCTGTTCACGGATGCGGAGCGGGGCGCTCCTGGGGCATCCGTGCGATGCGGAGCGGGGCGTCGCCCACGGACGGCCCTACTGCGGTGGCGGTGGCCGGTTCGGGTTCAGAGGCTGGTGCGGTTGTAGCCGTAGCCGCCGTGCTGCGTGCGCTGCGGCGGCGGGGGCGGGTAGGCGTACGGAGCTGCCGGCAGGTGGTGGGGGCGCAGGCGGCCCGTCGCCTGCGCCGCGTATGTCAGGGCGGGAGCGGCCACGTCCCTGCGCTGCCAGAGGTGGTGCAACAGCTCCAGCTCGCGCTCGGCGAAGTCCGGGCCCACCGCGCCGCGGCGGGCCTGCCGACGTAGCGATGCCAGTGATGTCGCGAACGATTCGTACTCGGCCACGGCGCGGGCGGCAGCCCTGCCATGAGCCTTGGCCTGTGCTTCGGCGTGTGCTTTGACCTGGGCCGATGGTCCGCGCCTGGGCGACGCGTGCTGCCCCGGCGACGCGAATCCCGGTCCGTGTCCCGGCCCGTACGGGGGCGTGTATGCCGGTCCGTACGGTGGGGCGGACCCCGGTCCGTATGGGCTTGCCCAGTTCTCCCGGGCTGCGAGGGTGTGCCGGTGGCGTGCCACGTCGCGTGCCATGCCGCGGGCCCGCATCGAGGAGAGGGCGAGCGGTTCGGCGGGGGTCAGCCAGCCGGCCGCCGCATAGGCGGGCAGCTCGGCCGAGAGCGTACGCAGCTCCCGCTGGCGCGACCAGATCGCCAGCCAGGTCACCAGGCCGAAGACCGGGACCATGAACACCCCGTACACGGCATAGAAGCCGTACGGGCCCAATGACGCCGACCCGTTCCACAGGGCGTGCATGCCCATGGCGAGGACGAGACCCAGCAGCGGCAGCGCGATGCGGCGGATCCGGCGGTGCCGCGCACTGACCGCGGCGAGCCCGAAACCTATTCCGGTCAGCACCGTGAAGAGCGGGTGCGCGAACGGCGACATCACCGCACGTACGAAGAACGTCGCGGCGGTCATCGAGACGACGCCCGAGGTGCCTATCTGCTGGTCCTCACCGAAGGCGGTGCCCAGGTAGAGGATGTTCTCGGTGAAGGCGAAGCCGCTCGCGGTGAAGCCGGCGATGACGACACCGTCGACGATTCCGTTGAACTCCCGCCTTCGGAACAGGAAGATCAGCAGGACGGCCGCGGCCTTGGCGCTCTCCTCGATGACCGGCGCTATGACCGTGGCGCCGAGGGTGTCGGCGTCCGACGGGTCGGCGGTGGCCGTGGCTATCCAGCGGGTCGCGAACGAATTCGCGATGATCGCGACCAGGGCGGCCGCGAACGCACCCCAGGCGAAGGAAAACAGCAGATTCCGCCACGGCGCCGGTTCGACCCGGTCCAACCAGCGGAACGCCGCCATCAGGAGTGGGACGGGCAGCACGGCGAGACCCAGACCTACGAGAAACCCCTCGGTGCCCGTCTGATCGCGGACCAGGGCCAGGATCGCCAGACCGCACAGCGCGAGCACCGTGAACACGGCCGCGATGCGGAATGTCCTGCTGCGCCACACCATGCCGACGCGGCGCGGCCGGTAACGCCAGTGCCTGCGCTCCGGCACGGCAGCCAAAATCTCGCCGACCCGCTGCTCCTCGAGAAGCGGGACGGCCGGCTGCGACTGCCGCTGCTGGACAGACCCGTCGGACACCACCCGATGACCCTAACGAGCAGCACTGACACCTGGCCATGGGGCGACGGGTCCGTCAGGTCCCGTCACCGGCTCCGCGCGCAGGTCTCAGCGGCGGGCGAAGAGCAGGTCGTGCACGACATGGCCCTTGTCGAGGCCCTGCCCCTCGAACCGGGTCAGCGGCCGGAACGCCGGCCGCGGCGCATAGCCGCCGTCCGCCAGGGTGTTCTCGAAGAGGGGGTGCGCGGTCAGCACCTCCAGCATCTGCTCGGCGTACGGCTCCCAGTCGGTCGCACAGTGGATCACGGCCCCCGGCTTCAGCCGCTGCGCCACCAGATCGAGGAACTCCGGCTGGATCAGCCGCCGCTTGTGATGGCGCTTCTTGGGCCACGGGTCGGGGAAGTACACCCGTAGCCCGTCCAACGAGTCCGGCTTCAGCATCTCGCGCAACAGGATGATCGCGTCGCCGTTGGCGACCCGGATGTTGGACAGGCCGTTCCGGTCCGCCAGCCCCAGCAGATTGCCCTGGCCCGGGGTGTGCACATCGACGGCGAGAATGCCCGTACCCGGGTCGTCGGCCGCCATCTGCGCTGTGGCCTCACCCATTCCGAAACCGATCTCCAGCACGGCCGGGAGCCCGTCGAACAGCTCGGGTAGGTCGAGGACGCGCTGCCCGTCGATGTCCAGGCCCCACTTCGGCCAGAGCCGCAGCAGGGCGTCCTCCTGGCCGGGCGTGACGCGGCTGCGGCGCGGCTGGAAACTGCGGATCCGGCGTTCGTGGTGCGATCCGGCCGGATCGATCGCGGGTCCGCCGGGGAAGCGCGGCTCCTGGCGCAGCCTGCGCTGCCGCTCGAAGGAGGCGGCGCGCAGATCGTCCGGAATCCCGGCAGCGGCGGAGGCGGGGGCGTGGGCCGAGGAGACGGTGCCCGTCCCGGCTGCGGAGCTGCACGTCCCGGCCGCGGCCTCACCGGGCGTCGGAGCGGAAGGATTCGCGGAGGGATCTGCGGAGGGGTTCAAGGACTCAGACACAATGCCCCGATTCTACGGCGGGCGGCTTCCACCCCGTCCCCCGTGCCCGGAGCAGCGCCCTGCGTGCCACCTCCCGCCCGATGGGCAGGGAGGCCGTCGCGGCGGGCGACGGAGCGTTCAGCACGTGCACGGTGTGCGGGGCCTCGCGGATCAGGAAGTCGTCCACCAGTGTGCCGTCCCGCAGCACGGCCTGGGCCCTGACCCCGGCCGGGGCCGGACGCAGATCGGACTCCGTGACCTCGGGCAGCAGCCGCTGCACGGCTGTCGTGAACGCCCGCTTCGACAGCGAACGGTGCACCTCGCCCGCCCCGTACCGCCAGTGTCTGCGCGCGATCTGCCAGGTGCCGGGCCAGGCCAGGGTGTCCGCCAGCTCACGGGGGCGTACGACGGGCCAGCCGTACCCCTCGCGGGCCAGCGCCGGCACCGCGTTCGGTCCGACGTGGACGCTGCCGTCGTGGCCACGGGTCAGATGCACGCCGAGGAACGGGAACGCCGGATCGGGCACCGGATAGACCAGGCCGCGCACCAGCTCCGGCCGCGCCAGCTCGTAGTACTCCCCCCGGAAGGGCACGATCCGCACCCCCGGGTCGTCGCCCGCGAGCCGCGCCACCCGGTCGCAGTGCAGCCCCGCGCAGTTGACCAGCACCCGGGCCCGTACCACCGGACCGTCCGCCGTACGCACCGCCACGCCCCAGGGGCGCCGGTCGATCGCGGTGACTTCCGCCCCGTAACGGATCACCCCGCCCGCCCCGCTCACCTCGGCGGCGAACCGCGCTGCGACCGCCCCGAAGTCGCACACCCCGGTCGTCCCGACGCGGATCGCGGCGAGCCCGTGCACCTGCGGCTCGTACTCCGCGATCTGGGCGGGCCCCAGCTCGCGCACCGGCAGCCCGTGCTGCCGGCCGCGCTGGACCAGTGCGTGCAGCCGGGGCAGCTCGGACCGCTCGGTCGCGACGATCAGCTTGCCGGTCACCGCGTGCGCGATGCCGTGCTCGGCGCAGAAATCGACCATTTCGGCGGAGCCGCGCACCGCGTAACGGGCCTTGAGCGAGCCGGGGCGGTAGTAGATGCCGCTGTGGATCACTCCGCTGTTGCGTCCGGTCTGGTGACGGGCGGGGCCCCACTCCTTCTCCAGCACCGCCACCCGGGTGCCCGGAGCGGTGCGCGTGATCGCATACGCCGTCGACAGGCCGACGATCCCGCCGCCGATCACCAGCACGTCGCAGTCGTACGCCGCGTGCGTCATCATCACGCCACCTCCCACCCCGATAGTGCACTGACCCACTGACAACGCACTCAAACCAGCGAAGCCCAGCGTGGCGCCGAATCCTTACGCCTGGCGGTGGCCGGATGCCGCCAGGACGCCGTCCGGACACTGTTTGTATGCCGCAAGGACGCCATGGCGACACGGTGAGGAGATATGTGTGGGTCCGTCCTGCGCGGTCCGGCTACGCGGGCGCCACCAGCAGCGGCCGGGCCCTTTCGCGCAGCTCGGCGACGCGCGGCTCGTGCCCGTACGGTTCGAGCCGGTGCAGCAGATCCCGTACGTACTCCGTGGTCCGCGCCGAGGAGATGCGGCCCGCCACCTCCACCGCCCGGGTGCCCGCCGCGCAGGCCGCGTCCAGATTCCCCGACTCCAGCTCGGCCACCGCCGACACCACGAGCCGCAGCCCGTGCGAGCGGACGAATTCCTCGGTGGGCCTGGACAGGGCCTGCTCGGTGAAGCGCCGCACCTGCCGGGGCGCCTTCAGGTCGAGGTGGCACTCCGCAGCATCGGCCGCGAACCTGTCGTACGAGTAGAAGCCCAGCCAGGAGGGGTCCGCATCGCCGTCCCTGGAACGCTCCAGCCAGCCCTCGGCGGCCTTCAGCGCTGCCCCTGCGGCCGGTGCGTCACTCGCCTTCGCATGGGCGCGCGCCTCCACCAGGCGGAAGAAGCTCATGGTGCGGGCCGTGGCGAGCCCCCGGTTGCGTTCGACGGCGGCCTGCGCGAGGTCGACCCCCTCGTCGGCGAAGCCGCGGTAGGTCGCCTGCAGTGACATCGAGGCGAGCACATAGCCGCCGAGAGGTACGTCGGCCGCGGCCCGCGCGAGCCGCAGTGCCTGGATGTAGTAGCGCTGCGCGGCCTCCTGCTGGCCGGTGTCGAAGGCCATCCACCCGGCGAGTCTGGTCAGTTCGGCTGCTGCGCCGAAGAGCGCCCGGCCCACCTCGTCGCTGTACGAACCGAGCAGCAGTGGCGCGGCATCCACGCGTAAGCACTCGGGGACCATGGAGGAACGCCAGTCCCCGCCGCCGTACTTGGAATCCCAGCGGCGGGCGTCCTGGGCCGCCTCGCGCAGCTTGGAGACATCGCTGTGGCCGACCCGCAGCGGGGAGATGTCGCTCGTGATCGTGTTCGCGCTGGTGGGCGTGGGCGCGGTCTCCGGGCCCGGCTGGGCGGGGATGGACGGTGTCCGCTGTGTCCCCAGGGTTACCGGCGCCGCCTGAGCGGCCAGGGCCCCCGCCGCGTCGGATGTGCCCGCCGTTCCTGCCACGCCCGGCGCGCCGGACTCCGCCTCCGCGCCCTGCCCCGCTGCCGCGCCCGCCGTACCCGGCGCCCTCTGCGCCCCTGCACCGGGGCGTGCGCCCCTTGCGCCCTGGGTGCCGAGGACGGCTGCCTCGGCGGCTGTCGAGTCGCGCGCCACCGACGGGTCGGCGGGGGATATCAGCCAGCGGGACGCGGGCGTCGCGTACGCACTCACCGAGAACGAACCCGCCAGCGACTGCCAGATCCCGCCGCTGCCCGCCCGTCGCCCGGCCAGATCCAGCCGGTACAGCTCGGTCGCCGAACGGACGGCCTCGGACACACCGCGCGGAAAGGCCAGTCCGACCTCCGGCGCCGGATCGGCGTCCGCGAGCCCGATCTCGTGCAGCGGGACCGGCCGGCCGAGTTTGGCGCCGATCGCCGCCGCGATGAGATGGGGCGCGGCGCCCTGCGGCACCATGCCCTTGGAGACCCACCGGGCCACCGACGTCTTGTCGTACCTGAGTGTCAGACCGCGCTGCGCCCCGAGGTCGTTGACCCGCCGGGCGAGCCCGGCGTTGCTGATTCCCGCGAGGGCGAGAACGGTTCCGAGCTTCTCGTTCGGTCCGCGTTGCTCCCTGGACATGCGCCACCCCTCGACACACAGACGGCAGCCGCGTCACCGTTGCGGCGCGCGGCATTCGTACCGTGTCCTCCCCAGGGACGAACCCCGGCACTCCGGCCGCACACGCATTTGGCCGAGCCCCGAGGAATATGCCTCCTGCCGAGAACCTCAGTAAACCCAGCGTAGTTCGCCGCATCCCTACCGTTAAGGGGCAGACGTCCGTATGGCGGGATTGTTGTCCGTGCGGACGCGAGCGGCTTCTTGGTGCCGCTCCGGCCGCCGCCGCGGTGCCGCTCCGGTCGCCGCGCTCAGCGGCCCGGAACCCGGCTGGGACGCGGCCCGGGACCCCGCTCGACGCCCCGTTCGTGCGCTCCCGGAGGCACCGTTCGCACGTGGCGGCGACACCGCCCGCCGAGCCCTGTACGTGCTCCTGGTGTGTGGCCGTGCGCCCGGCCGTGCGCTCTCGTACGGCCGTTTCGGAAGCGCTTCCATGGTTGCTGCGTGGGTCGGTCCACTGCATTGGACCCAGTGGGCTGGGGGACACTGCCGCCTCATTCCCCGCAGGCGGCGGACCGGTCCGGGAGGTGAACAGCACCTCCCGGACTGTGCGTTGACAGCGGTACGGTGCCGGGCGTGGGGCCTGCGCCGGGGGCTGCCCGCCGCCCCGGTGGCGATCTCCTGCGGCCGACAGAGGATTCCAGGAGGGATTCGGGAAGAATCGGGGAATGAAGTGGGGCGAAAAGGGACTTCTGATGCGTCGAGTTCCCTGTCGTCGGGTTGTAGCGTGCTCTGAGAATGGCTGAATGTCGTCGGTCGCCCTAGGTTGGGCCGACCGATTCGCGGACATTGCGTCGACCGTTCGGAGGTCGTCCACCACCGGCCTGCGGGTGGTTCGGGGTGTGGCTGGATTTCGGCCGGTAGATCTCGCGCGTACGGGGAACGCAACACGCCCAAGCCGTAAGCCCGTTGGCGCATGAGCCGCCTCGTACGGGCCGTGTGTCGGTCAGCCCTCGGGAAACCCGCCGCCGGTTGCCGGCCCGGCGCGCGTCCGTCCGCACCCGTCCGCCGTCCGTCCCGGTCCGGCCTTTGCCAGGGGCGCATGCGCTTCCGACGTGCGCCGTCCGTAGCCCCTCCTGCGCGCCTTTGTCGTGGCAGCATGTTCGCAACGGCGCCGCGTGTTACCGCAGTTCTCCCGGCACTTTCCTGCTGCGCCGTTTTGTCCACAGCCTGTGGAGGCGGCGATGCGTTGGTTGGTGGGGTGGAGCAGTATCGCCGCGAGCTTCGGCACGGCCGGTGCCGTCGGCGCCGCCGACGAGGGGCGCACGATGCACCCCGTCGGATCCCAACTCCTTTGGGGAGACCCCGATCCTCTCTGGGCCGTCGGCGACTGGCGCCCCGACGAGATCCGTATCAGCGCGGCCGAAACCGCCGAAGGCGCGCCCACCGCCCGGCTCGCCGTCCTCGGCTGCTGCAGTGCCACCGACGAGCAGCTGCGCGCCGGCCTCCTCGCCGCCCGCGGCGGAGCCCTGCGCCATCTCACCTCCTGGCCCGGCAGCTACACGACCGTCGTCCAGGTCGGCCGCCGGATCACCGTCATCGGGGACCTCGCCGGAGCCCGCCCGGTCTTCCACACACCCTGGGCCGGCGGTACGGCGTACGCCACCGCCGCACTCCCGCTCGCCGACCTCATCGAAGCCCAGCTGGACATCGGTCACCTGGCTGCCCTGCTCGCCTGCCCCGAAACACCGGAGGCGCTGCGCGACGGCACCCCGTACGCGGGAGTGAAGCGCATCCCGCCGGGGCACGCGCTCATCCTCCGCGAGGGCTCGCGCGAGATCACCGGGTACGAGGCGGTGGCGTCCCTCGCCGTCGCCGCGCCCCAACTCGACCCGGTCAGCGCCGTCGACGGAGTGCGCGACGCACTGGTCGAAGCCGTACGCGCCAGGCTCACCGCCCCGCGCCATGCCCCCGAAACCCTGCCGCCCGACCCCGGGCCGGTCCCCGGCATGGGGCCCGCCGAACGACGCGCCGCCCGCGGCGCACCCGTACCCGGCATCGGCGCCGACCTCTCCGGAGGCAGCGCCTCCGCCACCCTCGCCCTGCTCGCCGCCGGACTGCCGGGCCTGCCCGGCACCCTCCTCGGCCACGGCACGGGGGCGGGGGAGCGGCTGCTCGCCGTCACCTTCAACGACCTCACCGCACACGGACACGAGGACGAACTCGAACGTGCCCGGGTCATCGCCGCCAACCCGCGCCTGCACCATGTCGTCGTCGCCGCCGGGGAAGAGGCCCTGCCCTACGCCGACCTGGGCGGCGGCCCGCTCACCGATGAACCCGCCCCGTCCCTCGTCGTCGCCGAGCGCCACCGCCGCCGCCTTGCCTCCGGCAGCGCCGACCACTTCGTCGGCGGCGGCGCCCGGCAGGTGCTCGACGCCCACCCGGCCCGCCTCGCCGACCTGCTGATGGACCGGCGCCGGCGCCATCTGCTGCGCCCGGTCGCCGCACTCGCCAAGGCCGAGGGCCCGACCGCGCACTCCCTCTTCGTCCCGCTGACCGTCTACCGCGCGGCCCGCCGCCTGTCCCGTACGTCGTATCGCACCGGCCTGGAAACGGCGGCCGACCGGCTGCCGGACGCCAACCGCCATACCTCCGACCTCGACACCCCCGCCGACGCCTCGCTCGCAGCCCTCGCCTGGTCGCGGCCGGGGCCCGCCGCGCGCTGGCTCACGGGGGAGGCGCTGGCCGAAGTATCGGTTCGTCTGCGGGAGGCGGCGATCCGCCCCGCCTCCGTCCAGCGCCCGGGTGAGGCCCGCGCCCGGGCCACCCTTGCCCGGTACGCCGCCGACCACCGGATCCTGGAACAGGCCGCGGAGAACCGCAGCCAGCGGCTGCATGCCCCGTTCCTCGACAATCAGGTCGTACGCGCCGCCCGCGCGCTCCCCGAATCGCTCCGCGTCCAGCCGGGCGCCCGCGCCGCGGTTCTGCGCCGGGTGCTCGCGGGCGCGGGCATCCACGAACTGCCGCCCGGCTGGGGCGCCCCTTCCCTCGCCACCTCGAACGCGACCACCCGCACCGGACTGCGCGCCGCTCTCCCCGGCCTGATCGCCCTCTTCGACGCACCGCTGCTCGCCGACGCGGGCCTGGTCGAGGCCCGTGTCGTACGAAAGGCCCTGCGCGCGGCTTCGGAGGGCGAACCGCTCCCGCTGGACGGCCTGGCGCACCTGGCGGCCACGGAACTCTGGCTCCGCCGCCTCGTCTCGCGGCGCGGCACCTGCTGGACGGGCACGGCGGCACCCCGGCAGCGTGCGGTCGCGGGCGGAGTCGTCCCGACGAGGCGGACGCTGCAGCCGTAGCAGTCGCAGTAGCTGTAGCAGCCGTTGTCGGTGGGCCGCTGCTTCCGGCCGCCCCGCAGGACAGAATGGCCGGGTGCGGTACCTGATCCTGGGCGTCACCGAGGCGCGAGACGAGAACGGCAGTGCGCTGCCCATGGGCGGTACGCGGCTGCGCGCCCTCCTCGCCGCCCTCGCCCTGCGTACGGGTCGGCCCGTCCCCGTCGCCGATCTCGTCGACGACGTATGGGCCGGCGATCCCCCGTACGACGCTCCCGCCGCGCTCCAGGCCCTCGTGGGCCGGCTGCGCCGTGTGCTGGGCAGGGATGCGGTCACGAGCACCCACGGCGGCTATCGCCTGGAGGCCGCGCCCGACGAGGTCGACCTGCATGTGTTCGAGCGGCTGTCCCGGCAGGGGGCCGCCGAGCTCGACGCGGGCGACCCCGTGACGGCGGCCCGCACGCTCCGTACCGCGCTCGCCCTGTGGCGCGGCCCGGCCCTGCCCGACCTGCCGGACCGGGACCACGGCCTGCGCCCGGAGGCCCACCGTCTGGCCGCGCTGGAGCGCCGCATCGAGGCCGACCTGCGGTGTGCGGCGACCGGTGCGGGTGCTGCTGTCGGCGTGGGGCCTGCTGCCGGCCCGCGCGCCCTCGTACCGGAGCTCAGGGAGCTGACCGCCGCCCACCCGTACGACGAACGCTTCCGGGCCCAGCTGATCCGCGCCCTGCGCGCCGATGGCCGCCAGGCCGACGCGCTGGCCGCTTACGAGGATGCTCGCCGCGCCCTCGCCGACCGCCTCGGCACCGATCCCGGACCGGAACTGCTTGCACTCCACCGGGAGTTGCTCACTCCTCCGTCGGGCGCGTCATCCGAAGCGGCCGCACTTGCCGCACCTGCCGCATCAGGCTCCTCCGACACACCGAACCACGCGCCCCGCCGAGGCAACCTCCGCCCCCGGCTCACCTCATTCGTCGGCCGTGAGCCCGAACTGCGCTCCATCCGCGCCGATCTGACCCGGTCCCGTCTGGTCACCCTCACCGGCCCCGGCGGCTCCGGCAAGACCCGTCTCGCCGAGGAGGCCGCCATCCAGGGAGGCCGGGCGGTCCCGGTCCCCACGGACGCCTGGATCGCGGAACTCGCCCCCGTGGACAACTCCGTAGACGTTCCCGGAGCCGTACTGTCCGCTCTCGGCCTGCGTGAGACGACCCTCCTCCGGGACAACAACCGCGACGGGCAGCCGCTGCGCACCGACCCGACCGACCTTCTCGTCGAGCACCTGGCGCACTGCTCCCGCATCCGCCCCTTCCTGCTCATTCTGGACAACTGCGAACACGTCATCGACGCGGCCGCCGCCCTCGCCGAGACCCTGCTCACCCACTGCCCGCAGCTGCGCATCCTCGCCACCAGCCGCGAACCCCTCGGTGTCCCCGGCGAGTCCGTACGCCCGGTCGGCTCGCTCCCGGCCGACCCCGCCCACAGGCTGTTCGCCGAGCGCGCCCGCGCCGTACGCCCCGACTTCGACCCCGAGCAGGAGGCCGCACACGATCCGGACGCCGTCGCCGAGATCTGCCGGCGGCTCGACGGGCAGCCGCTCGCCATCGAACTCGCCGCTGCCCGGCTGCGGCTGCTCAGCCCGCGCCAGATCGCGGACCGGCTCGACGACCGGTTTCGTCTGCTGACCGGCGGAGCCCGCACCGCACTGCCGCGTCAGCAGACGCTGCGCGCCGTCGTCGACTGGTCCTGGGACCTGCTCGACGAGGACGAACGCGCGGTTCTGCGGCAGGTTTCCGTCTTCGCGGGTGGCTGGGACCTGCCCGCCGCAGAAGCCGTCACCACGGATCGAGCAGCCCCGGCCACAAAAGCCCCCGCCCGGCACACCACCGCCGACCTGATCGGCGCTCTCGTCGACAAGTCCCTCGTCGTCGCCACCCCGACCACCTCCGGTGAGATGCGCTACCGCCTCCTGGAGACCATCCACGAGTACGCCACCGAACGCGCCGCCGAGGCCCCGGACGTCCGCGCCGCCGCCGCGAGCGCGCACACCGCGTACTTCGTCGCACTGGTCGAGGAGGCCGAGCCCCGACTTCGCTCCGGCGACCAGCTCCCCTGGATCGCACGCCTGGAGACGGACCTCGACAACATCCGGGCCGCCCTCCACCGCTCCATCGTCACCACCCCGTCCGAACCGGACGCGGTGCGCCTGGTTCTCGGCATGGGGTGGTTCTGGTTTCTGCGGAACTTCCGTGCCGAGGGCCTCACCTGGGCCGAGCGGGCCGTGGCGCTCGGACCGGAACCGGCCGAAGGCAGCGACCCCCGCTTCTGGCCGCGCATGCATCTGGAGGTACTGCGGTACTTCCTCGCCGCGGAGAGCCGCCCGGCCGACGACATCCGCGGTGATGACCGGCGCCGGGCCCTGATGGGCCGGGTGGCCGACGCGTTCATGTCGTCCGGTCCGCAGTCCGCCCGTTTCCCGGGACTGATCTGGCCGATCACCTTGTTCGTGAGCCGCACCACCGCCGAAACGCACAAGATGATCGATGTGGCGGTCGCCAACGCCCGTATCCACGGCGGCGGCTGGGAGTACGGCATCACGCTGCTGTTCCGTACCCACATGGTCGTCGACATGCCCGGCGGCATGCCCGGTGTCGACGACGATCTCGCCGAGCTGCGCGAGCTGGGCCGCCGCGTCGGCGACCGCTGGCTGCGTGCGCAGGTCGCGGGCGCCGCCGCGGAGGCCGGCATGATGCGCGGACGGTACGAGGAGGCGCGCGCGGCGTACGAGGAGGCGTTGCTGCTCGCCCGCGAGGTCGGGGCGCACGCCGAGGAACCGTTCCTCCTCGCTCGCCTCGCCGAACTCGACTACCGGACCGGGGACATGGCGGGCTTCGAACGGACTCTGGCCGAGTCGGAGACCGAGGCCGAGCGCTACCAGGTGCATGACGCCCGCACCTACGCCCACTTCCTGCGCGCCACCCTGGCCCTGGACCGCGGCGAGATCGCGAAGGCGCGACGGCTGGTCACCGAGGCGGAGGCCTCGGCCGGACGCGGCAGCCCGCCGTCGCACTTCACCGCCGTGATCGAGGGGCTGGCTGCCCGGATCGCCGTGCATGAGCCGGGGCCCGAGGGCGGCCCGGCGGCCGGGGTACGGGGTCTGACGCTCGCACTCCGCGCGGCGCGGGACGCCCAGTGTGCCGAACTCGTCACCGGACATCTGGCGGACGGCGTGGCGACCGTGCTGCCGAAGTTGGGCCGCCACCGAGCCGCCGTACGGATCCTGGCGGCGGCCGACGGCTGGCGCCTGTCCGTCCTCAGAACCAAGGCGCAACAGGCCGAGGCGGACGAGGTCGGGCGACGGGCACGCGAGGAACTGGGACCTCAGCTGTACGAGTCGGAGCGCGCCGCAGGCCGCATGCTGACGGTCGACGACGTCATCGAGCTCCTGACCCGCATCACCGCAGAACTCCCGGGCCCCCTCACCGGCAACTGATGGTCGAATCCGCCCAGTCGGCGAGGGCCGCGCCGCCGCCCGGCCGTACCCGCTCGACGACGAGCCGGATCCTTTCCTGACCGGTGATACCGACCCCGACGGGTACGGCAGGGTCGTTACGGTGCATCACCGGGGACTGCCACAGCCGCGTCCCGTCACCGTTGAAGACGGAGAAGCGCACCGAGCCGACCCCCGTCGTCATGTCGTCGATCCCGGCCATGGCCTCGTACCGAGTGCACTGCCGGTTCAGCTGGATGGTGACCGAGGACTTGCTGTGGACGGTCACCCCGTCCGCGTACCGCGTGCCGCCGATCGACAGGCCGGAACGCTGCCAGACCCAGTTGCTCTCACCGATCACCACCTCCGGTCGGGTGTGGTCACCCAGCATCGCGTAGCTCAGCTCGCTGACTCGGTAGACGGTCGGCGCGGGCGGCGCCGGCGGGGTCGGGGTCGGGGTCGGGACGGGAGGTTGCGACGTGGCAGGCGTCGAGGGCTTGGGGGGCGATGTCGGCTCGGGGGTGGGCGTCGAAGTCGGCGTCGGTGTCGGAGCAGGCGTCGGCTTCGGTGGGGGAGTCGGGGACGGGGCAGGCGGTGCGGGCGGCGCCGACGCATCGGGCTTCGGCGGCGGCGTCGGCTTCGGCCTCGGCGGTGCGGGCGTCGGCACCGCGGGCGCCACGGCAGCCGGCTTGGCCGCATGTCCGGCCTCGGGCTTCGGCTGGTCGTTGCCGACCAGTGCCCAGGCCAGTCCGGCCGTCAGGGCCACGGCAGTGGCCGCCGCGATACCGGCCTTCGCCGGGGCACCGAGCCCTTCCGAGAGCGCGGCACCACCGGCCGAGCCCCCGGACGAGCTTCCACCGGCCGCCGCTGCGGCGGCACCCGCGCCCGCGGCTCCCGCCGCGCCACCGGCGACGATTCCGGCAGCCTTGAGCGCATACCCGGCGGCGAACCAGCCGATGACCGCGACCGGCAGCAGCGCAGGAATCCCGGCGTTGACATGGGCCAGTTCGCCCGCGGCGAGCCGGCACTTCACACACTCGTCAAGATGCCCCCGCAACCCGCGCTCGGCACGCATCCGGAGTCCACCCCGGGCATACGCGCCGAGGCGGTCGGCGTAACGCGCACAGTCGCCGCCCGAGGTGAGCGCCTGGCTCACATGCGCCTGCAGGTAGGCCTGTTTGAGCCCTTCGCGGGCCCGGCTGGCCAGCACCGCCGTGGCATTGGCGGTCAGCCCGAACAGCGGGGCGATATCGCTGGGCGACTCCTCCTCGACGGTGGTGTGCCACAACACCGCCTGCCAGCGCTCCGGCAGACTGCGGAACGCCTGCATCGCCATCGACTGCTCGGCCTCGTGCATCGCCAGCACATCGGCACCGAGGTCGAGCGTGTCCGCGTCCGACACCGGGGAGAAATGAGATGCCTGGGCAGCGAACACCGCGAAGTCGTCGACCAATTGCTCCCGCTTCGCGGTCTTGGTCCACGCGGCTCCGACATGCCGGACAGCCGTCATGAGGTAGGCCCGTACTGCCTCTTCCGGCCCCTTGCCTCTGCGTACCGCCTGCAGTGTGCGGGCGAAGACCTCGGCCGTCAGGTCGTCGGCGGTGTGCGCGTCCCGGCAGCAGGTCCGCGCGTAGCGGCGCACCGCGTCCGAGTGCCGCCGGAACAGTTCCTCGTACGCGAGATCGTCGCCGTCCCGCATTTGCCTGATCAACTGGGCGTCGGAGAACGCGGAGCCGGAGACATCGGCGGCAGTGGTTCGGCCGCCCTCCCGCTGCATCGGCACCGCGACACCGGCCTCGACAGGTCCCGGCCACGGACCGGGCGGGACGGTACCGCCCTCGGCGTCACCACCCGACCGCCCGGGCCCGCCCTGACTCGGTACCTGCCGGGAGGACAGCCCACCGGTCTCCGCCACACCACCCACGGCGGAAACGTCGCCGAACGACTCTTCCTGCTGCCCGTCACCGCTCATCGCGGAAGCCCCCGTATGCGCTTTCGGACCCGAACACCGGGCAAGAGTGCCACATGGCGCAATCACGTCGAACCTTCAGCCCCGGCAACCACTCATCCGGGGCGTTTTCCCGAATGTGAGCACTAGCGGCCACTCATTCGGGGAAGGCTCAATGAGTTTTTTCTGCAGGGGTGGGTTCCAGACCAAGGGCAGCAGCCCACCGACAGGAGCCGATCAAGCGCGGAAGAAGCGCCGAACAAGAGCCATTCAAGCGATGCCCGAGAGCCGACCAAAGAACCGGAAGAGAGCCGAGACGGCGCCACAGAGAGCCGGTCGGCGGGCAGAGAGCGCCCCGGTCCAGGCCCGGTCGAGAGGCCGGACGCGGAGGCCGGAAGGGGAAGGGGAGCGTTGAACGAGCGACGATGGGCTGCCGAGCGGGACCCACCTGAACGGGCCGCGCCCACCGCTTCACGCCCACCGCTTCACGCCCACCGCTTCATGCCCAGCGCATTCACGCCAGGCCAATCGCGCCCGACAGCGCGCCCCAGCCACCCGGTCCGGCCCGACCGCTCACCCCAGCCACCCGCCCTGGAGAGCCCGCGCACCAGCACCCTCAGGCGTCACCGCGCCAACGCGCCGCCACAGTCACCGCGCCGCGCTCACCGCGCCGACGCGCCGCGCTCACCGCGCCGACGCCGCCGGCTCACCGCGCCGGCACGCACGCTCACCGCGCCGGCACGCACGCGCCGCGCTCACACGCCGACGTCGCCACCTCACCGCGCCCGGCACGCACGCGCACTCCGCTTCCGCGCAGCCCTCTCACACGACCGGTCGAGAGCGCAGCCCCTCCAGCAGGATGTCCAGCAGTCGGCTCGAAGCCGCAGCCTGCTGATCCGCGTCGGGCAGCGAAGGCGCCGCCGTCGCGATGACCAGCAGCACATCCGCCACCGTCACATCACGGCGCAGCTCACCGGCTGTCCGTGCCCGGTCCACCAGCCGGCCGACGACCTCCAGCAGTTCGCCGGCTCCCGTGTCGTCGTCCTCGATGCCGGTCTCCGTGACGGAAGGCCCGTCGGCCGGCCGGAGGTCGGCCTGACCCGCGCCCTGCCGCTGCTGAGGCACCCGCGTCTCGTCCCGAGCACTGCCCGGACCCGAGTCCGACACGGAGGCCGCTATGGCCTGTGACTCCCCGACCGCGTTCGAGTTGTCGGCGTCGACGTCGGCGTCGCCATCGACCCCGACCCGCAGCACCTGCGGCGGCAGCAGCCGCCCCGCGCCCGAGGCCGCGGATGTTCGCAGGAAGCGCGACAGCGCCGACCACGGCTCTTCCTCCTGGCCCAGCGCGGTCCGCGCCTGGTCCGTCAGCCGGGAGGTCTCCTCCTCGGCTATCCGCCGCACCAGCACGTCCTTGCTCGGGAACCGCCGGTACACCGTGCCGACTCCGACTTTGGCGCGACGTGCCACGTCCTCCATCGGAGCCCCGTATCCCAGCTCACCGAAAACCTCGCGTGCGGCTCGCAGCACATGCTCCAGATTGCGCTGTGCGTCCACGCGGAGCGGAGCCGAGCGCCCGTTCGCTCCGGCGGCCCCGGCTGTTCCGGCCGTGCCGCCTGTTCCGGCTGCCGCGACCGGACCCACCGTGTCCACTGTCCCCACCGCTCCGTTTCGTCCGTTTCCGTCGGACGAATGGGGCGTAACTGCCGTAGCAGCCTGCCAATGAGAATCCTGAATGTGCATGACTGTTCCCCCGGTTATGACGTCTCCCCCCGGAGACTTCCCGCCGTTTAGTCAGAGTGTGGATCATGGTCCCAACCCGACACCCCGACGACATACGAACATAGTTGAGCCCGGGTCAATTCAGAAGGGGGTAGTTCCGCACGGAGCGCCCCCCGATCGGAGCAAGGGCCGGTTGGTTACTGATTCGCCCCCCGTTCGCGCCCCCCACTCCAGCCCCTGACCTGCGCAGCTTCCGTGTTGTCGCCGCGACCGGCAGCAGCGGCCCGTCCAGAACCTCCGGTCACACAATTTGCCGGGGCTGTGGACAAACCCTTGAGCACGTTGCGTCATGGGGTGGTGATGGCTTCAGATTCCGGGGGAACACCCCCCGGCCCCCCGCCGGGTGTGCGCATTCTCGTCGTCGGCGGCGGCTACGTCGGGATGTACACAGCGCTGCGTCTCCAGCGGAAGCTGAAGCAGAGACTCAGAAGCGGTGAGGCCGAGATCGTCGTCGTCACGCCCGAGCCTTATATGACGTATCAGCCGTTTCTGCCCGAAGCGGCCGCCGGTTCGATCTCACCGCGCCATGTCGTCGTGCCGCTCCGCCGGGTCCTGGCGCACTGCAAGATCGTGATCGGTGAGGCACAACGCATCGACCACGCCAAACGCACGGCGACCGTCACCACCCTCGCCACCGGGGAGGATGGCACCGGCGCCGTCGAGATTCCGTACGACGAACTCGTTCTCGCACCAGGCTCCGTCTCGCGCACTCTCCCGGTCCCCGGCCTCGCCGACCACGGCATCGGCTTCAAGACCATCGAGGAGGCCATCGGGCTGCGCAACCATGTCATCGAGCAGATGGACATCGCCTCCGCAACCCGCGACCCGGCCATCCGCGACGCCGCCCTCACCTTCGTCTTCGTCGGCGGCGGATACGCGGGCGTCGAGGCCCTGGCCGAGCTGGAGGACATGGCCCGCTACACCTCGCGGTACTACCACAACATCAAGGCAGAGGACCTGAAATGGATCCTCGTGGAGGCGACCGGCCGCATCCTTCCCGAGGTGGGCGGCGCCATGGGCACCTACGCGATCCGTGAGCTGAGAGACCGCAATATCGACGTACGCCTCGACACTCGGCTGGAGTCCTGCGAGGACCGGATCGCCGTCCTGAGCGACGGTTCCCGCTTCCCGACCCGCACCCTCGTGTGGACCGCGGGCGTCAAACCCGCGCCGATCCTCGCCGCCACCGACCTGCCGCTCAACGAGCGCGGCAGGCTCACATGCACGGCGGAACTCACCGTCGACGGGGTCGAACATGCCTGGGCCGCCGGGGACGCCGCGGCGGTGCCCGACCTGACCGCCGCGGAAAAGGGCAAGGAGACCGCACCCAACGCCCAGCACGCCGTGCGCCAGGCCAAGGTCCTCGCCGAGAACGTCCTCGCGTCGATCAGCGGCGAACCCCTCAAGGAGTACCGGCACAGCTACGCGGGCTCCGTCGCCTCACTCGGTCTCCACAAGGGCGTCGCCCATGTCTACGGTCGTAAGCTCAGGGGCTACCCCGCCTGGCTGATGCACCGTACGTACCACCTCAGTCGCGTCCCGACGTTCAACCGGAAGGCCCGTGTCCTTGCCGAATGGACCCTCGCCGGGCTCTTCAAGCGCGAGATCGTCTCCCTCGGTTCGCTGGAACACCCGCGCGCCGAGTTCGAACTCGCCGCAGGAGGCAGACGCCCCGGGCGGACCGGCCCGCCGAACGCCGACGGCACGCCGGGGCCCGGCCACCCGCCAGGGCCCGAGGGCCCTTCGAGGAACGGCGGCTGACTGCCCGTCGGCCCGTCTGCGCACCTACCCGGGACCCGGCCGTACGGACACTGTCAGTACGGTCCGTCACACTGGACGTGTGACCATGGGTGGACCCACATCTGCACAGAGTGACCCGGCCGGCAGTGACCGACAGTGAGCAGCCCGCCCGAGCGGACCAGACCGACACACGAGGCCAGAATTTCCGTGAACTTCACGCGTTGGAGCGCCCGCCTACCCGGAACGCAGCGCCGCGCCGCCGCACGGGACGACCGCAGTCCCGTGCCCTCGGCCCGCGCCGAGTACGCACAGCCCGAGACCGGGCCCTGCTCGCCGGACGGCGACACGCGCAGTGACACGCCTGGCGACAAGAGCGGCGACACGCACCACGACACGCACGGCGAACCTCCCGGGGACCGCGGCCCCGCCCTGGAGGATCTCTCCGCCCGGGACATCCTCGGCCAGCTGCCCGCTCTGGTGGCCCTGGTGTACGGCCCCGACCACCGGATCGCGTACGTCAACGACGCCTACGCCGCCGCCTTCGGACCGCGCCCGGCCGGCGCCACCGCCGCCGAGGCCATGCCCGAGCTCACCGAGCTCAGCCTGCTGCCCCTCTTGGATCAGGTCCTGCGCAGTGGCACACCCCGTACGGTCAAGTCCCGCAAGGTCCGCAACGGCAATTCGTACACCGTGACCTGCACCCCGGTGCACAGGGACAGCGACGGCGAAACCGACGGCGACGGAGACGGCGACAGGGACGGGAACAAGAAACAGGACAAGGGCAGCCGGAGCGGCAAGAACAGGAACAAAGGCAGCGAAGGCGGAGTGCTCGTGTACGCCGTCGATGTCACCGACCACGCCGAAGCGGCCGAACGGCTCCGCGCCAGCGAGCGCCGCCACCGCGAAACGGCCGTCACCCTCCAGCGCTCCCTGCTCCCGCAGGAGCTGGAGCAGCCCGACGACCTGCGGATCGCCGCCACCTACCAGCCAGGCGGCACGGACGCCGCGGTCGGCGGCGACTGGTACGACGTCATCACCCTCGGCGCAGGCCGCACCGCCCTGGTCATCGGGGACGTGATGGGCCGTGGGGTGCGAGCCGCCGCCGTCATGGGCCAGCTCCGCACGGCCGTGCGCGCCTATGCCCGCCTCGACCTCCCGCCGCACGAGGTGCTCCAGCTCCTCGACGGTCTCGCCGCCGAGATCGACGCCAGCCAGATCGCCACCTGTGCCTACGCGGTCCACGATCCGAACGAGGGCCGGCTCGTCTACGCCTCCGCCGGGCACCTCCCGATCCTGGTGTGCCACGAGGACGGTACGGTCCACCGCGCCGAGGACCCGACAGGACCGCCGCTCGGCACCGGCGGCTGGATCCACACATCGGGCACGATCGCGCTGCCGCCCGGCTCCACCGCGGTCCTTTACACGGACGGCCTGGTGGAGCGTCGCAGCGAGGACATCGACGAGGGCGTCGCCGCTCTGGAACGCGCCCTCTCCGGTGCCAAGGGTTCACCCCAGGTGGTCTGCGACCGGCTGATCCGCTCCCTCGGCGTCACCGCGGAACACGACGACGACGTGGCGGTGCTGGTGGTCCAGCACCCCGCCCGAACGGGGGCGAACGCGGAGCTGTTCCACAACGCCTCGCTCGATCTTCTCGGCGGCATCGAAGCGGCCCCGCGCGCCCGCGCCTTCGCGACCGGCGTCCTGACGTCGTGGCGTTTCCCGGTCGAACTCTGCGACCTGGGCGTCCTGGCCGCCGGCGAACTCGTCGCGAATTCCCTCAAGCACGGCACCCCGCCGATGCGCCTGGGCCTGCGCCGTACCGATCGCCGCCTGATCATCGAGGTGACCGACGGCGACGACCACCTGCCGCGCCGCCGACGAGCCGATCCGGCGGACGAAGCGGGTCGCGGCATCTCCAT
Source organism: Streptomyces sp. NPDC037301 (assembly GCF_055602785.1). NCBI lineage: Bacteria > Bacillati > Actinomycetota > Actinomycetes > Kitasatosporales > Streptomycetaceae > Streptomyces > Streptomyces sp. NPDC037301. The sequence goes on from NZ_JBVJWD010000014.1 coordinate 216,643, forward strand.
CGTCGCGACGATCGCCACGTCCTGGGGCAGCCGCCGCACACCTGGCGGCGGCAAAGCGGTCTGGTGCGAATTCACCCTGCCGCAGTAGGGGCCCTGCCGAAGCAGGACCCCTACTCGCCTGTACCGCTCCACCGCCTCAGCGAGTGGTGACGGCGGAGGCAACCACGGGCTCGGCCTCCGGCAGTGACGCGGCCACCACCCTGGACGGCACCGTCTCGATCGAAGGCTGGTCCTGTACGGGAGTGAGCTGCCGGCCGAGCCGCAGCGCCAGCACCGTGATGCCCAGCGAGAACAGCACGAACGTCACGATGTACGGGCCGTGCAGCGTCGCCCCCATCGGCCCGCCCACGGCCGGACCGACCGCGAGCGCGAGCTGCTTGCAAAGGGCGAACGCGGAGTTGTACTGCCCGACCATCGACTCCGGCGCCAGATCGGCGACCAGCGGCGCCACGGTCGGCGACAGCATCGACTCGCCGAGCCCGAACAGCGCGTACGTGGAGATCATCGCGGCCGTCGCCATGGTCTGGCTGCCGTGCCCGAGCCCCGCGTACCCCGCCACGATCCAGGCGAACGCCCAGATCAGACCGACCGAGGCGATGACCCGGCTGCGCCTGCGGCGCTCCACCAGACGCAGCACGACGAACTGAGCCACGACGATGACGGCGGTGTTGGCGGCCAGCGCGATACCGAGGGTCGAGGGCTGGATTCCGGCGGCCTCGGTGCCGTACGCCGCGAGCCCGGACTCGAACTGTCCGTAGCAGGCGAAGAACAGCACGAAGCCCAGCACGCACAGCTGCACCATGGCCCGGTGCGAGAGCAGCGCCCGCAGCCCGCCCGGCGCCTCGGACCCGTCGGTGGGCCTGGCGCCGGACAAGGAAGGCGCATGGGACAGCCGCACCGTGGAGGCGATGACACCGAGCACGATGAACATCGCGGCCTCGATGAGGAACAGCAGGGTGAAGGTCTCCGGCCGGCTCGTGTCGACGATCTGTCCGCCGACCAGCCCGCCGATGCCGAGCCCGAGGTTCTGCAGGAAGAACTGCATGGCGAAGGCACGAGTACGGGTGGCGGCGCTGGAGCACCACACGAGCATGGTGGCGAGCGCCGGCTGCATGACCGCCGTACCCGCGCCGAGGACCGCGGCCGACAGCACGGCGGCGGTCACATCCGACGACAGGCCGAGGGCGGCAGCGCCCAGGGAAGCGACGACCGAGGCGACGACGAGTACGGGCAGCGGCCCGCGCCGGTCGATGGCACGCCCGGTGAACGGCAGAACGGCGAGCGCTGCCATGGCGAAGACCGCCAGCACGACTCCCGCCGTACCCGCACCCAGGTCCCGCACCTGTGCCACATAGACGTACAGATACGGAACGGTGAACCCCAGCCCGAACGCGCTCAGCGCGCTCCCCAGCTGGATCCGCCGCAGTGCTGCACCCATCTCCCTGGTCACACTCACCTACCTCAAGGTCTCGAAGCGACTTGCCGAGCCACCCGAACGACTCGAACCCGAAGACTTTAGCACTAAAGTTAGAAGCTCAACAATTCAGATCGAAGGACTTCGATGGCTATGGAGGGCGTGCGATACTGCCCGCCATGCCTGACACCACCGAGCAGCCCGGCCCCCAGGAGCCGAGCCTCGACGAGCAGATCGCCGCCTATCAGCGCGAGTTCCGTGACCTGGACCCCCAGGTCGAGCAGGTCGTCTCGGCCCTGGGCCGACTGAACCGCCGGATGAACGTGGCGTACGGACGCCAGGTCGCCGCTCTCGGCATCAGCAACGCCGAGTGGGAAGTCCTCAAGACCCTGGTCCTGGCCGGCTCCCCGTACCGCCTGGGCCCGGGAGAGCTGGCCAAGCGCCTCGGTCTGACCCCGGCGGCGATGACCCACCGCATCGACCGGATGGCGGGCGAGGGACTGGTCACCCGCGACCGGGACGAGAGCAACCGGGTGCGTGTGATCGTGGAGCTGACCGACGAGGGCCGTACGAAGTGGCTGGAGGCGATGCGCATGGCCACCGACTTCGAGGAAGACCTGCTCCAGGACCTCACGGGCGACGAACGCGGCGTCCTCGGCGACATGCTGATCCGCCTCCTGCGCCGCGTGGAACACGCTCAGCCGGACGCCGGCGGCCGCCTCACCGACCTGGACTGACCCCGGCCGGGCGATCGGGGAACGAGCGGTGAAAACGGCTTGACCTGGCGGGGTTGACACGTCTCTCGCTGATCCGTAAGGTTCTCCGAGTTGTCGTGGAGTCGGAACGGTTCTGCGACAGCCGATCCCGCCGCTACTGCGGCAACCAAAACTCTGCACGGTCTCCCGCTCGGGATGATTTCGGCATGCCGGAATTCATTTTGAGGGCGCGATTATGAATTGCGGGGATGAATCCGCTAGAGTTTCGGTGTCGGAACGGCTCAACGGCCGGGAAGACAAATCCCGCTGACTGGGAATCAGGCCCGAAAGGATCTGGTAGAGTCGGAGACGCAAGACCGAAGGGAAAAGCCCGGAGGAAAGCCCGAGAGGGTGAGTACGAAGGAAGCGTCCGTTCCTTGAGAACTCAACAGCGTGCCAAAAGT
>NZ_JBVJWD010000015.1:0-105012 GCF_055602785.1 Streptomyces sp. NPDC037301
CCTCCAAAAGCACATCCTGTTCGACGAGAACCTCGCCTTCCCCACACAACTTCTCGAAGCTGCTTGACAACTTAGCTCCGTGAGGTGTCTCGTCGCCCTCGTCCGCACCGGCGCCCGCTTCGAAGGCGGAGTCCTGATCGAGCGTGAGCAGGAGGCTGCGGCATGAGTCAGCGCAAGGAACGCCCGCTGCTGTTCCTGGACGTCGACGGACCTCTCCTGCCGTTCGGCGACGGCCCGCAGCGCGAGCCGTCAAGCACCGCGACAGATTCGCACCTGACGCGGCTCGACCCGCGCATCGGGCCTCGCCTCGCGGCATTGCCGTGCGAGCTGGTCTGGGCCACCACCTGGGAGGAGGAGGCGAACACCGACATGGCACCCCGACTCGGCCTGCCGCCCCTGCCGGTCGTGCACTGGCCGGAAACCTCCGACGCGCATGAACGCGAGGACCAGTGGTACGGACTCCACTGGAAGACCCGAACCCTGGCGGCATGGGCGGACGGACGCCCGTTCGTCCATGGGCGGACGGACGCCCGTTCGTCTGGGTCGACGACGAGATCACCGACGCCGATCGAGACTGGGTGTCCACCCTCCACCCGACCCCAGCCCTCCTCCACCGCATCGCGTCGTCCCGCGGCCTCACCAATGAAGACTTCGCAGTCCTCGATCAATGGCTCCAGGCCACTTGAGGCTCCCCGCAGTAATCCACAGGAATTGACAATTGCTCGGAGTCTGGGTACGGCAGGACTCCAGCCTCCCCGCCCCCGCCAACAGCACGGCACCGTACGGGTCGTGCAGTTGAGGCCGTCTCGGCCTGGATGTCCGCGCGGCCCGCAATCATGTGCGTTGGTCGCGGTGAGCGGGCGTCCCAGCTTGTCGTAGGTGGAGCTGGAGACCTGCTGGTAGACGGGGGTCTTGTCCACCGGGTCGTAGCTGGCGAACCGGTGGAGGCGGTGATGTCGCCCTTGGTGGGCGCCACCCCGACCGCCTGGCCGTCGTAGGCCGCGGTGACGTCGGAGACGACGTTGCCGGGAACCACCGGGGGCAAGCAGGGGACGGAGTAGACCTCGGTGCGGCTGACCTCGGCCAGCAGCCAGTCCGTCGTGTTGCGCACGTACGTGGTCCGCGTGCAGGTCTTGGCGGTGTCGCCACTGTCCTCGACGGCGATCGGCATGCCGTACGTGGTCTTCTGCTTGACCGTGCGGGTGCCGGTGGAAATCTTGGCGCGGGTGGTGGTCTCGTTGCGCCACGTGAATTTGTCCTGGGCGCGGATGCCTCCATGACTTCCCGAAGGGGCAGCCCGTTGTTGCCGTTCATGACCCCCAAGGGCCCCGCTGGAAACAAATCCAGCGGGGCCCTTGGGCATTTACTGCATGCCGACGCTCCGACTTCAATTACCGGAGGCCAACTTTTTCGGTGTTCACCAACGAGATCCACAACTCAGCGACCATCGCCATGCCAGGCATTTCACCTAGGCTTTGGCCCGTTGTACTCGATCCCGCAGCTCGGGAGGCAGGATCTCCGAATTTGCCATCCCCCCGAGAAGCTCCCGAATGAATTCCTGATCGAAATTTTGCTGCTGCGCCATCTCGATGGCCCAGGGAACGGCTAGCTGCATCCAATACGAGCGGCCAGAGTTCCATGCTGACCCAACTGTCAGCTCCATCAACCTCTCGGGGGTCGACACGCCACCCTCATCAAGAGATTCCCATGCGCGGGAAAACTCGCTAAGGCAGGCGGAGAGATCGCGCTCCAAATAGGGCCACATGGGAGCGAATCTAGATCCCTCAAGAGTCGCCCGACCCTCCAGCTCAACACCCACACCGATCCGACCGTCGGGCATGATTCCAATCCATGCCCCGTCGCCGCGATACACTACCGGAGTCCATTCGGCCATCTCAACCCCACTGCCTGTATTCATACTGAACGCCATTGCCATTCAAGAATTCTTGGAATTTCTGACGCGTTGCATCCGTCCACCTATGCCCATAGTGCCCACTACTCTCCGTGAACACCAGTCGGCCATCTTCGCGGAAGAGTGTGCCACCCAATACCGTATTCTTGTCGGCGCCAAGTGATTGCGCCAACTGCTCATGCGGGCTGAGCCCTCCAGGGATGGGCTCGCGGTCGCCTGCCAGGAATCTTCCCGCCTCGGAATCGTAGACGAATTCAGTCTCTGACTTCGGCGAAGTGAAGGACTTCAAAGCGTCAGCAGAATTCTTCCCTGACTCCAATCGGACTTCGGAGTCGGCTTCTCTGAGTGCTTTGCCCAGTCCGTCGTTGATGCGTCCGATGCCGTCCGCCGTGCCGATGGCGCCGGCGCCCACAAGGGCAACGCCGCCCGCGACTGCGGTTGCGCCAGCGAAGCAGCCGACACCGGTGATGCAGAGGGCCACACCGCCCGCAGTACTATCTGCGCCGGCGCCTATGAGCGCCATGCTTCCGGCGATTTCCGCGGAGCCCCACCAGATCTCGGGCTGGGAGAAGATGGCGGAGCCGTAGTCTTTGACGCTTGACAGCCAGCCCCACCCGGAGCCGCCGCCGTTCCCTGTCTTCCGTGCAGGGACCGGTTCTGGGCCCTTTTTGAAGGTGATCTTGGCCGTCGTGCTGTTCTGAGTCTGGGTAACTACCGTGGTGAAGGTGCCGGATACACCATGGGATGTGCCCGGTTGTGCGTAGGTCTTGGTGTAGCTCCAGTCCCAGCCGCCCTTGTCGTTGAGCGTCCAGGATTCGGTACCACCGCCGCAGGAGCTCGAGGCACCACCACAAGCGCCGTCTGGGCGGAGCCCGGTGGGGTCGGCCAGGGTGACGGGGGTGTTGTTGGCGTAGGCGTAGCCGTTGAGGGACTCGTGGTCGTCGGGGGCGAGGACGGGGTCGACGGAGAGGAAGCGTCCGCTGGCCGGGTCGTATTCGCGGGCGCCGATGTGGGTGAGTCCGGTGTCGGCGTCGGCGGGTTTGCCGAGGAAGCCCTTGTCGTCGGGCCAGGCCGACGGTGCGGCTCCGCGGCTTTCGCCGAAGGGCTTGGTGTAGCGGTGGGTGACGGCCTGGGTGGTGGCGTCCACGCTCATTGAGGCGGTGCCGTGGTGGTCGTCGACCATCCAGGACAGGCCGGACTCGGTACGGACTGCGGTGGCGTCGCCGGCGGGGTAGTAGCGCTGGGCGGTGAACTTCTTTGTGGCCGTGTCGTAGTGGAGTTCCTGACCTCCCAGGTAGAGGACGGTCTTGGCGGGACCGCGCCGGATCAGGAGTTCGCCGTTGGCGTCATAGAGGTAGTCGGTGCTCTTGGTGCCTTCGGTGAGTCGGGTGAGTTCTCCTTCGATGTCCCAGGTGAGGCTCTGCGCGGTGCCGGTGGGGCCGTAGCGCTTGGTGGTGTTGCCCTGCTCGTCGTACGTAAGGGACCCAGCTTGGCCAGATCTCCGAAATCACCTACGAAACCGAGCACGAACTACTCCCGTATCCGCCCCCGGCCTCGCTCCTGCAAAATCAGCTCGTCGTAAAGATCCTGTATGCGCATCGCAAGCCGCAGCAGGTCTTCGAGGCCGAGCAGGCCCCGGCCGGAAGTCGTCCGGCCGGGGCCTGCTTGGGTGTCAGCGGATTCAGGGCTGGTGCCCCGCCTCGTGCAGTCGGTCACGCGCGGCCCTCAGCACGCCCTGCGACCACTCCGCACGGGTGACTCCCTCGGGCAGTCTGGTCAACTCGGCGTGGCTGGCGCCCAGCGCGCGGGCGATCGCCTCCACCGCGAGACCCTGCATAAGATCGTCGTTGTACTCACCACGGCCTTCCTCGGCGAGCTTCAGCAGGGCGCGGAGGAGTTCGGCGTCGAACCCGTCGTGCAGGATCGCCCCCGCCCCCGAGACCGCTGCTATGAACGCATCATCGCTTGTATCCCACTCGGGGGAGCCCAGCAACTCGAGAATCTGCTTCCTGTACTTCGCTCCCACTCTCCAGTGCGCCGTGAGCACCTGCACGGCGAGCGCCGAGACCTCGGGATCCTCGGGGTAGATCAGATACGTGGCGATCAGCGGCTCGTATGCCAGGCCGCCCGCACGGGCCACCGCGTACAGCCGCTGGTAGAGCTCCCGGCCGGCCCGGCACTCGGTGACGGCTTGGGCGATCTGCTTCACCTCCTGCGGCGGGATGGTGCCGTCCTTCGCCCGTGCGATCAGCTGCCGCACATATGCATCATGCGCCACTGTCATGCTCCACTCACTTGATTCTGGGGACGAACTGCTCGGAGAAGTCCAGCATTCTGCTGGCCCGCCCCAGGTCGGCGACGAGAAGGTCTCGCATGGCGCCACTCGTCCCAGGATGGGCCAGCTTCCTGTTGATGGCTGCGATTTGATTGAGTAGGCCACCCTGGGCGTTGCGAACCTCGTCGACATGATCCCAGGGGACACCGCTCGCCTTCCGTTTGACCACCTCTCCCTTCAATTCCCGTGCCGCCCCAGTGAGGTCCTTCATCGTCAAGTGCTCGGCATAATTATCGATCTTGGCGGAGAACGGCGAGGTGGGGATCTTGTTCGCGAGCTTGATCGCGTCGGCTATATTGTCGAGTTGCTTGGGCAGCTTGGCCGCGTCGCCCGCGAGCGGAATAAAGCCGGCCGCGCCTAGGGCGACCCCGAGTGTGTCCTTGTCGGCGACCGCGCGACCCAGATCCGCGGCGTCGCATCCGGCGCCGGCCACGGGTACCCAGCCGCAGGCCATCAGGGCGATCTCACCGGCCACGCCCCACGACGGTCCCGCATAACCCCCCTTGTAGTCGGGGTCCGGAGCCATCCCCGGGCTGGGGCTGGGCGTCGCGGTGGACGGTCCGCTGCTGCCGTACCTCACAGTCGGCAGCGGGCGCGGTCCGGTCTTGTAGCTGACCTTGTACGACACATTGCTGCGCGTGGTGTTGACAGTGAGAGCCAGTGATGAGCCGTCGGGATAGCTGTAGTGGTAGGTCTTGGTGTAGCTCCAGTCCCAGCCGCCCTTGTCGTTGAGCGTCCAGGTCTCGGTACCACCTCCGCAGGAGCTTGAGGCACCACCACACGCGCCGTCGGGGCGGAGCCCGGTGGGGTCGGACAGGGTGACGGGTGTGTTGTTGGCGTATGCGTAGCCGTTGAGGGACTCGTGGTCGTCGGGGGCGAGGATGGGGTCGACGGAGAGAAAGCGTCCGCTGGCCGGGTCGTATTCGCGGGCGCCGATGTGGGTGAGTCCGGTGTCGGCGTCGGCGGGCTTGCCGAGGAATCCCTTGTCGTCGGGCCACGCCGACGGTGCGGCTCCGCGGCTCTCGCCGAAGGGCTTGGTGTAGCGGCGGGTGATGGCCTGGGTGGTGGCGTCCACCGCCATTGAGGCGGTGCCGTGGTGGTCGTCGACCGTCCAGGACAGGCCGGCCTCGGTGCGGACGGCGGTGGCGTCGCCGGCAGGGTAGTAGCGCTGGGCGGTGAACTTCTTTGTGGCCGTGTCGTAGTGGAGTTCCTGACCTCCCAGGTTGAGGACGGTCTTGACGGGGCCGCGCCGGATCAGGAGTTCGCCGTTGGCGTCGTAGAGGTAGTCGGTGCTCTTGGTGCCTTCGGTGAGGCGGGTGAGTTCTCCTTCGATGTCCCAGGTGAGGCTCTGCGCGGTGCCGGTGGGGCTGTAGCGCTTGGTGGTGTTGCCCTGCTCGTCGTAGGTGTAGGTCTTGGCGGTGCCACTGTTGACGGTGACGGAGGTCAGGGTGTGGGGCTGTCCGGTGCCGGAGGCATTGACAGCGGGGTAGCCGTAGCCGGTCTTGGTGTCGCCGGTGGCCTTGTGCTCGGTCTGGGTGTCTCGCAGGCCGCCGGGCTTGTAGGTCCAGCTGGTCCAGTACGGGGCCGGCCCGCCGAGGGCGGACGCCGCACGGGCGGTGGCGCAGTCGTTGGAGGACGGGGTCCAGGCTTCGGTCAGACGGCGGTAGCCGTCGTAGGCGAAGCACTGGGTGTCCTTGCCGTTGGCGCTGTCAGTGATCGACTCGACGTTGCCAGAGGCGTCGTAGACGTAGTTGGCGTCGCTGGTGTTGCCGGTGTTGGTCTGGTCGACGGTGTGGGTGTTGGCCAGGCGGCGGGTGCCGTCCTCGTAGCGGTTGAGGATCTGGAGCTGCTTGGCACCGGTGGAGGTGCCCAGGCGGGTCTCCTCGCTCTCGCCGTACGGGGAGTAGCCGATGTTCTGGACGTAGTCGGTCATGCCGTCGGTGCCGGTGAGCATGCCGAGGGCGTTGTAACTGTTGGTCACGGTCTCAGCGGGAAGACCGGCCACCGCGGGCAGCGAGGTCGACTGAACGGCGCCGTCGATGTTGTAGGTGGTGGAGGTGGTGAACGTCTGCGGCGCCCCTGCAACAACCAGGGGGTCGCTGGCGGCGATGACGGTCTTGGTGCCCTTGGAGCGGCCGAGCGCGTCGTAGCCGGTTGCGACCTGGGAGTAGATCTTGCCGGTGGTGCCTCCGACGTAGCGGATCGACGCTGTCGGCTTGCCCTTGGCCAGGGAGTCGTAGGTGGTCTTGGTCAGCTGGTGGGCGTTGTCCTTCACCCCGTCCCAGGTCCCGGTGGCGCGGCCGAGCTCGTCGTAGTCGGTGATCAGGGTGCGGGACACGCCATTGAGGGTCGTGGCGATGGTCAGTGGCTGGTCGGCGTCGTTGTACGTGGTGTCGACACGGCCCATATCGGGGTCGGTGGAGGTGGTCTCGCGGCCGCGCAGGTCGTAGCCGTACGTCCAGACCGCCCCGTCTGGACCGGTCATCTTCTTGAGCTGGCTGCCGGGGGTGTACTCGTACAGAGTGCGGGTGTAGTCGCTGCCTGTGGGGACGGGGCCGCTGTACTCGCGGCGTTCGGTGATCCGGCCGAGGGCGTCGACAATCGTCATGGTGCCGGTGCCGCCCTCGGCGGCGGTGACGGTAGTGCGGTCACCCTGCTTGTCGGTCTTGGTACGCCACTTCTCCTGGTCATAGACCCGGAAGATCGATTCGGTGGCGCGTCCCGCTGCGTCGAAGACCGTCTCGGTGGAAGCGGGGGTGGAGCCGGGGTAGGTGTTGGCCAGGGTGCCTGAGGGGGCGTCGTTGTCGTGGATCTGGCTGTTGGAGACGTATGCCAGGCCGCGGTCGTCGTAGAGGGTTTCGGAGATCACCCGGCCGCCGTTGGGTGCGGGGACCTGCTTCTGGCGGGACCGCAGCAGGCTGTCGAGGATCTCGTAGGAGTTGTTGTATGTCTTTCCGTCGGCCTTGAGGGCGTCGGTGCGGACCCAGGTCTCCTTGTCGTTGTTGATGCTGTAGGTGTAGACGATGCTGGCTACGTCTCCGAGCGTGCGGGAGCGGTCAGGCTTCCAGACAGACAGAAGGCGGCCAAGTGCGTCGAAGGACCACTCGGTGACATTGCCGTTGGCGTCTGTGGACTTGGTGGCAGTGCCCCAGGCCGGGTCCACCTCGGTGGTGGAGGTGTAGAGCTTGGGGTCGGTGGTGGTCTTGGAGGTCAGCGGGCCGTAACCGGTGTCATCGGGGACGTAGGTGGTTCTGACCGTGCGGTTGAGGGCGTTGGTCGCAGTGAGCGGGCGGCCCAGCTTGTCGTAGGTGGAGCCGGAGACCTGCTGGTAAACGGGCTTCTTGTCGAGCTCGCCATAGCTCGCCAGGCGGTAGGAGGCGGTGATGTCGCCCTTGGTGGGCGCGACCCCGACTGCCTGGCCGTCGTAGGCCATGGTGATATCGGAGACGACGTCGTCGGGGATCACCGGGGTGGTCGTGCAGGCAACCGAGTAGGACTCGGTGCGCGAGACCGCGTTCACCAACCAGACCGAGGTGTTACGGACGTAGGCGGTCCGCACGCAGGACTCGTCGCCGGTCTTGGCGATGTCGCCGGTGTCCTCCACGGTGATCGGCATGCCGTACGTGGTGTCGTATGTGGTCTTCTGCCTGACCGTGCGGGTGCCGGTGGACGTCTTGGTACGGGTGGTGACCGTGTCGGCCTGGACGATCCAGGAGTCGGTGGTGCCCCAGCTGTAGGTGTGGCTGCCGGTCTTGTGCGACCAAGGGTTGTTGATGGTGCCGCTGACTTCTTCGGCGCCGTTGTAGGCGATGGTCTCGCGGACGAAGCCGGCGTACTGGCGGGAGTCGTCGATCGCGGTGCCGGTGGAGTCGGTGACCTTTTCCACGCGTGCGGTGCCGTCGAGTTCCTTCTCGCCGTTCAGTCCGCGCATGTAGAGCGTCAGTTTCTTGCTGCGCGGGCCCTCGGAGTCGCCGGAGGTCTGCACGACCTTGCCGTAGCCGCGCCACTGCGACCAGGTGCGGTTGGACGGCTTGGTCAGGCCCTCGTCGTCAGCGTAGGCCCAGCCGGCGCCGTCCTTGTAGTCGTAGTACGTCTCGCCGGTGTCGCCGTGGCCGTAGGGGTCGTCCTGGAAGACGGAAGTGACCACGTACTTGTGGAACCAGTCGGTGACCGGGGTCGCCCCGGACTGGGACCACTTGACCGGGAAGCAGCGGCGGGCGTTCTTGTCGACGTCCGCCGGCATGCTGGTGCCCCAGATGCAGTCCGGGTCGGAGTAGTTGGCGGTGAGGGTCGAGCCGGTCTCGGACTTGATGGTGCGTACCCGCCACTTGATGTAGCGCAGGGTGTCCGGGCCGCTGCCTTCCACGTGGTTGGGCAGCTGGGCGCCGCCAAAGGTGACCGGTGGCATGGCGGCAGTGGTGGTGTTGGCCTTGCCGGTGTTCTGGATGGACTTCAGCCACAGGCTGGCGGAGGAGGCGTCGCCGGTATCGGGGAAGTCCTGTTCCAGGTGCCAGGTGTCAACGTCCCGCTGGTTGGTGCCGGTGCCGGTCCACACGGAGGTGGTGATGTCGGTGAGGCGCTTGCGGGTGAAGAAGGATGGGCCGATCTGGGTGGTGCACTTGGTGTTGGCTGCGCAGATCATGTCGAAGGGCACGTCGGGCCAGTTGGCCTTGGTGTCCTTGGTCAGGCTTGAGCAGCCGCCTGAGGTGATGCAGCGCTCGGCGTAGGTGAAGCGGACCTGCTGGGCGGCGGGCTTGGTGTAGATCAGGTCGCTGCGCAGGCCGTAGTCGATGCGGTCGAGGTGGCCACCGCGGGTGTAGCCGGTCCCGTTGACGGCGGTGTCGGCGTTCTTGGAGTAGTAGTTCGTCTCCTTGCTGTACCAGTAGGTGGAGGCGTTGCCGTGGGTGTCCTCGACGTAGTCGAGGTTCCAGCGCCAGGCCTGGTTGCAGGAGGAGTCGGCGAAGCCGGTGGACTTGTAGCAGGGTTCGCCGGAGTCGTCGCCGAAGACCGGGGCGGTCCAGACGGAGTTGGTGACAGGGTCGTCGTCGGCGGTGTCGGTGGTGCCCTTGTCGCTCCAGCCGGGCATCCGGTGCTTGCCGAAGAAGTACTGGGTGCCGGATGCGTCCGTGACCTTCCAGTACTCGGTGTTGTTGTCGCCGTTGGCGGTGGCGCCGGTCAGGTGCTGGACGCGGGTGCCGTCCTCGTTCTTCGTCTTCCACGAGCCGCCGGACGCCTCGGAGAGGGCGGCGGTGTCGCAGGCCGCCTTGTCGGCACAGGTGTTGACCAGCTCGACGGCCTTGCCGTTGAGGACCAGGGTGGAGTTGGCGTACTTCCAGCACAGGTCGCCCTTGCCGGACTGGCCGTCTTCCTTGCAGGACCCGTACTTGCGCTCGATGTAGGACTCAGTGATCGAGAAGCCTTCACCGATCACCGAGGTCTGGTTGTTCTCCCCGGCCGTGCGGCCGTCCACGGATGCGGAGTTGTAGGAGATGGACAGGTTCGGGGACGGGCCGGCCGTGGCCGGGGGAACCCGCAGCGGGTAGTTCCAGGTGAAGTCACCCGTACTGCCACCGGCCTCCCAGGTCGCGGTCGGAGACAGCGGCGTGGCGCTGTAGTCGCTTCCGCCGCCTGAACTGTCGGCCGCCGCCGCGAGCAGCATCGGGGTGCCAGCTGCGAGGGTGCGGGCGGAGACGGTACCCGTCAGCGTCTGCGATCCGGTGTCGTTGCTCGCGCCGGCTACTGGCTGCTGAGTGCGGCAGGACTCCTTCTCGGGGGTGGTCAGTGCACATGCCGGGAGTGTCACCAGGCGCAGGCGGGGGCCGAAGTTGCCACCGTAGACGTCGTTGAAGGTGGAGTAGTCCAGAGATACCCGGAGCCTGTCGGTATCTCCGGCAGCTCCTTCGGAGGGATCAATGGTGAGCAGGATCCCGTTGACACCTGCCTTCTTCGCGGCGGCCTGGGAGTGGACCCTGAGCGCCACCTCTTCGGCGGGACCGGTAGCCTCCGCCTTCGTCTTGGCCGACTTGGCTGCCAGGGCGGTGGGCTCCTGGGCCAGGTCCACGCCGAGTCCGCCGACCGTGATGGCGGTCCCCGTGCTGGTCGCGGGGACCTTTGCGGTGGCCTTTCCAGCCTCCGGCCACGCGGCACTGTTCAGCCGCGCGCGGGTCTTGCCCGAGGCGGAGGCGGCCTTGTCCTTCGGGGCCTTGGACGCGCCGGGCTTGAGCCTGCCTACCTTGTCGATCTTCGCCTCGGGCCGGTCCTCCAGCTGCTTTCGGGCTGTCGCGGTCTGGGCCTGGGCAGCGAAGTCGTACCCCGAGGGAATCACAACTTGCGGAAGGACAGAGAGGGAGACTACGAGGGCACCGCGGCCGAGCCAGCGGCGTATGAACGCCCCTGGCAAGCGCTTACGGAAGGGCGGCGAGGACACAGTTACTCTCCGTGTTCGATGATGGGCGGGGAACGCTCCGGCAACGGCATCGGCGCCGCGAGCGCTGCTTTTGGCGCGCGCCCGTCAAGGCGCGCGTGCTACGGGAGGCTTGGAGAAGTGCGAGACGGCCCGGGCGCCGGCATCAGCAGCACCCGGGCCTGAACAGGTCGGAGATCGGGGAGTAGCGCAGGCACTCCGACCGTCCTCGCTTCTACCGCTGCTCGATGTTGTGCCGGTTGGCGATGTTGTCGGTGGAGGTGGCTCCGGCCCAGACACGGACGCTGTCGATCTTGCCGGGGTAGTAGCGCGCGGCGGCGCCGTTGATCTTCGCCCGGCCGATCTCGAATGCCCCGGCACCCTGCCAGGGGGCCGAGTACGCCACGCCGTCCGCGTCACCCATCAGGGCACTGTCGACGTACAGCCTGAGCGCGCCGAGTTTGGAGGTGTCCTCGGGGTCGGCTGCGGCCTGGGCGTCGTAGACGACTGTCAGCATGACGGGCACTCCCAGCTGAGCGGTGGTGAATGCGGTGGATTCACTCTCGGTCCAGGCGGCTCCGGTGCCGTCCTTGTCGGGACGGCCGAACGTCCACCGTCCCTGGGTGCTTCCGGCCGGCTGCTCGTACCAGACGCCCCAGGAGGACTGACTCGTCCCCGACTGGCCGAACACCTGCACCGCGTAGGACTTGGTGGTGTCGGCGAGCTTGGCCGGGTCCAGCGTCACCCAGGCGGTCGCGGTGAACGAACCGGAGTCGTCGAGGAGTGGGCCGGCGGCGGTGGCGTAGGCGCTGGTGCCGTTCAGGGTCATCGACTGCGTCGTCGTGACCTCTTCGCCGATATCCGGGTCTCCGGTGGTGAACTGGGTGAGCGCGGCCCCGTTGAGTGTCAGGTTCCGGCCGTAGCCGCTGGTGTCCTTCACCGTGGTGCCGGCGGCGTTGGCCATGTCCGTGGCGTCCCACTTGGCGACGAGCGCCGGGACCGGGTCGCCGGCGGTGCCGTCGCTGATGTCCTCGTCCTCCAGCCAGGCGTCGTGCGCAATCTCGGTGTCCGTGACAGCACGGGACCAGACGTGGACCTCGTCCAGGCTTCCGTTCAGGTTCTCGACGTAGCTGGTGCCGGAGTGGAATCGTCCGAACTGCATCGGGCCGCTGGCATTCCAGGCGGTCGTGCTGGTCACCGGCTGGCCCTGCGGGACTCCGTTGACGAACAGCTGGATGGTCTGGTCCGCCGCGTTGTAGACACCTGCCAGGTGTGTCCAGGTGTTCGCTACCGGCTGCGCGGTGGAGTACGAACGGACGGCGGCAGCACCCACGGCATCACTGGCGTACTTGCTGAATGCCCACTTCCCGGCCGACGCGGAGTAGTGCAGGGCGTAGCCGGACAGGTTGGTGCCCTGCTGCGAGAGGACCGTCTGGCTGCGAGAGATGTCGGCCGGACGTACCCATGCGGAGACCGCAAAGGACTTGCTGGTGTCGAGCACGGCACTGCTGGTGGCGGCGTAGTCGCTGGTTCCGTTGAGCTTCAGCGCCCCTGCACCGGACCGTGCCAGCGCGGTGTAGGCGGACGAGCCGCCCAGCGTCAGCGGGTGCTGAGTCGCAGAGGTGCTGTCAGCACCGTTGTTGTCCAGGTGCCAGACCCCCGAGGGCTTCTCGGCACCCTTCACCAAGAAGCTGTAGTAGCCGGTCTGCGAGCTGTGAGCCGCCGCGTCGTAGCCCCAGACCTGGATGGTGTTCTCACCGGCCTGGTTCGGCGTGATCGTCTGGGTGGTGGCCGCGCCCTTGGCGACGGTGATCGGAGCGGAGACCGCGCCGCTGTTCAGCTTCCACTTGTAGCTGACGACGTCCGACTGGATACCGGCCGTGGTGGGATTGGTGTCCGCGGGGGTAAAGGTGAACTTGCCCGATGTGCCCACCCCGCCCGCGGCCGGATCGGTCTCGGCCGACTTGTAGACGCCGTCCGCGCTGGTCACCACCGGAGGCGGTGGCGAATCAGTGTCTACCCGCAAGTAGCACCAGGACGACCAGGCCGAGTCCAGCACACCGGTGGCGCCTCGGTCCGTCTTGTAGTACGCCTGTGTCTTGACCCGCATCCTGTAGTCCGTCTGTGCCGGCAGCGCGCTGGAGGTCGCGTCGCGGGGGGCATTGTCGGCCACCCAGGCGGCGTCCGGGGAGGCCGCGTACCAGGCGCGGCTGGAGCCGTCCGCCTTCCACACCTCGAACAAGGCGCGCAGCTGAGAGCCCGAGCCGTCGGCCGACTGCACCGTGGCCAGCATCTTCGGCGTGGTGTCACTGGTGGCGAATGGCAGCGTGGAGGCGTTGCAGGCCCGTCCGGTGGTGCCCTGCTGGACGCCGTACGAGGTCGGCTTGTCGGGGTAGGAGACGTAGGTCACCGACAGCTTGGCGTCGTTGCGGAACCGCGCCCAGGCGGCCGCGTCGGACTCGTCGTGTGCGGTCAGCGAGAAGGTGATCTGCGACGTCTTGTTCGTGGCGTAGGAAGCGAGGGTCGTCGTCAGGTTCTCGTTCGTCTCCTCGTCCACGTTGTCGCTGAAGCGTACCCAGTTCGCCGGCTGTGCCGGGTTGCACAGGCTGCCCCGGCCGTAGGCCACGTTCCGGTCGCCCATGAGGTCTACCCCGGTGGGGCGGGACGACCAGGTAGTGCTGGAGGAGATGCCCTTGTCCACGCGGCTCAGGTCGTACCAGTGCGGATCGCAGTTGAACGTCCACAGTTGGTACACCTCCATCGTGGCGTCCAGGATCTTCTTGCCGTGGATCGAGGAGAGCGGGTACTCGAAGTAAAGGCGCTGGGTGTAGGGGCTGTTGGAGCACAGGTATCCGCCGGAGTTGGAGCAGCGCCCCACGCCCTTGTCCCCGTCGAACTCCCAGAATTTGTCACCGTCCGAGGAAAGCGCCGTCCAGTCGCCCAGTGCGATGCCCTTGGTCGGCGGGTCGATGTAGACAGGAAAGACAGTGTCCTTACCGTGAAGCAGGGCCTGATCAGCCGTGATCTCCAGGGAATCTTCGTTGATTTTGAGTGGGAGTTCGGCCGTCGCGTCACCGCTGCTGGGGCCCTCCGAGGGGGCGGGTTCGCCCTCGGCGTCGGGCAGCGGGGCCGTATGCGTTGGTTCCGGTTCGCCCTCCGGCTCTGCTGAAACGGTGCGGTCGAGTTGCGTGGTGATGCCCGCTGCCGGGGTGTCACCGGCCGAGTCCCACATCCGCCCTGCCGGGCTCTCGAAGACCGGGGAGCCGTCGCCGTCGCGCGCGACGAAACCGCCATCGGCCGTCGGGGCGATGTCCAGGCCATTGCCGGAGACGGTCATCCTGATCGTCGCGAGCGCCGGATTCTTTGCAGCCTCCGCGGTCTTGACCACGAGCACCGAGGTGTAGCCGGAGCTCAACGCAGTCAGTTTCAGATCGACGTCCGGGAGGACTCCGGCGTACGTGACGGTGTCGCCGTCGAGTCGGGGCTCCGGGAGCTCAGTGGGCCAGCCGAGCCGCAGCTCGTGTCCCTCATCCTTCAGCGTGACCAGTCCGTCCCCGCTGCCGCCGCCCGAGAAGGTGAGACCAGCTGTCGTGTTCTTCGCCCGCACAGAGCCGTTGGTCTCGCGAACGAGGGTGGTGTCGATGGGTGCCCAGGTACCGTCGTCCCTCCGGGCACGGACCGGAGCCGCGTTCATTTCCTGCGTGAAGGTGCCGTCCGGGTTGGCGAAGACCTGGGACGATTCGGTAGTCACCCCGTCCACGGCCACTCGCTCACCGGTCTCCCCCGCGAGAGCACTAGCCTCCGACTCCGGAGTCCCGTCGACCGCTGTCGAGGCCGCTCCGTCATGGGCGATTGCTGGAGTCGCTCCGACCCCGACCACCGGAATCGCACTCCCTAGAAGTGCGACGGCTACGGCCCAACTTCGCGCCGCCTGACGCCAGCTGTGCCCCCGTTCCTGAGTTAACATGCCCCACCCATCCCCTTAGTTTTTCCTTAAAAGAATCTGTGTGGATCATGTGTTGATCAGGCACGATGGTCAACTGTGTCGTGCATCACATTGACTTACTGCGCCCGGCAGGGACCGCGACGAACTGGACGAGACGTCCCCGGGCTTGGTGCAGGCAGGGAACGTGGGACCGCGGTCTCCTGGAAGATTTCGGAGCAGAATCGGGCCGTGTGGCGGGAGTGACTCCTGCGCGGCCAGGGACGCGCTGCGCCAGCTCCGTACGACGGCCCTCTCGCTGCCCAACAAGTCGGTCTCAGTGCTGGCCGGAAAGACCGACGGCTCCATCCGGTATGGCGAATACGCCTGCGGAATCTCACGGTTCGAGGCCAAGTGGTTCGACGAGGCCCGGCTGACGCTGACGGATTTCGCCGCCACGTACAGGAAGGACGGGCGCAGGGCGCGGGCCCGAGCTCGGGCGTCGCCATCGCCGCCGATATCGCCGGCACCTGGGCGGCGGCCGGCAAGCGCCTGCCGTCCTCGGACAGTCCGGGCGGGGCCGGATGTAATTGGTCATCAGCAGCGGCGCCCCGGGCGGGGCGAGATCCTGTACACCGGGTCGATCGCGGGAAGGGCAGGCGTTGGCGAGTGCGGCCGCTGCCGGACGTCGGCAAGGAAGCAGTCGCACTGCCGACGCAGCGGCCGGGCAACTCGCCGCCGTCTCGGGCTCCGTGTCTCCACAGCTATGCGGAGCCCGCGGACGCGGGCCGGACGGCTCGGCTCTGAAAGGGGCCGCAACGCGAGTGCCAGAATTCACCCCAATGGGTGACGTTACCTGCGGGGGCGCGCTGCCACTTTCAGATGCGTCGGTCACTTTCAGGCGGTGGTTGACCAGGCGTGACTCATCGTAGCCCTCGGCCAGCCGCTCACGACTCGAGACCTCCGTGAGGCCTCGTACTCCCTGCAGCGGAAGCTGCAGCTGCGGAAGGTCCAGCTCTACGACGCACGCCACTCGTGCCTCACGTTTCTTGCCGTCAACGGCGTGCCGGACGTCGTCCTCGCCGCAAGGGCCGGGCATGCCAACGCCAACTTCACCAAGCGGGTGCACGTCCACCCGAGCCCCGAGGACCTCCACGTCACCTCGGACCACCTCACTTCTCTACTCGGTTTCAGTGAGGGCGAAGCAGCCTGATGATCAAGAAGTCGTGACAGATTTGTGAGATATCTACGCTCGGCTAACAGCAAAACAGCCTCAAGAGGCTCCCGTGTGCTCCCGTGCACTCTCGTCTGTGAGAGATGTGTGAGACGAGGTGAGACGAAGAGTTTCCTGGTTGCCCTGAATCCTGGCGGGTCTCAGCGGGGATCGACGCCTCACATGACGCGATCGGGCTGGTGCAGCCAGACGTCCCGGCCGCGAGGCCTCCCGGCCAGCCCGAAGGCATCGGCGGGCGGCTCATCGAGACCGACATACCGCGCGCACAGCCTCGGTCTGGTCCCACAAGCAGCGCGGCCCGCGCCCGCCGCCGTCGCCGCGTGTGCCCTGTTCTCCCGAAGCTGCCGCGAAGCGGAAAGCAACTCCTTGTAATCAGAGTGACGCTCAGCCACGGAGAGTGAGGCGGGGTCCGGGGACTTCGCCGCCTTCCAGGCTGGCGAAGTCGGCGTGGGCCTGCCGCTGGTGGAGAGGGCCTGCGCCGGACTGGGAATCCCCACCAGCGCCTTCCCTCACGACCACCATCCGCCGAACTTCGCCCTGTGGTCCGGGGCCCATGAGGCGGTGGCCAGGATGGCGAAGACCGCGCCTATCGTCACCTTGTCGAACGTCACGTATTGGGACGAATGCGAGAGCGATGTTGCGCGTCTCCTCGCGCCTCACGTCGTGTGCCACTACCCGACGTGGCGGCTTGGATTCGCCAAACCGGACCTGCGGGCGGTGCAGACCGTTGCCCACCGGCACGATGTGCGCCCGTCGGAGGTGCTCCACGTCGGCGACAGCCTTGCGTATGACGTGCGCGGAGCCCTCGCGGCGTCCAGCGGATCAAGGCCGGATGGTGCGCGGGGCCCGGTGCGGTGTCTCGCAGGGCGCCGGAGCGCCCTCATAGCGGGCCGATTCGGACGTTTCGGCAACGCCGCGAGGTACCGTGCCGGGCGTCGCGCCCCCGGGGCATGACCCGCCGGACACCGCCTGAGGGTGTCCCGTGCGCCCGCCCGGGGCTTGCGGTCGGCCCGAACCGTCGCCTGGAGCCGAGTTCCCGAACGCGGCCGAGAGCTTCGTGGGCCACCGCACGACCAAGTACAACCCCGGCACCGTCAGGTACGGCCCCGGCACCCCGTCCCGTGTCTCGCGTGGCAGCTTTCAACCGCGGACGGGGTCGGGACTCCGTCCGCCAAGACGTCGAGTCCGCCCTATGGTGAAACCCTTGGTTACGGGCGCGCGTCGGAGAGATTCCGCACGACGGTGCGGGCCAGGTCCTGCGTAATCCCGGTGCTGCGGGCGTAACCCTCCGTATCGCCCCACTTCAACCCGCTCACCTCATACGTGACGGTCACCAGCAGGTTGTCCAACCGGACGCTCGTCGCGGCCGTCGGGCGATCCTCGCTGTGCCCCACGGCGGTGACGGCCTCGTCGCCCACTCCGGCAAGGTAGGTGGTGTATTGGGGGACGATTGGCCCGACGGGGAGTCCGTGGCCGAAGTACCCGTCCGCCCGTTCGACGGCAGCGAGCGTGCGCGTGGGTTTGAACAGTTGCACCATGATCACCACGACGGGGTCTCCGGCGGTCTCCGTGCCAGCGTTCCAGGAGCAATACCTCGTGCTCATTTCGTAGTCGTGCCCCTCGGACGGTTCTCCCCGGGGGTCCGGGACGAGCTTCAGCAGGACCTCGCGGTCGACCAATTCACAGACGGGGACAACCGCTTCGTACGGCCCGGACTCAGCTTTCAGCAGAAACATGTCCACACCCATCGCAACCGACCCGACAGCGAGAACGAGGCTGGAAAGCATGCTTACGACCGGCCGGAGATCTTCGATCCGTGAACCGCTCGCCTGCCCCCGAGCCGGTGCGGGCTCCCCCGCCTGCGCGGCCAGTCGTTCCTGGAGCCGGGAGTGCCGGAATTGGTAGACGGCGCCGGACTGGCGCAACACGCCGAGGCGGTGGGCCTCCCCGAGAAGGCCGAGCACGTTCCACGGAAGCTTCCCCGCACCCCACAGCCACACTCTTGACGCACCGAACCCGCACCAGGCGGACGACGATGCTCCGAGCACGGCGAAAGCAACGAACGTGACGACCGTGGTGATGGCCCCGGTGCCCGGTCGAACGTCAGGAAGGAACCACTCCGGTGCGAACGCTGCGAAGATCAGGAGCCCGGCCGCCCGCCAGACTGCCGAACCTCCCATCAGCAGGTTGATGAGCCCCAGCGTTACCAGCGTCGCCAGTCGGTCCTCCCTCAGCGTCCGCTCCGGGCCGCGAGTGGCCGCATCGCTGGCACCGTGGCGGAGATCTTCAAGAGGCTCCTCCACCGTCAGTCGGCCAGGGGCCTTGGGCCGAGGTCTCTTTCGGCGCAGAATCGAGTGGCCGACGGAGAAAATCACGGAGGCAGCTGCGACGATCACTTTGAACAGCAGGTATTGCAGGAGCCAGGAGTACAGCAGACCCCCGCCGACCACCGCCACGACGGCGAGCGCGGGCCGAACCATCCGCCCCGGCTCGGTACGCGGGACATACCGCGGCGGAGATTCGCGGGAGCCGAACACCACATCGGTGACTGATATCAGACAGAGCACACCGAACGGGACCCAGACCGGCATCTCGATGCCGAACCAGGACGTCTGCCGATCGACCCGCCACCCGAGCAGAGCAGTGGCCGCACCCAGCGCCAGCGTCGCCCCCACTGCCCGGGCCGCTCTCGGACCCGCCAGGCTCAGCCGCCACCACTCCAGGTCTTGGGTGCCCAGAGAATTGAGGTGCTGCGCCAGGAACTTCAACCATCGTGCGGTCCGCTCCGATTGATCGGTGACCGCCGGAACGAGTTGGCCCAGCAGGTGGTCTTCGATCGCGGCTCGGGTGGGAAAGCGGCGGTGGTCCAGAAGCTCCGCGGGATCGCGGGAAGTGTCGCTGTAGGTGATACGGGCCAGACCCGTCATCAGAGGGGTCGTCAGCACGTCCCGCAGCCCCAGCACCTGCGGGTCACGCGGGTGCTCGCGCAGCCGGGTGAACACCGGGTCCCACTTGGTGGCCACAGTACGGCCGACCACCAGCTTCCGGGTCGTGCGGCGCAGATAGTCCACCGACTCCTGCACGCTCAGTGGCTCCACCCGTACCGCCGCCGTCGCCGGCAGCACGATGTCGGCCTGTCTGACGGCGGCCTCGTACTCGTCGGCCCTGCTGGTGAGCAGGAAGGGGTCCGCCTCGCCGAGCGAGGCGCGAAGTCTTCGCAGAGCATGATGCCGGGTCTGCGTGCTCATCTCGTCGAAGCCGTCCAGTACGGGTAAGAGCTGGCCCGACCGGAGGAGTTCGGTGGCGACTGTCCGGCCCGACACGGCCCGCCCGGCGAGTGCCGGGTGGGCGGCTGCCAGGCGCCCGGCCGCCCAGGACTCCAGGTCCTGCGTCGTAGGGTCCCACGAGGCCATGGGAAGGAGTACGGGAACGCGGCCGCTCGGCTCCCTCGCCCGCAGGCGGTCGAGAGCGAAGCGCAACGCGAGCACGGACTTGCCCGCCCCGGCTTGGCCGAGAATGAGCAGCCGACCGGAAGGGATTCTGGAAAAGACCTCGTGGAGAGCGCTGCTGCCCGAGAGATCCAGCGACGCGTCGCGCCCGTCGTCCGTGCGGATGTTCGTCCAGTGATCCCCGAACTCCTCCGCGTTGACCCAACGCACTGGCAGCGGAGTCGGATGCTGGAGTCTGCGGAGTCTCATCTCGCGATTCCACAACACCTCGAGTTCGCGCGCGAGTTGTTCGGCGGCTCCTTCGAGTTGTCGGTCCAGGAGGCGTGCGAGCCCCGGGTTTCGCCCGGTCCGTGTCAGGCGCCAGTGTCGAACAGCGGTCCGCAGCCGCGGGCTTGTGAGCACGACACACACGAGGCCCGCCAGCAGGAACGGTCCCCTGATCCAGCCGTCGGCGTCGTAGGCCACCCACACCAGGGTGACGCCAGTGACGAGGACGCAGAACGGTGCGAGCATCCGCGCGAGAGCACGGGCCGCCCCCGGGACGGGCACCTGATCACGGTTGGTCCCGTCCGAGGAGTAGATGTACTGGTCCCTGCCCGCCATGTGGATCTGGGAGTTGTCGTGGGCGTGGGCTTCCTGACGGGGGGTGGGCTCCCCCGCCGGGACGTTCATGCTCCGGTGATGTGCTGGTCCCTGCCCGCCAGGAAGACGCGGGAGTTGTCGCGGGTTTCCGCATTCATGACGACCGACGCACCTCGGGTCCGCTCCGTCTGGGACAGTGCGGGGCCAAGGTGATCGTCCAGCAACAGCCGCAGTTCGGCGGCGAGGCCGGGGGTGACAGTGAGGGCCTGCTGGAAGCGCATCCGCCAGACCCCGGCCAGCGCCTGCTCGGTGTCCTCGTCGTCCGCATCACGTGCGGCGAGCACCTGACCGCGCAGGGCGTCCAGCTCGGCGCCCACGTCGTCTGCGTAGTCCGGACGTAGGCGGCGCCACATCGCCACTGTCGCGGCCTTCGCCTGCAGCCAGGCATCCGTCGCCATGGCGCTCACCAAGGCGGTTCCCGCCGCCAGTACGATCGGGTCCATCCCCCACCCCCACGGACAGTGATCCGAGGACCAATGTAGCGGTCCTCAGGGGCGCTTGGGGTGTCGCTATTGAGCCCTTCCGCGTCGGGGCCGACTTACCGGCGATTTTGGTCGTGTTGAACCGATGGGTCCGGTCACCCGTAGGCCCTGTCCGGCGGATCATGGTCGGAGCCATAGGCGGATCGCCGCTGCGGTGACGGCGCCGTGGAAGACGTAGGCCCTCCTTCTCGTAACGGGTGGAGACCGCACGGGAGTTCTTGAGCCGGTTGATGGTCCGCTCGACTTCGTTGCGACGCCGGTAGTGCTCCTGATCGAACCCGGCGGGCCTGCCGCCCGCGCTGCCTCTGCGCCGGCGGTTGGCCCGCTGGTCCTTCGGCTCCGGGATCGTGTGCTTGATCTGGCGTCGTCGCAGGTAGCGCCGGTTGCGGCGAGAACTGTAGGCCTTGTCACCGCTGACGTGACCGAGCCGGGTCCGGGGCCGCCCGCCCAGCCGGCGGGGCACCCGGATCCGGTCCAGGACCTCGATCATCTGCGGTGCGACCCCCTACGACCTGCAGCAACGCATTTCTGAACGGCACAGGATGCTGACGACGGCACGTTTGATGGACGGGTTCATGCCAGTGGTGATGGAGAAGCGGGCTCCGGCCCTGCGGCAGGCTGCGATCACACCGGCGTTGCAGAACTGGGAGTCCGCCCGCAGGATCCGCATGCCGGTGCAGCCCGCCTCGACGGCGGTGGCCAGGGCCTCGCTCACGAGTTTCGGGGCGCCGCGGGCGTCGGCTGCCTTGCCGCGGCGCATCCGGACCGCGGCGATCACCGGCCGGGAGTGCGGGGCGCAGATCGTGGCGAGCAACGGGTGCAGAGTGCGGATGTCCTTGAACCGGCCGTACTCCGCGCCCTGCTTGGCCCGCCCGTAAACCCGTTTATGAGTGGAGTCGACGTCGATGAACGCCATCACACCGGCGCCCGGCAGCAGCGGCGTGTGTGCGGCCAGCGCGCCGAGGAACCTGCGGTGCACGGCGTGGAGTTGGAGCGCATGCCCGTGGGTGAACGCGCGCAGGAACGTGCCCAGCGTGGACGGGGCACGGATACCGTCGAACACGGCCGGCATCGCACCGTGCCGCAGCAGGTGAAGGTCGTCGATGCTGTCCGCGCCTGCGGCCATACCGCCCACGATGCTGGTGACCTTGGCGTCCGCCGCCGCACCCGCACCGTTGCCCGCCCCGGGCAGCTTCACCTTCTCGGCCACCAGGCGCGAAAGACCACACCGCTCGGCCATAGCCGCATCACCGGGACCAGCCCCGCATACGCGATCAGATTCCGGTCATCGAACGCAACAGAGACCGCCGCCGGGGTGTGGGAAACTTTCATCTACGAGGTGCCTTGCTGATAGTGCGTGATGGTGGTGTGGTAACTCCCATCTTCGCAGGTCAGCAGGCACCTCTCTTCATTTCTCCATCCACAGGACCCGGGACAGCCGGTGGATCCAGGTTAAGTGCCAGTCGCGGTGAGCGCTGCTCAGGTTGGCGGCCGGAGGCGGTGATCTTGGGTAGGGTCCAGTCATCGGAAGCACCATCTGCCAACACCGCGCTCCCGCCGTCGCCCATCCTCACGGCCCATCCCGCGGACCCCGCGCGACACGCTCCGTCGGCCGTCATCCAATCCCCATAGGGTTCGATCCCGTTCACCGATCGTTCATTCATCGGCAGGGCTCCCGCACACCCAACCCTCCTAGCGTCACGCTCACACCAAGGTTTCATATAGGGAGAGCAAAGTGCGCAAGCTCCTGCCGCTGATCGGAACACCGTCCGGTTCGCATCCTGGCGGACGGTCCGCCCTGACCTGCCGCTACCGCTGCGGCGATGCATGTTTCCACGAGGTGCCCAACACCAGCTCGGGCGAGTACGTCGGCGACGTCATCGCCGGTGCCCTCAGCCGCCGTTCCGCCCTGCGCGGCGCCGCCGTCGTCACCGTGGCCGCCGCCACCGGCACGGCCGCCGTCACGGCCGCGGCCCCCGAGGCCCAGGCTGCCGCCCCGCAGGGGCAGGGCGCCGCCGGGGGTCGTGGCGACGCCGCCCGTGGCCTCGGCTTCACCGCCGTTGCCCCCAACACCGCCGACGTCGTCACCATCCCCTACGGCTACCACCAGAACGTCGTCATCCGTTGGGGCGACCCCATCCTCCGCGGCGCACCCGCCTTCGACCCCGAGAACCAGACCGCCGCTGCCCAGGCCGGCCAGTTCGGGTACAACAACGACTTCCTCGCCCTCCTGCCGATTCAGGGCGAGCATGACCTCCAGCTCCTCGTCGCCAACCACGAGTACACCGACGAGGTGATCATGTTCCGGGGGTACGACCCCGAGAACCCCACCCGGCAGCAGGCCGAGGTCGCCTGGGCCGCTCACGGTCTGGCCGCCGTCGTGGTCCAGAACGACCGGCGCACCGGGCGCCTCACCGCCGTCCCCCGCCACCCCCTCAACCGCCGTGTGACCGCCACCAACGAGTTCCATCTCACCGGACCGGCCGCCGGGTCCGACCTCCTGAAGACCTCTGCCGACCCGAGCGGCCGCAAGGTCCTCGGCACCCTCAACAACTGCTCCGGCGGCACCACCCCGTGGGGCACCACCCTCCACGGCGAGGAGAACTTCAACCAGTACTTCGCGAACGGCAGCCGGGCCACCGACAAGCGGTACGGCATCGGGACCGGTGCCACCGAGCGGAAGTGGGAACGGTTCGACAAGCGGTTCGACATCGCCCAGGAGCCCAACGAGGTCCACCGCTTCGGCTACGTCGTCGAATTCGACCCGTACGACCCCACCTCCACGCCCCGCAAGCACACCGCCCTCGGCCGCTTCAAGCACGAGGCCGCGACGGTCCGGCTCACCGATGACGGGCGGCCCGTCGTCTACTCCGGCGACGACGAGCGGTTCGACTACTTCTACAAGTTCGTCGGCAGCAAGCGCATGCGGCAGGGGAACAGCCGCGCGGCGCGTGAGCACAACCTGTCGCTGCTCGAAGAGGGCACCCTCTACGTCGCCAAGCTCACCGGCGACTCGCCCGCCTCCGAGATCGACGGCAGCGGCAAGCTGCCCGCCGACGACGAGTTCGACGGCTCCGGCACCTGGATTCCGCTGGCCACCGCCACCGCCGACGGCGCCGTCTCGCACGTCGAGGGCATGACCGCCGAAGACGTGTTCGTGTTCACCCGGCTGGCGGGCGACAAGGTCGGCGCCACCAAGATGGACCGCCCCGAAGACATCGAGCCCTCCCCGCACACCGGCAAGGTCTACGTCGTCCTCACCAACAACACCAACCGCGGCAAGAGCGGCTACGCGCCCGCCGACGAGGCCAACCCCCGCAACGCCAACAAGCACGGGCACATCCTGGAACTGACCGAGGGCCGGAACCAGCCCGAGAGCACCACGTTCGCCTGGTCGGTCTTCCTCGTCGCCGGTGACCCCGCCGACCCGTCCACCTACTTCGCCGGGTTCCCCAAGGAGAAGGTCAGCCCCATTTCCTGCCCGGACAACGTGGCCTTCGACCCGCACGGCAACCTGTGGATCGCCACCGACGGGGCCCAACTCGGCTCCCACGACGGCCTCTTCGGTGTCGCCACGCGCGGTGACCGGCGGGGTGAGCTCAAGCAGTTCCTGACGGTGCCCACCGGCGCCGAGACCTGCGGGCCGATCGTCCAGGACCGGCGCGTGGTCGTGGCCGTGCAGCACCCGGGCGAGGTCGACGGCGCGTCCGTGGAGAAGCCGGCCAGCACCTGGCCCGACGGGCCCGGCAAGATCGTCCGCCCGGCCGTGGTCGCGGTGTGGCGCGCTGACGGCCGCGACGTCGGCGCCTGAGGCCGTACAACGACGGGGGCGCCGTTCGCGCGAGCGGCGCCCCCGGTCGCTGCAGCCTCGGTCCTGCCGAAGACGGCCGCCTCTGTCACGGGAGGACTCGTCAAGACGTGTGGTTCGAGGTCACGTCGTCGGCCAGGTTGCGGTCTGGCGCCCTTATGGCCGTTGCAGGGGCAGCGGTTGAAGCGCGGGCCATCGAGTGAGCATGGCCTCCTTGATGGCCGCGGCGAGTTGTCCCAGGCCGTTGAGCTCACTGCCGTCCGGCCGCAGCCGCCACGATGTCGGCGGCCGCTCGGCGCGCCCGCGCGTGCGCGGCCGGAGTCGGCAGCGCCTGGATCACCGACGCCATCGCGTCCGCGGTTCGACTGGCGGCGCGAAGCCGTTCGTGCCTGATATCGGCTGCGGCGTTCCGATAGCGCACGGCGGAGTAAGCCAGCCCAGCCGCTCCGACGGCCATCAGCAGAGCGCCTGCGGCCAGTGAACGGGTACGGCCGCCTTCGACGAACTTGGCCACGGCCAGCCCTAGAGCCATCACGTTCGCGGATGTGCGCAACCATGCGAGGTAGGTACGCTCGTTCGCCAGATGATCTCGGGCGTGGGATGGATCTGTGTCATCCCCGGGGCGTTCCTTGCCCATGACTCGCTCTCCTACCTGGAGGCCGCAGCGATGCGCATTCTGTCGCTTTCGCCGAAACCGAGCGGGATCGAAGTGCCGCTTGGAAGGACTTCGAGCATAGTGGCGATATGGGCATATGGGATAAACGAGACGACATGATCGTGCACCAGGCCGAGCCCTACAACGCTGAACCACCTCCTGGCGCGCTCGTGGACCCGGTCACCCCTCTGGACACCTTCTATGGCCGCAACCATGCCCCGATCCCCCGCGTGGACGGGGCGAGCTGGCGGCTGCGGGTGGACGGCACGGTCGACCGCCCGCTGGAATTGTCGCTGGACGAACTGCGGCGCCGCTTCCCCGAACGGAAAGTGCTCGCCACTTTGCAGTGCGCGGGCAACCGCCGCGCCGACCTCATGGAGTTCCGCGACATACCCGGCCAGGTCCCCTGGGGCCCCGGGGCCATCTCCACGGCATGGTGGACCGGTGTGAGCCTGGCGGATGTACTGACCGAGGCAGGACTGCAGGCCGAAGCGGCCCATATCGCCTTCACCGGCGCCGACGTGTCACAAGACGCCGACCCGCCACAGCCCTTCGGCGCCTCCATACCGGCGGCGAAGGCCACCTCCAGCGAGGTGCTCCTGGCCTGGGCGATGAACGATCAGGCTCTTCCCGTTGCGCACGGCGCCCCGCTGCGCGCCGTCGTCCCGGGCTACATCGGCGCCCGCAGCGTAAAATGGCTCCAGCGCATCACCGCACAGACCGAATCGTCCGACAACTACTTCCAGTGGGAATACAGCCTCCTGCCTCCCGAGGCCGACCCCCACAAGGCAGGACCAGGCGACGGCATCACGCTCGGGCCGGTCGCCATTCACATCGCCATCCTGCGGCCCGGCAAAGGCGCCCAGCTGCCGTCCGGACCCACCGAGGTCACTGGCGTGGCCTTCGCCGGCGACGACCGCACGGTGACACGCGTGGACGTGTCCGCCGACGGCGGCACCACGTGGGTCCACGCCGATCTGAACGCACCGGACAACCCATGGACGTGGCAGCACTGGCGCGCCACGCTCATCCTCCCGGCAGGCGAGACGGAACTCCTCGCCCGTGCCTGGGACTCCGCCGCAGCCGTACAGCCCGAGTCCCCAGCGACGGTCTGGAACCCCAAGGGCTACGCCAACAACGCCTGGGCCCGCCTCCACGTCACCTGCGACCGCTGAAAGCCGGGCGGCCAGGCCGCAGATCCCGACGGCACGCCTCCAACCCTGGTCTGTGATCGTCATGGCATCAACCGTGTGATCAAGCTCGTCGCCCGCAACGCGTTCGGCTTCCGCAACGCCGAGAACCAGCGGTTACGGACACGCTGCATCACCACCCGGCGAGCCCGCGGACACCTCCGCACCGCTCAACTTTGAAGACCCACTTTTAGTCGCCACAGGTTGTCGGCCTGAGCTGACGACTCAGGACCCGTCAGGGCCCCGGCGCCACCCACCTCTTCGAGGAACCCGACTGGCGTTGAAGAAGCCGCCGCCGTCACCGGAGAAGAGTTTGACGGACTCCCATGAGCCGACCGGACCGCCGATCAGCGTCTGCCGGCCACCCGTCACGGCGGTGACGGTGTGCGCGCCCGCCAGGTTCTGAAGCTCAAGCCCTACCTCGTCGGCCGCTGGAGCCAGTACGCACCCCGCCCCTGCTGAACCCAGCACCGCCCACAACCCACGAATTTTCACCAAGAGACGGCAAAGCCGGAACCCTGCATGCCGTATCCGACGCACCGTCACCTGCACGAACAGTCGCCTGATACTCCATCAAAACGTGCGTCAAACGTGCGTCACGCGCGTCGAATATGCGTCAAGATATCGCCCGTAACGCCCACAGCGCACATAATGCACACTCGACGAAACAGCAGGCCAGCGGCCCTTTTCGGCAGGCTCAAGGATCGCCACGCACTCCACATGATGCGTCATCGAAATCACGTCGCCGGAAGTGACATACCAAGAACCAGCAGGTCAGACGTAGTCTCACGCTCACAGGAAGTGACTTCCACGCCCTCGGAGCGTCAATCGAGCGTCACAGCCGAAATGGGTCAGCCTTGCTCGAACACCCCTTCCGCCCCGCCGCGTCCGCGCACCGGCGCGGCCACCCGCCAGGCCGACCACAAGCCTTCCCACACGGCACCCGGCCTGCCGAGAACTTCACGCTTTGCGTACCCAGAACCAACCCTCGTGAACAACCCCGGCCAGGGTCGACGAAACAAATAGAGGCACCCCCAGCAGCACTCGGCAAACCGGAGGTGCCGACCGTCCGGTGGGGACGGCTCAAACGGTGAGGTTGCGCAACCGGACCAGGACGGCTTGCCGATCCTCGGTGTCGTCGCTCCAGCCCTGTGCCCAGTCCAGCGCCGAGCCGCCCCCCGACTCCCGAAGGTGCGGGTCGGCGCCATGGCGCAGCAGCAGCTCGACAAGGGGCAGGTTCGCCTTGGCAGCGACTGCGGCGAGCGGCAACCCGCTGCGCCATCCCCGGGATTCGGCGTTGGGCGAGGCCCCGGCCGCCAGGAGCAGCTCGGCACAGCGGTTTTCGCCTTGGACGGCGGCGAGATAGAGCGGTGTGGCTCCGTCAGGGTCGCGGGTGTCGGGATCGGCCCCTTGGGCGAGGAGTCGCTGGAGAAGGCCGACTCGTCCGTCACCGGCAGCCGCGGCAAGCCGCTTCGGCAGCTTCTTACGCTTTCTGTTGTTCACGTGTTTCCACGGGCGCGGGGCCTACCGCCTGGAGCTGCGGAAGGTGCAGTGGTGCGCCCGGTACCCCTTTCCGTACTTCTTGCTGATCTGGGCTTGCACATCTCGCTGGGCGGACTTTTCGGCCTCCGACTTGCTCTTTCCCTTTCCGGTGCCCTTGAGCTGCTTGTCTCCGTGGTCGCCACTTCCGATCTTCTCGACACCACAGACGGCGGTGGAGTACCACGTCTTGGGCTTCGCCATGGTGGCGTCGGAGGCTTCGGCGGTTCCGGTGAGGGCAAGCAGGGCGCATGCCGCTGCTGCGGTCCAGCAGGCGATGGACTTCTTCACGGTGCCTCGCTTTCGGTTGGTGGGGTGGGCGGCGTGGTGGCGCCCGGCGGACACGATGGCATGTGCCAAGGATGGGATTGTGTGGCCGATCAAGGCTGGAGTTGACGTGCGGAACGGTTCTTCGCCCGTTGTCACGGGGGTGGGGCGACTCCTACGGGGCGTGGCGGTTTCACACCTTCGCGTGAGGTGAGGTGGGCCGAGGGCCATTTCGGGTAGCTGGTCGTCGAGGGGGACTTCTGGGCGCGTCCGGCCCGACCGCAGGTGATCGAGGCTGATGCGGCCGACCACGGTGGTCAGCCAGCCGCCGAGGTTGTCGATGGTGCCGGTGTCCTGGCGGGAGAGACGCAGCCACGCCTCCTGGACCACGTCTTCCGCGTGGCATGTGATCCGAGCACGCGGTAGGCAACCGCCCGGAGCCGGTCACGGTGGGACTCGAAGGCATCGACGATCGGGTCCGCGGGATGGGTGCCGGCCATGTTGTTACCTCCCTGAAAGCTGCTCCGTCATAGGGATGACGCACGCAGACGCCGCAACGTAACCCGATGAAGGAGAGCACTCCCACATGGAAAACCGGCTCAAGAACAAGAACGCGAACAACCCCGATGTGTGGACCGCGATCCAGCACCTCCAGAAGGCGATCGCCGCCGGGGGCGTCGACCCGAAGCTGCTCGCGCTGGTCCACCTGCGCGCCCGCCAGATCAACGGCTGCTCGGCATGCGTCTACGCCAGTGTCGCTGGGGGGAAGAAGGCCGGTGACACCGATGAGCGGCTGCACAACGTAGCGGCGTGGCGTGAGGCGCCGTTCTACACCGATGCGGAGCGCGCGGCACTGGCGCTGGCCGAGGCCGCCACCCGGATGCAGGATGGTGCGCAGGGCGTCACCGACGAGGTCCGGGAAGCAGTCAACGCCCATTTCACCGAGGAGCAGATCGGCGCGATCAACCTGGAGATCGCGCTGACCAAGCTGATCACCCAGAAGACCGCCGTCGAACTCGGCCCGGCCGGCAAGCTCTGGACCACCCGGGCCACCCGGGCCACCCGCAACCTCACTGCCACCCTCGAACGACTCCGCGTCGACCGACAGCTCGAAGAGGCCCTCACCCACGGCGCCGACCCGCTCCACCTCGCACTGGTCTTCGGCATCGACGAGAGGACCGCCATCCGCTACGCGGACTCGGCGCGGGCACTGCTGGAACAGACAGCCGAGCACTCACCATCTGTCGACGGTCACGCGATTCCCCAGGGGCTGTGCTCACGTAATTCCCCAGGTGGTGGCCGTAGCAGCTGACGGGTTTCGCGCGTGATGCGGAGTCCGGCGGGTCAGTCCTGTCCGTTCGACTGTGGTTCGGAGATCACGATGGAGCCTGCGTGGTCCTACGCCTGTCCGTAGCCCGCCGGGAAATCCGATTGCCCCCTCGTGGCCGGCTGCACATCCTGCTGAGATGCGCTACTCCATCAACATCCCCAACTTCGGCGACTTTGCCGACCCCCGTAACGTCGCGACCGTGGCGGCCGCCGCCGAACAGGCCGGCTGGGACGGACTCTTCGTCTGGGACCACGTGCTGCACCGACGGCACCAGGATCGTCCCTTCGGTGACCCCTGGATGCTGCTGACCGCGGCCGCGCTTGCGACCTCCCGGATCCGACTGGGCACCCTGCTTACGCCGGTCCCCCGTTACCGTCCGCAGCAACTCGCCCGCCAAGTGGCCACCCTGGACCACCTCAGTGGCGGCCGGGTGGTCTTCGCCGCCGGCCTGGGCGGTCCGATCGAGGACGAATACCGCAGCTTCGGCGACACTGCCGAGCCACGCCTCCTCGCGCAGCGGCTGGACGAGGGACTGGAGTTGTTGAGGCGCTTCTGGTCCGGCGAGCCGGTGAACCACCACGGTCAACACTACGAGGTCCGGGACGTGACGATGCCGCCCGCCGGCGTGCAGCGGCCGGGTCCGCCAGTGTGGATCGGCGGGTTCTGGCCGCACCGTCCGCCCATGCGGCGGGCAGCGCGGTGGGACGGCGCGGCGCCACTCTTCGAGACGGCCCGGCATGGACATGTGCCCGATGTCGCGGAGGTACGGGAACTGGTCGGCTATGTACGCAAGCACCGTACAGCCGGGGCCGAGCACCCCTTCGAGTTCGTACTCGGCGGAGCCACGCCGCCGGACGCAGCGAAGGCCAAGGACGTGATCGGCCCACTGCACGACGCCGGCGCCACCTGGTGGGACGAGCGACAGGTCCAAACCTGCCCCGACCTGGACCGCCTGCCCCCCGTACTGCGCCGCATCGAGGCGGGGCCGCCGGTGGTCTGATCAGCCCTTCGAGGGTGTGCCGCGCGGTCACCATCCCCCTGGGGAATGGTGACCGCGCGGGTGGGGAAGTACGTGACGCCGATCATGCAGGTCGTGGGGAAATCCCTGACCGTCGACACCATCGCCCTCAGGAAAAGAACTTGGCCCAAATTGACGGGACTTGAAGAATGACAGCCATGCAGATTCGACAGGCATGGCCTGATGATGCTTCAGAGGTCGCTGGCGTCCACGTGCGCTCCTGGCAGGTGGCCTTTGCCGGTCTTGTTCCCCAGCACTACCTCGACGCCATGGACCCGAGCCGCCAAGAGTCCGAGTGGAAGACACGAATCGCGAAAACACGGTGGCCATCGTCGGGAGTACTGGTAGCTGAAACCGAGGCCGGGATCGTCGGATTCGCAAGTTTCGGCCCGTCTCAGGACACCCCTGTCATCGCGGAAATCGGCACACTCTACGCGATGCCCGAGGTCTGGGGCACGGGAATCGGAAGGCAGTTGATGCTGGCCACGTTGGCGGCTCTCGGACAGGCCGACTACACGCAAGCCACCTTGTGGGTCCTGGAAGACAACGAACGCGCCCGGCGCTTCTACGAAGCCGCTGGCTGGGGCGCAGACGGCGCGGCCGTGGAGGACTCCACCGGCGGCGGATCTCTCAACAAGTTGCGCTACCGCTGCCCTCTTGGCTAGTCCGCTCCCCGTTTGTCCGTCCACGGAGCCCGGAAGCGGCGTGGTCACGAGTTGGAGTCGAACTCGCGGGTCCAATGCCGTTCAGCACGACGACGGACCCCCGGGTCGGGGTCGGGCCAGAGCATCGGGCAGCGGACGCCCCGTTGACTGAACGAACCCCGGAGGTTCTGCAGTTCAGAGGGAAAGTGGTGTCCGCGGTCGCTACGTTGACCGGTCGTGACGAACGATGCGCCCGAGCGGGATCTGGCCGCCTTGGTGGTTCCTCGGTGGGGTCGGCTGGTGGAGACCGGCGACCGGTACGAGCCCTATCGGCTCCTCGACCCCGACGGTACAAGCGTGGAAGCGGTCGCGGTCTACTTTCAGGAGCCGCTGGCGGCCGGCAGGGCTCCGTCGACGGTTCGAATGGATCTGCTGCGGTGGTGGCGGTTCCTGCAGGCAGTGGGGGTCCCCTGGGGCCGGGCGACCCGGGTCGAGGCCCGGGACTTCAGCCGCTGGATTCGGGTGACGGTCAAGCCGAGCAAGGGCTCGACTCCGAAGCGCCGGTCGGTACAGAGCGGGACCGCCCTGAACCCCGTGACCGGCAAGCCAACGGCTGGGCCCGGCTACGCCCCGACCACCGTCGCACACAGCGAGACGGTGCTGCTCCCCATCATAATTTTCTGTACGTCCTGTACATTCTTTACAGATGCTTGCGCAGGTCCCCGTACAGCCCCGGAGGAAAGGCAACGCCATGCTGTTCCGCCCCACCGCCCGTTACGTGCTGCCCGAGTTCACCGAGCGCACGACCAACGGGACCCGCACCCTCGATCCGTACTCCAAGCTGCTCGCCGAACGGATCGTCTTCCTCGGCACCCCGGTCGACGACACCGCGGCCACCGATCTGATCGCCCAGTTCATGTATCTGGAACACGACGCCCCTGACCGGCCCATCTCGCTCTACATCAACTCCCCCGGCGGCTCGTTCGGTGCCATGTCCGCGGTCTACGACACGATGCAGTACCTCACCTGCGAGGTGGAGACCTACTGCCTCGGCCAGGCCGGTTCCTGCGCGTCCGCACTGCTCGCCGCAGGCGCTCCCGGCCGGCGGCACGCACTGCCCGGCGCCAGGGTCGTCGTGCAGCAGCCCGGGCTCACCGAGCCGGTTCAGGGCCAGCCTTCCGATCTGGAGATCGAGGCACAGGAATTGGAACGGGTCCGCGAGATGATCACCACACTGTTGGCCCGTCACACGGGCCGCAGCGCAGAGCAGATCGCCACCGACATCGAGCGCGACCTCATCCTCGACGCGGCGGGCGCCAAGGCGTACGGTCTGGTGGACCACATCATGGAGACCCGGAAGTCGTCACTCCCGCCGCACAGCGCGAGGTGAACGCCCGATGCAGCCACCGGAGTTGCCGCCGCTCCCCGCACTGACGCGCGCGGAGGGGGAGTTCATCGACTGCTACCTCGAAGTCCTGGACCAACTGGGCCGGATCAACCCGGCACGCGGCAGCGACACCTACGGCGCACTGCGCGCCGCACAGGCACTGGCCTCACGGGCGGGCGCGCTGCGGGATGCCCTCGCATTGATGCATGAGCGCGGCGAGGCGCAGATCCACGCCGCCACCTTGGCGCGGGCGCTGCGCGTACTGGACGGGGAACGGCGGGCCGGACGCGTCACCGTACCCCCCGCTCAGACGAGTTGAGCAGCCCACTTCGTCTCCCACCCCGGCCGGCTCCGGCCAACTCCCCCTGCCCTCACCTCCGACGGGGTTTGCTCAACTCACTCCGTCCCCGACTCCGACGGACTTCGCTCAACTCCCCTGCGCGACACGCCCGGCAGGCACATCAAAATTCCTAGCTCGTTCGGCGTAGGGATTCCCCCTCACGGGCGATATCTCAACTTGCGTTTTCTGCGAGAACAGTGATCGGAATCCCTCCCTCCATCCCTGGTGCGAGACCGGTCCGAGTGACCTGCACGGTCTTCGAAATCACCAGCCCCACCCAAACGGGCCATTCGTGAGGAGACTCACATATCGTCGCTTTCACTCGGAAATCCGGCAGTCGGTGCGTCAAGATCCCTGGGACGACAAGCCCCCGCCACCGCGACGGGGCGGTCCGGGCGGACGCCGAGTCCTGCCGCCGTCCGGATGCCTGGTCGACAGAAGTGGATCGGCAGGAGTGGAGGACCCGAGCACAACGGGTCGACCGGAACACCGGTCGACCCTCGGGGTGAAGCCGCCGAGCGCGGCCGGGCAACTTCGCCAGCCCGAACCCGACAGGTCATCCTTCACAG
Organism: Streptomyces sp. NPDC037301; assembly: GCF_055602785.1. Classification (NCBI taxonomy): domain Bacteria; kingdom Bacillati; phylum Actinomycetota; class Actinomycetes; order Kitasatosporales; family Streptomycetaceae; genus Streptomyces; species Streptomyces sp. NPDC037301. Next base: position 33,127 of record NZ_JBVJWD010000015.1, read on the forward strand.
GCGGCTGACGAAGGGTTGCGCATGGCTGCGCAGGTTCATGTCCCGTCTCTGCTCGCCCGGGCCGGCACGGCCTCGGTTCTGACACTGGCCGCCGTCGGCGGCACCATGCTTGCCCCGGGCGCCACGCCCCAAGCCCAGGCAGCGGCACTCTCGATGAAGGCACTCAACATCGCCGCGTCGAAGAAGGGATCGCCGTACGGGTGGGGGGCCACCGGCCCCAACCGCTTCGACTGCTCGGGTCTGACGGTCTATTCGTTCAAAAAGGCGGGCAAGAAGCTCCCCCGCACGGCCCAGCAGCAGTACAACAAGACCCGCCATATCTCGGCCTCGCACAGGCAACGCGGCGATCTGGTCTTCTTCCATTACGGCCGCAGCATCTACCACGTGGGGATCTACGCCGGTAAGGGCAGGATCTGGCACTCGCCGAGGACCGGCGCGGTGGTCCGGCTGGAGAAGATCTGGACGAAGAGCGTCTATTACGGGCGGGTCCGCTGATGCCTGTCCGGCGCATCAGGCCCGCGCCCCCGGCCGTGATCCACCGGACAGGCCCGGGTCTCCGCCGCTGACCCGCTCGTTCCTCAGTGCAGCAGGGAGCCGGACACCAGCACCAGCCCCAGACCGGTGAGCGCCGCGCCGCTGCCGCCCTCGATGGCGCGGGCGGTACGCGGCCGGCGCAGCCACCGGCCCAGCCGGTCCACCAGGAGGGCCACGGCGGGAAACCAGATCAGCGCAAGCAGCACCACGATCATTGCGAGCAACAAGGTCCTCGGGAGCGGCGGCTGCCCGTCGGGAACGAACTGCGGCAGCAGACTCAGGAAGAGCACCGGCGCCTTGGGATTCAGGGCGTTGGTGAGGAAGCCCTGGCGCAGTGCGCGTACCGTTCCCTGCCCTGCTGGTTCGCCCTCGGCCTCGCCCGCCCTGCCCGTGGTGCGGCGCCGAGCCGCGTACAGGGCACTGATGCCGAGACAGAGGACGTAGGCCCCGCCGAGCAGCTGAACGGTGCGGAACAGTACGGGCAGCGTCACCAGCACAGCGGCAAGCCCGGCGACGGCCAGCGCGGTGTGCACGAGGAGTCCACCGGCAACACCGAGCGCGCTCGCCACCCCCGCTGACCGGGAGGCGAGCGCGTTGCGTACGACGACGGTGAAGTCCGCGCCCGGCAGCGCGACCATTCCAGCGGCGACCCCGGTGAAGGCGATCAATTGTGCGTCCATGGGTCCACCCTGGCCCGGCAGAGCCTTTAGCGTGTACTTGCAATCTTCTGGGTCTGCCAAAAGGAACGCTTAATGTACGACCCGACACGGCTCGCGGCGCTGGTGGCGGTCGCGGAAGCCGGATCGATCACCCGGGCCGCCGCCCGACTCGGCTACACTGCGCCCGCGCTCTCCCAGCAGATCGCCAAGCTGGAGCGGGAGGCGGGCGCTGCACTGCTGGTGCGCCACCGCCGAGGGGCCCGCCTCACGGCCGCCGGTGAACTGCTGGTCGGACGCGCACGGCGGATCCTCGACGAGATGGACCTGGCCCGCCACGAACTGGCCCGTCTCTCCGGACTCTCCGGCGGACGCCTCCGGGTCGGCACGTTCACCACCGCGGGCATCCATCTGTTGCCGCCGGTGCTGAGCGCCTTCCGTCGCGCCCACCCGGATGTGGAACTGGCGGTCACCGAGTACGAGCCGCCGGACGGGGTCGCGGCGGTGGCCGCGGGCGAGGCCGATCTTGCGCTGACCCATGTGTACGAGCCGGCTGCCGCAGCGGCCTGGCCCTCCGGGGTATTCGCCGAACCGCTGCTGGTCGAGGAACTGGTCCTGATCACGGCGGTCGGGCAGATGCTGTCCGAAGGCACCGGGAGACTGCCGGTGACAGAACTTGCGGGGCGGCCGCTGATCAGCAGTGCGCCGACGCATCCACCGCGCCGCGGGGTGGAGCAGGCGTTGGCCGAAGCAGGGGCGACGCCCGCCGTGGTCTGCGAGTCGCCCGGCTACGCGCTGGTGTGTGCGCTGGTCAGCGCGGGCATCGGAATGGCGGTCGTACCGGAGATGGTTGCCGCGATGTCGTCGACGCCGTTGTCCGTGCGGCGGCTGGAGCCCGCTTCGTTCCGGCGGACGATCTCGATGGTGCACCGCGGCGACCGGGCGAGCGCCGCGGCGGCAACACTCCAGGCACTGTTGCGCAGTGGGTTCGGGCGGGCGGCCTCGGCGCAGCGGCCGGGCGGCGAGGGCGGGTGATCACGCGATCGGGAGACGGGGAGGCGGCGGATCGAAGGGTCGGTCAGCTCTGCACGGGGATGCTCCACGGGAGCGCGATCCAGACCGTCTTGCCGCCGTCGGCAGTGGGGGTGACGGTGAGCCGGCCCCCGCACTCCTTGGCCAGACAGCGAATGATCACCATGCCGCGTCCGTTGTCCTGCTGAACGGCGGCGGGCAGCCGCCGAGGCCAGCGCGGGTGACTGTCCGTCACACCCAGATGCAGCTGTTCCTCCCGCTCCAGCCTCAGGTCCACGGTGAAGGTGGGCGACTGGCCGAAGGTGTGCTGGACGGCGTTGGTCACGAGTTCCGAGACGATCAGTCGGATACTGTCGGCGAACTCCGTGTCGATGGCCAGACCCCATTCGGTCAGCACCCTTGCCACATATCTCCGGGCCGACGAGACCGAGACCGGATCGCTCGGCAGAGTGACGCTTGCTTCCTGGTGGTCTGCCATGGCGAGCCGTCCCTTTCCCACTTGGACCGACCCGCGACCGGTCCCGGTTGTGCTTCGCGCCAGATTGCCACTGATGCTGCCCTCTGTGACGGCGATCCACCAAGATATGCATATATCTGTCGCTCAATGCGGTGAACTCTGCCACGCAAGACCGTATGCGGGCGTCACACTGTCCGCTCGGCAGAAGAGGGAGGGAGGCCGCAGATGCAGCACGGCCCTGCGGTGAGGCGCCGCAAGCTCGGGGAGGAGCTCCGGAGCCTGCGCCATGCGTCCGGACTGACGAGCCGGGACGCCGCGCGAATGCTCGGCTGGCACCAGTCGAAGGTGAGCCGGATCGAGACCGGTGTCAGTGGGGTGCGGCCGGTCGATGTGACCCGGCTGCTGGACGCGTACGGCGTGGACGACACGCAGCTGCGGACGCTCCTGGCGGCGCTGGCGGGTTCGGCGGGCGGTGGCGGGACCGGGTGGTGGCATGCCTATCGCGGTCTGATCCCGCCGCAGTACCGCGACTTCATCAGTCTGGAGTCCCAGGCGCGGACCGCGCGGACCCTGGAGACCTCGGTGGTACCGGGTCTCCTGCAGACGGCCGACTACGCACGTGCGGTGACCCGGGCCTCGCTGGACGGACTACCCGCCGGCCAGCTGGACTCGCTGGTGGAGGTGCGGCTCGCCCGGCAGGGGGTGCTGCGGACCGATCCGCCGCTGCGACTGAGCGCGGTGCTCGACGAGGCGGTGCTCCGGCGCGAGGTCGGTGGGCGCCGGGTGATGAGAGACCAGCTGCGCCATCTGACTCGCGTGGCTCAACTACCCCATGTAGAGCTTCAGTTGCTGCCGTTCTCGGTCGGTGGTTATGCCGGCCTCACCGGCCCTTTCGTTATCTTCTCATTTCCGAACACTTCTGATCTGGACGTGGTAGTTCTCGACCATTTGACGAGTAGCCTCTATCTGGAGCGGAAAGAAGACCTTGAGGCGTACAGCTCGGCCTTCCGCACGATGCAGGCGCACGCGCTGTCGCCGGAGCACTCGTTGGACCTCATCGCCGCGATCGACCGCGACGGTGGGTGACCCCGGACTGCCCGAGGGGGGCTCATGTCGGATTGCCTCGCACAACACGAGTTACGGTGGCAGCGCAGCAGCCGTAGCACGGGTATGAACAACTGCGTGGAGGCCGCGCCGTTCACAGACGGGCGGCTGGCCGTGCGGGACTCCAAGGATGTGTCCAGGCCACCGCTGCGGTTCTCCGCGGCGGCCTGGACATCTTTCGTCTCCGGCCTGCACCGGGGTTCGGTCAGCTGACAGGAGCGGTCCGCCGTACGATCGCCACGGCGGTGGCGATCTGCTCCTGAGTCAGATCGGCTCGCGCTGTCAGCCGCAGCCGGGAGACACCGTCCGGCACCGATGGCGGCCGGAAGCATCCCACCGCGATTCCCGCGGCGCGACAGTCGGCCGCCCAGCGCACCGCCGCGTCCGCCGAGGGTGCCCGCACCGAGACCACGGCCGCGTCGGGGCGAACGGCGGTCAGACCGGCCTCGGTCAGCCGCTCGTACAGAGCGGTGGCGACCGCACGGGCCCTGCCGGCGCGTTCCGGCTCGCGACGGATCAGCCGCAGGCTCCCGAGAGCGGCGCCCGCCGCGGCCGGTGCGAGGCCTGTGTCGAAGATGAACGTACGGGCCGTGTTGACCAGGTGTTCGATGACCCTGGCCGGACCGAGGACCGCCCCGCCCTGGCTGCCCAGGGACTTGGAGAGGGTGAGCGTGGTGACGATTCCCTCGCCGCCCGCGAGACCGGCGGCGGCGAGCGCACCCCGGCCGCCTTCGCCCAGCACTCCGAGACCGTGCGCGTCGTCGACGAGCAGTGCGGCACCCTCCGCCCGGCAGGTGTCGGCCAGTTCGGGCAGCGGCGCAGCGTCGCCGTCGACCGAGAAGACCGAGTCGGTGACCGCCAGCGCGCGTCCCCTGTGTGCCTGCAGGGCTTTGCGCACGGCATCGGGATCAGCATGCGGTACGACGGCGGTCTCTGCCCGGGAGAGCCGGCAACCGTCCACGATCGAGGCGTGGTTGCCCGCGTCGGAGACGATCAGCGAGCCGCGGCCGGTGAGCGCGGTGAGGGCGGCGAGATTGGCCGCGTAGCCCGATGACAGCACCAGGGCCGACTCGAAACCGCAGAAATCGGCCAGCTCGCGTTCGAGTTCGGCGTGCAATGCGGTGGAGCCGGTGACGAGCCGCGATCCGGTCGCCCCTGCTCCCCACCTGCGCGCGGCCTCGGCCGCGGCGGCGGTGACCTCGGGGTGCCGGGTCAGGCCCAGATAGTCGTTGCTCGCGAGGTCCAGCAGTTCTGGTTCGGCGGGCCGAGGGCGAAGCGTACGGACGAGTCCGGCGTCCGCGCGGCGGCGCGCCTCGTCGTCGATCCAGTCGAACGGGGCGAAGGGCATGAGCGGTCCCTTTTGTAGGCAGCTCACAGACCCTAACCGGGCACGCAGCAGGTCATGGTGTGGCAATACACACACCCCAGACGGGCTCTGTTGTCCGGTTCCTCCTTGGCTGCGGGCGGTGCCGTAGGCCAGGATCAACGCCATGGACCTCCTGAACACGCTGGTGGACAAGGGACTGCGGCGCGAACTGCCGACCCGCGAAGAAGCACTCGCCGTACTGGCGACCTCCGACGACGACCTGCTCGAAGTGGTGGCCGCGGCCGGAAAGGTGCGCCGTCAGTGGTTCGGGCGGCGCGTGAAGCTGAACTATCTGGTCAATCTCAAGTCCGGGCTCTGCCCCGAGGACTGCTCGTACTGCTCGCAGCGGCTCGGCTCGAAGGCCGAGATCCTCAAGTACACCTGGCTGAAACCGGACGAAGCGTCGAAGGCCGCCGCCGCCGGGGTGGCGGGTGGCGCCAAGCGGGTGTGTCTGGTGGCCAGCGGTCGCGGTCCGACGGACCGGGATGTCGACCGGGTGTCGGAGACCATCGAGGCGATCAAGGAGCGGCACGAGGGCGTCGAGGTGTGCGCCTGCCTCGGTCTGCTCTCCGACGGACAGGCCGACCGGCTGCGGTCAGCGGGCGCCGACGCGTACAACCACAACCTCAACACGTCCGAGGGGACGTACGGGGACATCACCACCACTCACACCTATGCGGACCGGGTGGAGACCGTGCAGCAGGCGCAGGCCGCCGGGCTCTCGGCGTGCTCCGGGCTGATCGCCGGAATGGGTGAGAGCGACGCCGATCTGGTCGATGTCGTCTTCTCGCTGCGCGAGCTCGACCCGGACTCGGTGCCGGTGAACTTCCTGATCCCGTTCGAGGGCACTCCGCTGGCCAAGGAATGGAACCTCACCCCGCAGCGGTGTCTGCGCATTCTGGCGATGGTCCGGTTCGTCTGCCCGGACGTGGAGGTGCGGCTCGCGGGCGGGCGCGAGGTGCATCTGCGCTCGATGCAGCCGCTCGCGCTGCACCTGGTCAACTCGATCTTCCTGGGCGACTACCTCACCAGTGAGGGACAGGCGGGGCAGGCGGATCTGGACATGATCGCGGACGCCGGTTTCGAGGTGGAGGGAGCGGGAACGACGACGTTGCCTGCACACCGCGCTCAGGCGGGTGGCGGCTGCGGTTCGCATGACGGGGGATGTGCACCCTGTGGCGACGCGCCCGCAGAAGCCACTGCCGAGCCCAGCGAGATTCCGGCTGCACGCACGGATCTGGTGGCAGTCCGCCGTCGCGGCGCGGGTACGGATGTCGCACCCAATGCCTGAGGCCCTCTCCCCGGCCGAACTGCGGTCCCTGGACCGGGCCCACGTCTGGCATCCGTACGGCCCGATGCCGGGGCGTACGGAGCCACTGGTCGTGGAGTCCGCGTCCGGGGTACGGCTCCGGCTTGCCGAACCGGCCCACGGGCAGCACGAATTGGTCGACGGCATGTCGTCCTGGTGGTCGGCGGTGCACGGCTACAACCATCCGGTGCTCAATGAAGCGGCACGCGGTCAGCTCGACCGGATGAGTCATGTGATGTTCGGCGGGCTCACCCATGAGCCCGCCGTGCGGCTGGCCACGCGGCTGGTCGAGATCACCCCGGAGCCGCTGCAGCATGTCTTCCTCGCCGACTCCGGATCGGTGTCGGTCGAGGTCGCGGTGAAGATGTGTCTGCAGTACTGGCGCTCGGCCGGGCGGCCGGCCAAGCAGCGGCTGCTGACCTGGCGCGGCGGCTATCACGGGGACACCTGGCAGCCGATGTCGGTGTGCGACCCCGAAGGTGGCATGCACGAGCTGTGGTCGGGCGTACTGCCCCGGCAGATCTTCGCGGACGAGCCGCCGGCCGGCTTCGACGCGGAGCCGGATGCCGCGTACGTACGACACCTGTGGGAACTGATCGCGGAGCACGCCGACCGGCTGGCCGCGGTGATCGTGGAGCCGGTGGTGCAGGGCGCGGGCGGAATGCGGTTTCACTCCCCCGCCTATCTGCGAGCGCTGCGCGAGGCCTGCGATGCGCATGACGTGCTGCTGGTGTTCGACGAGATCGCCACCGGTTTCGGCCGTACCGGAAAGCTGTTCGCCGCGGAGCATGCGGGGATCTCGCCCGACGTCATGTGCGTGGGCAAGGCGTTGACCGGCGGCTATCTGACGATGGCGGCGACGCTGTGCACGGCACGGGTGGCGGAGGGCATCTCGCGCGGCGAGGTGCCGGTGCTGGCGCACGGGCCCACGTTCATGGGCAATCCGCTCGCCTCCTCGGTGGCGTGCGCCTCCATCGACCTGCTGCTCGGCCAGGACTGGGAGAAAGAGGTCGAGCGGATCGGCGGCGGGCTGCGGGACGGTCTCGCCCCGGCGGCGGAGCTGCCCGGGGTGCGGGATGTGCGGGTGCTGGGCGCTATCGGCGTCGTACAGCTGGATCACGAGGTGGACATGGAGACCGCGACCCGGGCGGCGGTGCGGGAGGGCGTGTGGCTGCGGCCGTTCCGCGATCTCGTCTACACGATGCCGCCGTATGTGACCGGTGACGAGGATGTGGCGCGGATCTGCCGCGCCGTGTGCGCGGCTGCGCGGGAGGGCTGAGATGACGGTTCTGGTGGTGACAGGTACGGGCACGGAGATCGGCAAGACGGTCGTGACCGCGGCCGTGGCGGCGGCGTGCCGGGATCGCGGTGTGGCGGTGCTCAAGCCCGCCCAGACGGGCTTGGCCCCCGGCGAGCCCGGGGATGCCGCAGAGGTGGCACGGCTGGCGGGCGGCCATGTGACCGCGGTCGAACTGGCCCGGTTCCCCGAGCCGTTGGCACCTGCCACGGCCGCCCGCAGGGCAGGGCTCCCGCCGGTACGGCCGTACGAGATCGCCGAGGCGGCCGAGAAGCTGGCGACCGAACACGATCTGGTGCTGGTCGAGGGTGCGGGCGGACTGCTCGTACGGTTCGACGACGACGGCGCGACCCTGGCCGACGCGGCACGGCTGCTGGGCGCACCGGTCCTGGTCGTGGCGGCGGCCGGACTGGGCACGCTCAATACGACCGCGCTGACCTCGGAGGCCCTGAGGGCCCGGGGGCTGGAGTGCCTCGGTGTGGTGGTGGGCAGCATGCCCGCCGAGCCGGACCTTGCGGCGCGCTGCAATCTGGCGGACCTTCCGGTGGCTGCGGGCGCCCCGCTGCTGGGTGCGGTACCGGCCGGTGCGGGGGCGTTGGCGCCTGCCGACTTCCGTGTCCTGGCCGGGAGTTGGCTGGCGGCGGAACTGGGCGGTAATCGGCCGGCCGATTGAGCGGCTGAGCCGCGCGGGACGGGGGAGAATCGAAGCAGCCGTACCGTTCCGGTCGAGCGTCGTGTCGAGGAGGTCCGCCATGCGTCTGCGCAGCACGAAGATCCCGGAGGACGCGGTGCACCACCCCGTCTTCGCCCGGTTCTACGCCCGGATGAGCGTGGCCGCGGAGACCGGGGCGGGGCTGGGCGCGGTGCGATCGGAGCTGCTGGCCGGTATGTACGGCCGGGTCATCGAGATAGGTGCGGGCAACGGCCTGAACTTCGCGCACTACCCGCCCGCGGTGTCGGAGGTGGTGGCCATCGAACCCGAGCGCAGCCTGCGGAGGTTGGCGGTGCGCTCGGCGCTGCGTGCCGGAATTCCGGTGGATGTGGTGCCGGGCGCGGCGGAGGCCCTGCCGGTGAAGAGCGAGGCGTTCGACGGGGCCGTCACTTCGCTGGTGCTGTGCACCGTACGGAATGTGGAGCGTTCGCTCGCGGAGCTCGTACGGGTGCTGCGGCCGGGCGGCGAGCTGCGCTTCTTCGAGCATGTGCGGGCCGATGACCGGGCCATGGCAGCGACTCAGCGGGCGTTGGACCGTACGGTCTGGCCGCTGGTGACGGGCGGGTGCCACACGGCGCGCGACACCCTGGCCGCCATCGAAAGGGCCGGGTTCACGGTGGAGACCTACCGCAGGGTCAGGATGCCCGACTGGGGAATCCGGCTGCCCACGTCCGCATGTGTGCTGGGCGTGGCGCGGCGGCCGGCCGTGGTCGACTGACGCATCGGCCACCACCGCGTACCGGAGGTGTCACAGACTCCACTGGCGCAGTTCGTCGGCGATGACCCGGACGTCCGCCTTGCCCTCCTTCACCAGTCGAGCCAGGTCGCGCACCTGCTCGGGCGAGGTGATGACCTTCAGCCCGGAGGCGACGAGATAGCCGTATGCGACGGCCGAGGAGAACATCGCGTTCGAGTGTTCGAGCGCCGGAACATGGAGCAACAACTGCAGAAGGGCAGCGGCCCTGGAGTGCGGGTCGCTGTAGACGGGGCTGCCGAAGATCTCGGCCTCATGACGGGCCACCGCAGCCACGAGCGCACCCCAGTCGACGACCTGCGGATCGCCGGGAGTCTTGTGCTCGGCCACCATGAGCAGCCAGGAAAGGTCGATCTGGAGGTTCAACGCGTGCCTTTGCACTCCGGGCCGAACTCCTCGGCGAACACCGACTCGTACTGCTTCATGAAGTCGGCCGCGGCTTCGACAAAGGTGTGTCCGACCTCGCCCGCATCCTGCTTCACGAGCTCCTCTATGTAGCGGTTCACGCTGATTCCCCTCTGCAGTGCGCGCTGTCGCGCGGCCTCGGCGGTGGCCTCGTCCACTCTCACGTTCAGCTGAGTCTTGGGCACAGAAACACGCTAGCGCGGGTGCGCTAGCACCGGCAAGGGGAGCCCTCCGGTGCCCCGTACACCGGTCGCCGGTGACCACATGGCGGAATTCGCCCTCGGCATTCTCCGTCGGCTCTGCGAGGGAGCCGCCCAGGGCAAGGACAACGGTACCGCCGGGATGCGGCGGCCCCTCGGAAGCGGACCGCGACGGCCGTGCGCTCCCGCCCAAAAGGCCCTCCCCGGGCTGCTTCGCCTCACGCGCCGTCGACCTTGCGGTGTTAAAAAGGGCAGTGTGGCCAGACGTTTCGGCCGATTCCGGAACGCACCGGTTCGGTCACTCACGGAGAAACACCCCTGGAGCCTTGCCGGGCAGGTCTTCGCCCTGCAGGTGGCTCTGGTGGTGTTCCTCGTGGCGGCCGCGGTGCTGGCACTACTGCTGCAGGCCCAGCACGACACCAACGCGGAGGCGAGACAGCGTTCGGTTGCCGTCGCAGAGACGTTCGCACACTCACCGGGCGTCCTGGCCGCGCTGAAGTCACCCGATCCCTCCAAAGTGCTCCAGCCGCTCACCGAGGCGGCTCGGAAAGCGGCCGGCGTCGACTTCATCGTGGTGACGGATACGAAGGGGATCCGCTACACGCATCCCCAGCCGAGCCAGATCGGGAAGAGGTTCGTCGGCACCATCGGGCCATCGCTGGCCGGCCATGTGTACACCGAGACCGTCAAAGGCCCACTCGGCCGTGAGGTGCAGGCGACCGTGCCCATCTACAACCTCGGTCACAAGGTCGTGGGCCTGGTGGCGGCCGGCATGAAGGTCGAGCACGTGACCAGCGTGGTGTCCCGGCAGATTCCGATCATCCTCGGCACCGGAGCCGCCGCGCTGGCCGTGGCCACGGCCGGGACGGCGCTGATGGCCAGACGGCTGCGGCGGCAGACCCACCGTCTGGGCCCCGCCGAGATGACTCGCATGTACGAGCATCACGACGCGGTGCTGCACGCCGTACGCGAAGGCGTGCTCATCGTCGGCAACGACGGCCGGCTGCTGCTGGCGAACGACGAGGCCCGCCGGCTGCTGGATCTGCCGCACGACGCCGAGGGGCGGCACATCTCGGACTTGCCCAGCCTTGATCCCGGCATGGTGGAACTGCTGAGCTCGGGCCGTGCGGCCACGGACGAAGTGCTCCTTGCGGGAAACCGCTTGCTCGCGGTGAACCAGCGGCTCACGGATCGTCACGGTGGCCCCAAGGGAACGGTGGCGACGTTGCGTGACTCCACAGAGCTGCGGGCGCTGTCCGGAAAGGCGGAGGTGGCCCGCCAGCGGCTGAGACTGCTGTACGACGCCGGGCTCGGCATCGGTACCACCCTCGACGTGGTGAGTACGGCCGAGGAACTGGCGAAGGTCGCGGTCCCCCGGCTGGCCGACTTCGTCACCGTCGATCTGGCCGACCCGGTCCTGCACGGCGACGAGCCGACCAGTACGGGCGCGGACATGCGCCGCACCGCCATCCAGGGCATCCGGGACGACCATCCTCTCTACGAGCGCGGCCGCCTGATCGACTTCCTCCCCTCCACGCCGCAGGCACGGGCCTTCGGCAGCGGCCGGCCGGAGCTGGTGCCCGACCTGTCCGCCGCACCCGGCTGGCTCGCCCAGGAACCGGAGCGGACACGCAGGATCGTCGAGTACGGCATCCATTCGCTCATAACGGTGCCCCTCCAGGCGCGGGGCGTCATCCTTGGCATGGCCAATTTCTGGCGCTCGGAGAAGCCCCAGCCGTTCGAGGAGGACGACCTGTCCCTGGCCGAAGAACTGGTCGCCCGGGCGGCGGTCAGCATCGACAACGCCCGCCGCTACACCCGTGAGCACGCCATGGCCGTGACTCTGCAGCGCAGCCTGCTCCCGCGTGCCCTGCCCGAGCAGAGCGCCCTTGAGGTCGCCCATCGTTATCTGCCCGCACTCTCCGGGGTGAGTGGCGACTGGTTCGATGTGATCCCGCTACCGGGCAGCCGGGTGGCGCTGGTCGTCGGGGATGTCGTCGGCCACGGCCTGCACGCAGCCGCCACGATGGGACGGCTGCGCACCGCCGTGCACAACTTCTCCACACTCGACCTGCCGCCCGACGAGATCCTCGGCCACCTCGACGACCTGGTCGGGCGTATCGACCAGGAGGATGTGGAGACGAACGGCGGCGCGGTGATCACAGGCGCCACCTGCCTGTACGCGATCTACGATCCCGTCTCCCGCCACTGCGCCATGGCGCGGGCCGGGCATCCCTTGCCCGCGCTGGTCCAGCCCGACGGCAGTGTGTCGTTCCCCGACCTGCCGGCCGGGCCACCCCTGGGCCTGGGCGGTATGCCGTTCGAGACCGCGGAACTGGAGCTGGCTGAGGGCACGCAACTCGTCCTCTACACCGACGGGCTCATCGAGGACCGCACCCGGGACATCGACGTGGGGATGGAAATGCTGCGTCAGGCGCTGGCGTCCCATCCCGACCGGCCGCCGGAGGAGAGCTGCCAGGCGGTACTCGACGAGCTCCTGCCCAGCCGGCCGAAGGACGATGTGGCGCTGCTCATCGCTCGCACACGGGCGATCCCGCCCGACCACGTCGCCGACTGGGACGTGCCGTTCGATCCCGCCGCCGTGGCGGGGATGCGCGCCGCCGTGACCGAGAAGCTCGACGACTGGGGTCTGTCCGAGCTTGTGTTCGCCATGGAACTGGTGCTCAGTGAGCTGATCACCAACGCCCTCCGCCACGGTTCCGCACCGGTCGCGATACGACTGCTGCGCGACCGCACCCTGACCTGTGAGGTGGCCGACAGCAGCAGTACTTCGCCCCATCTGCGGTATGCCGCTGCGCTGGATGAAGGAGGCCGCGGCCTGTTCCTCGTCGCACAACTGGCCGAACGCTGGGGCACCCGCTACACCCCCCAGGGAAAGGTCATCTGGGCGGAGCTGGCGCTGCCCCGACCCGACGGGAGTATGCACGGCACGGCGTTCTTGAACATCCTTGACGCGGAACTCTGACGGCCGGATCCCCGCGTGGAAATCGCTCGCCGAGCGGGCCGTTCCTCTGCTTGGCTCGCCCCATGAGTGATCTCCACATCCGCTGCGCCGGCCTCATCGATATCGATCCCGTATTGCGGTTCTGGCGCGAAGCCGCGGAAGGAACGAGCATCAGCGACGACCACGGCGGGGTGGCGCGACTCATCTCGAGAGACCCCGGGGCCCTGCTTCTCGCAGAGCGCGACGGCCTTCTCGCGGGAACCGTCATAGCCGGTTTCGATGGTTGGCGATGCTCCGCCTACCGGCTGGCCGTACACCCGGACTGCCGCCGGCAAGGTATCGCCACCGCCTTGATGGAAGCAGCGGAACAGCGATTCGTCTCTCTGGGCGGGCGACGGGTGGACACCATGGTGCTGGAAGCCAACGAACGGGCACACCACACGTGGGCTGCGGGTGGCTACCACCGCGAGGATCACTGGCGGCGCTGGGTGAAGCCCCTCACGGACTGACACGATCACCCGAAAGGGCGGACGACTTTGCCGATCCTTTACGATGGGTGGTCTCCTGACCGATCCTTCCGAAAGGTGTGAGCGTCCGCCCATGGGCGAGCCTCCCAGTAGTCGACATCGCCGACATCGAGCGATCCTCCTGCCCCTGCCGGATCATGGGACGGAGGTGAACCGATGACCGAAGTGCTTCTGCTGCTCGTGGCGGTATTGCTCTCGCTCGCCTGCGGCGCCTTCGTCGCGGCTGAGTTCTCTCTGACGACCGTCGAGCGCGGTCAGCTCGAACGGGCCGTGGAGCAGGGTGAGCGCGGTGCGGCGAGCGCCATGAAGGCCGTACGCAGCCTGACCTTCCAGCTCTCCGGCGCACAGCTCGGCATCACCGTCACCAACCTGGTGGTCGGCATGCTCTCCGAACCGTCGATCGCTAGGCTGATCCGCGGTCCGGTGGAGGCCGTGGGCCTGTCCCCCAGCGTGGCGTCCTCCCTGGCCCTCGTCCTGGGAACCGCGCTGTCCACCGTGTTCCTGATGGTGGTCGGCGAACTCGTCCCGAAGAACTGGGCGATCTCCTCCCCGCTCGCCGTGGCGAAGGCCGTGGCGACCCCGCAGCGGGCCTTCACCGCCATCTTCCGGCCGTTCATCAGCCACCTCAACAACACCGCGAACCGGATCGTGCGCCGCATCGGCCTGGAACCGGCCGAGGAGCTGGCCTCCGCCCGCAGCCCGCAGGAGCTGGTGGCGCTGGCCCGGCACTCGGCGAAGGCGGGCGCACTGGAGGCCGACACCGCGGAACTGTTCGTCCGCACCCTCAATCTGGCGGAGCTCACGGCGGAGAACGTCATGACCCCGCGGGTGCAGGTCACCGCACTGGAGGTGCAGGCGACCGCCGAGGACGTCGCGAACGCCACCCGTGCGACCGGGCTGTCCCGCTTCCCCGTCTACCGGGGCAACCTGGACACCGTCGTCGGCGTGGCACACATCAAGGACGTGCTGGCCATCCCGGCCGAGCAGCGGCCCCGTACACGCGTCTCGGAGATGCTGCGCGAGCCCCTGCTCGTACCGGAGACCCTCACCGTGGACCGGCTCCTGGACCGGCTGTCCGGCAAGCTCGCCATGGCCGTCGTCATCGACGAGTACGGCGGTACGGCCGGCGTCGTGACTCTGGAGGACATCGTCGAGGAGGTGGTCGGCGAGGTGCGCGACGAGCACGACCCGCACGAGACGCCGGACCTGGCACCGGCGGGTGAGGACGCCGACGGACGGACCCTGTGGTCGGCCGACGGCGCCGCCCGCCTCGATCAGCTGAAGAGGATCGGACTGCGGGTGCCGGACGGACCGTACGAGACACTCGCCGGACTTGTCGCCACCGAGGTCGGCCGCATCCCTGCCGTCGGTGATTCGATCGAGTTGGCCGGCTGGCGGCTCGATGTGGTGGACGCCTCCGGGCGCCGTGCCGCGCGAGCCCTGCTGCATGCGCCGCTGCCCGGCGACGACGAGCAGACGGAGGACGCACGATGACCGCCGTCCAGCTCTTCATCGGACTGATGACCCTGGTCGTCAACGCCTTCTTCGTCGGCGCGGAGTTCGCGCTGATCTCCGTACGCCGCAGCCAGATAGAGCCGGAGGCCGAGAACGGGAACCGGCAGGCGCGAAGCGTCATCTGGGGCCTCGAACACGTATCGGCGCTGCTCGCGGCGGCACAGCTGGGCATCACCCTCTGCACGCTGGTCCTCGGCATCGTCGCCGAACCGGCCATCGCGCATCTGCTGGAACCCGTCTTCACCGCGGTGGGTGTGCCGCACGGACTGATCCATCCGATCTCGTTCGTGATCGCGCTGTCCGTGGCGACTTATCTGCACATGTTGCTCGGCGAGATGGTGCCGAAGAACATCGCTCTGGCCGAGCCCATGCGGACCGCGCTGCTGCTCGGACCGCCGCTGGTGACCCTCGCCAGGGCGCTGCGTCCGGTGATCTTCGCCGTCAACACCTTCGCCAACGCGCTGCTGAAGCTCCTGCGGGTCGAGACGAAGGACGAGGTGTCCGCCACGTTCTCCGACGACGAACTGGCCCGGCTGGTGAAGGACGCCGGGGCCGCCGGGCTGGTCGACGACCGCGCGGCCGAACGGCTGCACCACGCTCTTGAACTGGGCCGTCGCCCGGTGCGGGATGTGGTGATGCCGGTGGAGCGGGTGGTGTACGCGAGGATCGGGACGACGCCGGAACAGCTGGAACAGCTCTCGTACGAGACCGGTTTCTCGCGTTTCCCGGTGATGGACAGCGAGAAGCGGATCCTGGGCTACCTCCATGTGAAGGACGCCCTGGACGCCACACCGCGCGATGTGCCGTTCCCCGTGTCGGCAATGCGGCCGATCGCCCGGGTACGGGCCGCCACACCGCTCGACGACGTGCTGACCGCGCTGCGGCGCAGCCGCACACATCTGGCGGCGGTTCTGGACGAGGACGATCGACTCGCCGGAATGGTCACGATGGAGGACGTGCTGCGCGAACTGGTGGGCCGACCGCAGGCGCGCTGACCGGTGGGCGGGGAGCCGCTGGGGGCCAGGTGCGGGTTCCATCGCAGGCAGGCAGACCGGTGGCCGGCGGGGGCGCGGTGCGGGTTCGGCCGCGCCCTCCCGCAGAAGGGGCCGCCACCTGGCTCGGTTAGGCTGACAGTCCATGGCAATCAGCACCGCACTATGGTCATTCGTCCTGGTCGTAGGGCTCCTCACTCTCACTCCGGGCCTCGACACGGCCCTCGTCCTTCGCACCTCGGCGCTCGGTCGTCGCAAGCGTGCACTCGGTGTCGTCCTCGGCATCCAGAGCGGAACCCTGATCTGGGGCGCGCTCACCTCGCTCGGTGTCACGGCACTGCTCACCGCCTCGCACGTCGCATACGAAGCGCTGCGCTACGCCGGAGCCGCGTATCTGCTCTGGATGGGCGGACGCATGATCATCAGCACCTTGCGCGGCCGGGGCGCCGAGGGGGTGGAAGTGCCGGGGGCCAAGACTCATGCCCTGGCTTCTCAAGGAACCGACGGGCTCGCTGCCGGGTGGCGGCAAGGCGCCTTGACCAATCTGCTCAATCCGAAGATGGGCGTGTTCTACGTGGCCGTCCTGCCCCAGTTCATCCCGGCAGGCGCCCCGCACTTCACCGCAGGCCTCCTGCTGACCGGGGTGCACATCGCGCTCGGCTTCCTCTGGTCGGCCCTGCTGGTCGCCTTCGCCCAGGCGCTGCGGGGCTGGCTGCAGCGCCCGCAGGCCCGTCAGCTGCTTGACCGGATCACCGGGACCGTCATCGCCGGGTTCGGGCTGCGGCTGGCCCTGAGCGACTGAGGACGCGACCGCCGACAGCGCACTGCGACGCTCGGCACCTGGCCGTCGCCTTCTGGAAGGGGCGGGACCCCACCCGATACGATCGCATCGCCATGGAAATGAATGCCTCCTACACCAGTCTTGTCGCGGTCGGCGACTCGTTCACCGAGGGCATGTCGGACCTGCTACCCGACGGCTCATACCGGGGCTGGGCAGACGTCCTCGCCGGACGGCTCGCGGTCCGCACTCCGGGATTCCGGTACGCGAATCTCGCCGTACGGGGCAAGTTGATCGCCCAGATCGTCGACGAGCAGGTCGATGCGGCCGCCGCCATGCAGGCGGATGTCATCACGCTCGTCGGCGGTCTCAACGACACGCTGCGGCCCAAGTGCGACATGGGCATGGTCCGCGGAAGGCTCGAAGAGGCCGTCGAGCGTCTCGCGCCCTCGTGCAGGAAGCTTGTGCTCATGCGCAGCCCCGGTCGCAACGGCCCGGTGATGGAACGTTTCCGTCCTCGGATGGAGGAGTTGTTCTCCCTGGTTGACGAGTTGGCTGCCCGCCACGGAGCGTCGGTCGTCGATCTGTACGGAGCACCGGCCCTGGGCGATCCCCGTCTGTGGGACGTCGACCGGCTGCATCTGACGGCCGACGGCCACCGCCGCGTGGCGGAGGCGGTCTGGCAGACGCTGGGGCTGCCGCCGGAGAACGACTGGCGGATGCCGCTCCCGGCCGCTGTACCTCCGAAATGGGCGATACGACGCGTCGACGACCTCCGCTTCGCCCGCCGGCACCTCATGCCGTGGATCGGCCGCCGTCTGACCGGCCGTTCGTCCGGAGACGGGCGGACGGGCGCCCAGTACAGCGCCGAACTGGGGAGAGCGTTCTGGGTCACCCCCGAGGATGCCCGCGACCCCGGCCCGGTGGCGACGTGGCGCCAGGTGGATGCGACTCCGCTCTCATAGCAACCCACAAACCGGACCGCGGCGCTGGCCTGCACAAACCGCCAGTAGTGGACACTGTTCTACACGCGAACAGATAGATCCAGGTCAGAGTGCTTTCGGTAGATCAACTACTGATCATCTCTCACGGATTCTCACTACCGGGGCATCCCATGCAGCTGCTCCTGTCCGCAGATGGGCAGCCCGACTGCGGGCAGGAGCCCCAGTGCTGTGCCAGCCGCCACCCGACTGGCGAACTGTCCAGTCCACGCCGGCGCCAACGCGGTAATGACGACACACAGCGGATCAGCGCAGTCCGGCGAAGAGATCGTTCTCGGGTACGGCCGCGCCGGTGGCGTCCTTGACACGTACGAAGGTCTCCATGCCCATCAACTCGCCGAACCTCTCCTTGCCCATCTTGAGGAAGAAGATGTTCTCGCCCTGACTGGCGTGCGCGGCCAGCGCATCGAACTTCTGACCGCTGAATGCGGTGGTGTCCACCCACGTGGTGATCTCATCGTCGGGCAGGCCGATCTCGGCCATCGCGGCGGCCTCGGCAGGATCCGGTTCCGGCATGTCCCCACGAAACTCGCGCATGGTCTCCCCGAACCGCTGCATCATCGAGCGAGGCATCGTCGTCCAGTACACCTTCGGTATCAGCGCGGTCATCTCCAGCGCCGCCATCGTGACGCGGTGGGCCTGGATGTGGTCGGGGTGGCCGTAGAAGCCGTTCTCGTCGTAGGTGACGACCACATCGGGTCGGTAGTGCCGCATGAGTTCCGCAAGTCGGGCAGCACCTTCCTCCACGGGGGTCTGCCAGAAGGATCCGGGGGCGTCATTGCTCGGCCAGCCGATCATCCCGGAGTCGGCATAGTCCAGCAGCTCCAGATCGCTGACCTTCAGTACGTCACAACTCGCCTTGAGTTCTTGGCGGCGCATCAAGGCAACGGCCGCCGGATCATGCCCGGGATCGCCCGGCTTGACACCCCCCGTTCCGTCACCGCAACCGCCGTCGGTACATGTCACGAGAACGGTGCGGATGCCTTCCGCCGCGTACCGCGCGAGGACCCCTCCGGTTCCGGTGGCCTCGTCGTCGGGGTGAGCGTGCACTGCCATGAGCGTCAACGGCCGGTCAATCATAAAACGGTCCTCCTGCAGAAATACGGGTTGGTCCGAGTGCGCGGCGGGCGTACCGCGATCCTGGCGGGGCGGACACCCTTGCAGTCTCCGTGTCTCCCCGCCCGTACGGCGCCGGTCCCTCGGTCGATGTAACCGTGCCGACCGGACCGGCTGTTCCCGGCGCAGCCAATTGGCCTTCCAGGCTTCGGAGTTTCAACGCGCACGCGGTACACGCGCGACCTGCACGTCGCAGCGCCACGTCGGCCTCCGTGCGCCGCACCAAGCCGCCAGTCAACCCAGTTCAGTCCCCCAAGCACGACCCAGTTGTCCAAAGCCCGCCGGCCGAAGGCTGATGTGGACAGACTCTGCGGGTGCATCGTGAGCCCGTGCGCGCGATATGGCCGCAGTCAGCTTCAAGACTTCGCCGGTGCCGCCCGCATCCTGGCTAACGCACCCTCGTCTGTCTCCATCCCACTGCCTCGTCGGTCGGCTCCATGATCTCCGTACACGGCGCTGACGTCTCATCGAAACGAACTGCCTCAACAGCCGGGCGAGCAGGAACAAATGTCGGGTCTCATCAATTTGCACCGAACCGCCCTCATGGCAGGTCTTGTTCACCCAGCATTGGTCGATGGACATGGTCGACTTGGGCGCGGTCGCAGCCCTTCTCTCCGTTCCCACTGCCTTAGTTGCAGCGTGGTGGACCAAGCGCAGCGCAGAAAGCGCAACGTCTGCCGCGCTCCTCGCCGGGCGCATCCAGGCCGACACAGCCATCTCGGCGGTACAGACCCAGAGCCTCCTCCAGCGGGATCAGCAACGGCACATGGCACTCGACAGCGCGTGCATGGAGTTCCTGAGCGTCCACGACACCCTGGTAGGTGTGGTGAAGCGACTCCCGAACCTCGATCACGATGAACGCCAGGGGCTCGTGGCCAAGCACGCTATCCCGGTGGAAACCCGATACGCCTCACTGGAACTCCTCGCCCCTCCTGATGTCCTTGCAGCCGCAGAGTTCCTTCTCTCGCAATGCCGCCTCTTGGAACGCTGCGCGCTCGATCGCGCGGTACTGCGCGCGACGATCAGCGCCCTGGAAGCAGGCTGGTGTCCCGGCGACCCAGAAGATTGCACCGATGATCGTCATAGCTCGGCTTACGTAGCCTGGGAATTTCTCGTCGGGTGGGCGCGCAAGGACGAGGAGGAAAGAAGGCATGACCGGGATCTTCTGGACTACTGCCTCCGCGGCAGCGCCACCCTCACCGAAATGCAAGTAGCGCAGGCTCTCTCTAGTCGACCGTTGCCCGGCCATGTGGGAGCAACTGATCGGTGGATGGGTCCGGGACCCGCTCATCGAACGCCTCGAATCCCGCCGTAAGGATTTCGTCACTGCTGCCCGCGCAGCCAGCCTCACAGCACCGCCGGGCCCTCTGCCCAGCGACCTTGAACGGTCGAGTTCTCCGTCTCGCCGCAACTGCGCAGCGTGACGGAGTGAAAGTTACGAACTGCATAAGCCGCGAGTAAGCAGCGCCCTGGAACTGGAGAATCCGAAATGCACGGACAGATTAACGACGTGCAGGGCGCGGTCACCCCCTCGGCCAGGCAGGTGCGGGATGCCGCCCTCAAGGAGCTGATCACCGAGGTCCACGAGACCGACTTCCGTGTCTATGGCGCCAGGAAGGTCTGGCGTGAGCTGCACCGCCAGGGCCACGAAGTAGCCCGGTGCACCGTCGAACGCCTGATGCGCGATCTCGGCATCACCGGCGCCGTCCGCGGAAAGAAGGTCATCACCACGATCCCGGACAGCCCAGTCGAACGGGCGCCGGATCTGCTGGACCGCAAGTTCGTCGCGCCGGCGCCGAACCGCTGCTGGGTCGCTGACTTCACCTACGTCAGGTCTTGGTCCGGAGTCGTCTACGTCGCCTTCGTCGTGGACACTTTCTCCCGCCGGATCGTTGGCTGGTCCGCCGCCACATCGAAGGAGACCAGGCTCGTACTGGACGCCCTGGAGATGGCTCCGTGGCAGCGCGAACCGGGACGGATTCCCCCACACGGCAGGCGAGTTGATACATCACTCGGACGCCGGGTCGCAATATACGAGTTTCCGGCTCGCCGAGCATCTGGACGCCGTGGGCATCGCGGCTTCGATCGGCTCGGTCGTGACGCCTACGACAACGCCCTCATGGAGTCCGCGATCGGCCTGTTCAAAACCGAGCTGATCAAGCCTGGCCGGCCCTGGAGGACACTTTCCCAAGTCGAACTCGCGACGGCCGAGTGGGTCGACTGGTACTGCCACCGCCGACTCCACGGTGAAATAGGGCACATCCCACCCGTCGAATACGAGACCAACCACTACCTCACCACCGCGAAACCCCAGGTCAAAAACACAATCTGAGATCTCTACCGAACCCGGGGCGGTTCAGACGGAGTATTCAAGAGGACCCGGACTTGAGGAAAGTGGGCCGAGGTGACGGTCGAGCAAAATGTGGGCGGCTGGCGTGCGGGCCGTCAGCGCGTCGTGAGGGGAGGGATTCCGGAGCCGTTCGGCCGCCGGGGCCAAGGCGCTGATCAAATGTTCGGGACCGTTCACGGGCTGGATGCTGCTCGTCGCTCCGGCGGTCGGCGCTCTGAAGATCGTGCCGCAGCCATGGAACGTGGAGGCCGTCCCGTTCACGTTCGGAGCGCGGGAGGCACCCCGATGTCACCCCCACCGACATCGGCCGGCACCCGCTTGCGCGAGGTGCCATCGCGTGAGTTCCCCGGCCCCGAAGACAGGCCGTCCCGAGAGGGCTTTCTTCAGCCGGTCGAGTTGACGGGATATCAAATAGGTCATCTGTCCCGGACTCTTGACTCGTTGTCAGGTCCGCGCCATCCTCGACGGGACCTACGCGCGAGTAAGTTGGCGCGCGCCCATCCCGGACAGCGAAGGTAGCCCGGATGACCCTCCTCCGCAGACGTGGACTGTTTGCCGTTGTCGTCACCCTCCTGCTGGCTCTCGGTGTGGGCTCCCCGCCCGCCGTCGGAGCCGACACCCCCTGGTGGGAGCCCACGGCGCGGCCCGCCGCCGATTCACAGATCAACGTCACCGGCGAGCCCTTCCGCGGCACGGACAGCCAGGGCCGGGTCCGTGGCTTCGTCGACGCGCACAATCACGTGATGTCCAACGAGGGCTTCGGCGGCCGCATCATCTGCGGCAAGCCGTTCTCCGAAGCGGGCATCGCCGACGCCCTCGCGGACTGCCCCGAGCACTATCCCGACGGCTCGCTCGCCCTCTTCGAGAACGTCACCGGTGGTTCGGACGGCCACCACGACCCGGTGGGCTGGCCGACGTTCAAGTCCTGGCCCGCCCACAACTCCCTGAGCCATCAGCAGAATTACTACGCGTGGCTGGAGCGCACCTGGCGCGGCGGCCAGCGGATCCTGGTCAACGACCTGGTCACCAACGGCCTGTTGTGCTCGATCTACGTCAGGGACCGCGGCTGCAACGAGATGGACGCCATCCGTCTCGAAGCCCGCAAGACCTACGAGATGCAGGACTACATCGACAAGATCTACGGCGGAACGGGTAAGGGCTTCTTCCGTATCGTCACCGACTCCACCCAGGCCCGCCAGATCGTCGCGGAGGGCAAGCTCGCCGTGGTGCTCGGCGTCGAGACCTCGGAGCCCTTCGGCTGCAAGCAGATCCTCGACGTCCCCCAGTGCAGCCAGGCCGACATCGACAGAGGTCTGGACGAGCTGTACAAACTCGGTGTGCGCAGCATGTTCCTGTGCCACAAGTTCGACAACGCCCTGTGCGGAGTGCGGATGGACTCCGGCACCATCGGAACGGCCGTGAACATCGGCCAGTTCCTCTCCACCGGCACCTTCTGGAGTACGGAGAAGTGCAGCGGTCCGCAGCACGACAACCCCGCCGGTAACGTGGCCGCCCCGGCCGAGGTGACCAAGCTGCTGCCCGCCGGCACCAAGGTGCCCGCATACGACAGCAGCGCGCAGTGCAACACCCGTGGGCTGACCCGCCTCGGCGAGTACGCCGTCAAGGGGCTGATGAAGCGCAACATGATGTTCGAGGCCGACCACATGAGCGTCAAGGCGGCCGGCCGCGCCCTGGACCTGCTGGAGTCGGCGAACTACCCCGGCGTGCTCTCCAGCCACAGCTGGATGGACGACGGCTGGCTGGAGCGCGTCTACCGCCTCGGCGGCTTCAAGGCCTCGTACATGTCCAGCGCCGACAGCTTCGCCAAGGAATCCGCCGCCACCAGGGCGCTGCGCCAGAAGTACGGCGTCGGAGTCGGCTACGGCACCGACATGAACGGCGTCGGCGGCTGGCCGGGACCGGTCGGACCCAGCGCCCCCAACGCGGTCAAGTATCCCTTCCGCAGTGCCGACGGCGGCTCCGTCATCGACCGTCAGCAAACCGGCCAGCGCACCTGGGACTTCAACACCGACGGTGCGGCCCATGTCGGGATGGTGCCCGACTGGATCGAGCAGATCCGGCTCAGCGGCGGCAAGGACACCGTGCAGGACCTACTCGACGGCGCGGAGTCCTACCTCCGCACCTGGAAGGCGACCGAACTCCACAAACCCGCACCCAACCTCGCCGCCGGCGCCGCGGCGAGCGCCGGTGAAACGGAGTGGAACCCGCTCACCAGCTACGCCGCCGAGAAGGCCGTGGACGGCGACACCGGCACGAGATGGGCGAGCGGCTGGTCGGACGACCAGTGGCTGCGGCTCGATCTGGGCAGCTCCCGTACGGTCGGTAAGGTCTCCCTGGACTGGGAACAGGCCTATGCGCGGGTCTACCGGATCGAGGTCTCGGACGACGGGACCACGTGGCGGACCGTGTGGTCCACGGACAGCGGGGACGGGGGCCTGGACAACGCGGTGTTCAGCCCGGTGCAGGCGCGGTACGTCCGTATCCACGGCGTGACACGGGCTACCAAGTACGGCTACTCGATCAACGAGGCAGCGGTGTACAGCCGCTGAGCTACTCCCGCACCAACGTCAGGATCTGGTCCGCGACGATGTCCAGCACGTCGCCCGCCTTCTCCTCGTCGCCCAGCACGAGGAAGTTGAGGGTGAGCCCGTCGGTCAGCGCGGCCAGATACCTGGCGGCCGCGGGCTCGGGCACCGTCAACTCCACGCCGAGGACCGAGGGGAGCTGACGGATCACTTTGGTGTGTGCCGTGAGATAGCGCTCGTACTGCCGCCGGGCGAGATGCTCATAGCCGGGCTCCCGCAGGGCGTACTGGGTGAGTTCGTACGTCAGCATGTGCTCGCCGGGATTGGCCAGCACATGATCCCAGTACGCCTGGAGCCCGGCGCGGATCGTCTCGCGCAGGGTGGGCCTGCGGATGAGCGTGGTGAGGACATCCGACTCGGAGTGCTCGGAGATGGTGTCCATCACCGCTTCGAGCAACTCCTGCTTGGAGTCGAAGCAGTAGTGGAAAACGCTCAGCGAGACACCCGCCTCCGCCACGACGGACCGCGTCGTGGTCTTCGCGACGCCGTCGCGGGCCATCACCCGGATCGCGGCCTCGACCAGTTGCCTGCGCCGCTGCGCCGACGGCATCCGCCCCATGGCGCCTCCTCCCCTGACCGGCGCAAGCATACGCCGCGGGGGCGCGCGGCAGCGGGCTGCGGGGCCATGCGGCCCCACAGGTCATCGGACACCCAACAGATCCTGCCGGTGCATCACACAACCGCCAGGAATCACAACGAACTTCATTCCGAAGCGATCAGTCAGCAGCGGATGGGACCGGGGCCAACAGGCGGTCAGGGACAGAACTGCTGCGGCGCCGAACCGGCCCCGTCCGGCGCGGTGGCCCCGTCCGGCATCATGGTCGTGCGTCTCACCGAGGTGCTTCGGTCGCAGTGCCGGCGAAAGGCAGGGGCAGGCGGATGAGGGTCACCATCGTGGGCGGGGGCATCGCCGGGCTGACCTGCGCCCTGGGCCTGCACGCCGCCGGTTTCGAGCCGCGGGTGATGGAGGCGGCACGGACCATCGAGGCCGTCGGGGTGGGGATCAACCTGCTGCCGCATGCCGTACGGGAGCTCACCGAGCTCGGTCTGGCCGATGAACTGGCGGCCGTCGCGCTGCCTCCGCATCGGCTGAGTTACCGCGACCGGGCGGGCGAACCGGTGTGGGAGGAGCCACTCGGGCTCGCGGCCGGCTACCACTGGCCGCAGTACTCCGTGCACCGTGGCCGCCTGCACGTGATGCTGTTGGCGGCGGTGCGTGAGCGCCTGGGGCCGGACGCTGTCCGCACCGGCCTGAAGTTCCAGCGCCTCGATCAGGCGGCGGGCGGCGTCCGGGCACACTTCCTGGACCGGTCGAGCGGCGAGTCGACGGTTGAGGACGCCGACTTGCTGGTCGGCTCCGACGGCATCGACTCCGCGGTCCGCGCCCAGCTCCACCCGCACGAGACTCCTTCCCACTGGAACGGCGTCCACATGTGGCGCGGTGTCGCACGGTACCGGCACATCTTCGACGGCCGTTCGATCGTGGTCGCCGGGGGCACCCCCGGTGCGAAATTTGTCGCCTACCCGATCGAGGACCCGGCGACCGAGGGCGGCGAAGCCCTGATGAACTGAGTGCTGGAGGTACGGCACGGGCCGTCCGGCAGACCGCTGGACCGCTCGAACCGTCGCATCACGACGGCGGAGGCCCGCGCCGGCCTGGCGGACTGGAGCCTGCCGTGGATCGACCTGACGACGCTGGTCGAGCGTTCCCCGGCGATCTTCGAGTACCCGATGCTCGACCGCGACCCACTGCCGCGCTGGAGCTTCGGACGGGTCACCCTGCTCGGTGACGCCGCACACCCGATGTTCCCGATGGGCATGAACGGCGGATCGCAGTCCATCATCGACGCCCGCGTACTGGCCTGGTGCCTGGCCCGGGAGCGCGACCCCGTAGCCGCGCTCCGCCGCTACGACGAGCTGCGCCGGCCGATGGTCAACGCGGTCGTGCTGGGCAATCGGGATCTGGGACCGGAGGAGATCATCGCTCGAGCCGCGGAGCATGGGGAGCCGCTGCCCGTCGGCCGGGCCGAGGAGATCTCGAACCGTTACAAGAAGCTGGCCCAGGCCACAGTGGCGCAGGTCAACACCCACGCGTCGTGGACAGTGTTGCCCCACGCCGCAGATCCGGCACCATGACCGCCGTAGCCCTTCGACACGCGTACGCAGGCAGCCCGCCGGGTCTGTCGTTTTACGTCCGAGAGCCCCGATTCCGAGTCGATCTGCGAATGTGAGCCCTGGAGCGAAACCGCGGACGTCGACGCTCCACCGCCAACCATGCACGAGCTCGTTAGCTGGGCGCATCTCCCGAATGCTGATTCAGACGGAACTCCGCCACTTTCGCAATCTGCGTTGTCGAGGTCGCGCCGGGCGCCTGCAAAGTCTCTTACTTCACCTGATTCCGACGATGCAGAAGCGGGGCAACATAGCGCGGGATCGCCGGTTGGCCAAACCAGCGATCCCGCGGATCACCGACATTCCACCGCCACTGCCTGTCCGCACAACGAAAGGCGCCCTGCCGCGAGATCCGATCCTCACGGCGCCCTGTGCTGTTCCGGTGCTGCACAGCACCGGACGTGCCCGTCCGCTCCCGTGATTTCTGCCTATTTTTCTGCCTGGAGACAGAAGCGGTCCGCTGCTTGGCTGTTCGGTGCGGGCGGGAACCCGGGCCTCGCCGAAGCGGTCCGGTTGCGCTCCAGCGAGGTCGCTGCCCGTACGACGAGCCGTCCGGCCCTGCCGGGCACCGGCCGCCGCCTTCCGGGGAGGTGCAGCCGTCCGTCCTGTTCCCGTCCGTTGCAGCCCCAAAGCCACTTCCCCTGAGCGGAGAGCAACTTGAGCTTGGTGTTGACGACCGCCTCCGTGCCGGACCGGGACAAGGTCGCGTACTGGAACGATGCGGTGAGCAGGACGCTGGTGCCAATGACGGTCGCCCCGCGAGGCGACGGCCCGTTCGACGGCCGGATCGCCACCGCCCGCCTCGGATATCTCCAGGTCTCCACCATGGAGGCCGACGCGGAGAGGGTCAGCCGCACCCCGGCACTGATCACCCGATCGTCCGAGGCACTGGTGGCGGTCGGTGTCCAGATATCTGGCACGGCCACCTTCATCCAGGACGGCCGACGGGCCGAGGTGGGCAAGGGAGACCTGGTGGTGTACGACACGTCCCGGCCGTACTCCTTCGACTATCCGCAGCGGTTCGCCACGCACGTCTTCCAACTGCCCCGCCGCACGCTGGGCGTGCCGGACAGCGACATCCGGCAGGTCACAGGCAACGCCATCGGCACCGGGGACGGCTTCGGCGCGATGCTGCTCCCGTTCCTGGCCACCCTGGCCTCCTCGGCCGACGACTACCCGCCGGCCGTCGCGAACCGGCTGGCCGGCAATGTCGTCGACCTGTTCGCCACCCTGATCGCCGAGCGGGCCCACCCGGGCGGCACGGACGCGGACACCGCCCGCAGCCACCTGCTGCTGCGCGTCCGCGACCACATCAACCGGAACCTGGGCGACCCGGACCTGTCGCCGGAGAGCATCGCCCGGACGCACCGGATCTCCGTCCGGTACCTGCACCGGCTGTTCGAAGGCGAGGGGACCACCGTCGGCCGACTCATCCAGCGACGGCGCCTGGAGGAGTGCGGCCGGGAACTGTCCTGCCGCGGCAGGACAGCCCCCACCGTGTCCGCCGTGGCCCAGCGGTGGGGCTTCGTCAACCCCGCCCACTTCAGCCGGGCCTTCCGCGCCACCTACGGCGTCTCCCCCCGTGAATGGCGCAACTTGCGCACCGCCCAGGACGACGTCGGACAGTCTCCGGCGGGCACGCCGGCGCCGTCGTCCACGGTGGCCGATCGGCCGGGGGCTGACCTCCCACGTTCCAGGGGGTAGGGTGCCCGCTCGGAGCCGTGCGGCCGCCCTGTGCCCGCGGCGTCAGTGCCCCGGCCCGGCAGCCGCAGCATCGCTTTCTGCCTCTCGACCAGGCACCCCGTGCAGCGAACAACCCTTTCCCTCCAAGTTCCCTTGACCCTCGACAGGAGACCGTGTGACCGACTTCACTCGTTCGCCCCTTCGGCACCCGGTCCTGGACCACTCCACCCGAGCGTTCGTGGACAGCCACACCTGCCCACCGTGGGCGCGCGACCCGGACCTGGAACAGGTCCGGCTGGACCTGGCCCGTCTGCAGGGCGAGGACGACCCCCTCGACGCGGAGGCCACCTCCACCGAGTGGTTCGCACTGCCGGGCGGGCCGACCGGTCACGTACGGGTGAGAGTGGTCAGGCCCGCCGGCAGCGTCGGCAAGATCCCCGTCGTGCTGTTCCTGCACGGGCTGGGCTGGGTCCTGGGTGACGCCGGCACCCATGAGCGCCTAGTGCGCGCGTTCGCCCTCGGTTCGGACGCGGCCGTGGTCTTCGTCGAGTACGAGCGCGCCCCCGAGGCGCGGTATCCGGTCGCCGTCGAGCAGTGCTACGCGGTCGCAAAGTGGATCTGCGAGCGAGGCGGCGAAATCGGTCTGGACGGGAGCCGGATGGCCGCCGTGGGCGACTCGGCCGGCGGCAACCTGGTGGCGGCGCTGACCCTGCTCGCAAAGGAGCGCGGCGGGGTGCGGTTGCTGCAGCAGGTGCTGCTCTGCCCGGTCACCGACGCCGACTTCGACACCCCCTCGTACCACCAGTTCGCCAAGGGCTACTTCCTCGGCCGCGAGACGATGCGCTGGTTCTGGGACCAGTACCTGCCCGACGCACGGCAGCGCAGCGAGGTCACCGCATCACCGCTGCAGGCAACCCTGGAGCAGCTCACCGGACTCCCCCCGGCGCTGGTGGTCACCAGCGAGGCCGACGTGGTACGCGACGAGGGTGAGGCCTACGCGGCGAAGCTCCGGGCGGCCGGCGTTGCGGTGGTCTCCATGCGGTACCACGGGACGATCCACGGCTTCATGGTGCTCGATCCGCTGCGCGACACGGACGCCGCCCGCGCAGCCCTCATCCAGGCCCTCGACACTGTGCATGTCGCCCTGCACCGGCACCGCGGCTGATTCCTTCCGCTCCGGGACAGGTACACAAAGGTGCGCACAGAGCACATCCCCCGTGCGCGAGCAGGCAGGCGCCTGCGCCCGTACCGGGTCGACTTGGGGTGCGGCTGCGGGACGGAGAACGGACCGGTACGAGCCGCAGCACACGCCCGAGAGCGAGGAAGACGACGGGGAGGAACCGTTCCTAGCCAGTGTGCATGAGTGAGTCCTGGACCCACCGATGTGTACTGGGCGCATCCCGAACGGTGTTGGATGCACTCGGTCCCCGCTTTCGCGTCCCGTTCGGCGGCACGTCTCTGGGGGCGTGGTCCGTTGCGGGTGGGCGGGTTCCGTCACGTCCTCGGGTGCCTGGCCTGGCCTGGGCGGTCCGATGCCCCGCACGATCACTCCGGTCGTGTGGGGGCGGTGCCGTCCTTCCCCAAGCTCTCAACTCCGTTCGAGCAGGGGATACCCCATCCCGGATCGGGTGTCCGAGGGCGCGTCGTCCGATCGCGATGCCGGCGGCATCGTGACGGGACATCTTTCGCTTGGGGGTGGCCAGCGGTTTCTGCCAGTGCTGGGCACCCCACAGGGAGGTGTAGGCGGGGTCGACCGCGACAATGCTCAGGCCCTGTTCGGCGGCCATGGAGACCAGCCGGGCCTTGAGTCTGCCGGTCGGAATACCGGAGAGCAGCTGCCTGAACCGCTTCTTGCGGCCGTGTTTCTCCCGCGTTTTCTCGGTGGTGA
Source organism: Streptomyces sp. NPDC037301 (assembly GCF_055602785.1). Classification (NCBI taxonomy): domain Bacteria; kingdom Bacillati; phylum Actinomycetota; class Actinomycetes; order Kitasatosporales; family Streptomycetaceae; genus Streptomyces; species Streptomyces sp. NPDC037301. Next base: position 62,546 of record NZ_JBVJWD010000015.1, read on the forward strand.
AGTCGAGGTCTTCGATGCCGATCGCGGTCACGCTGCACCGCTTGGCCCAGTTGATCAGGCGGGTCAGGGCGTGGCGGATCTGTGCGTCGCGGTGCGTGGTGGTGCCGGACAGGTCGTAGAAGAACCGCCGGGGCTCGCCGATGGGGTTGCCGTGTGGGTCTAGGTGGTAGGCGGCGAAGTGGTCGGCGTTGGTGTCGACGCCGACCATGCCCCGGGCGCGGGCGGTGGCCAGCGGGATGGTCTGGACGACGGGGCGTTGCCAGGACGCGGTGAGGTACCAGCGGCGACGGTCCACGTCGAGGTGGATGCGGTAGGCGACGGCCCGGTTCGCGGTGATGCGGTCGGCCCACTCCTGGCCCGGTGCGCAAACGCCGCGGTCGAGTTGAGGGTGTACCGGCCGTGCTTGGCGTTGGCCAGGTGGGCGAGCGGGGCGGGCAGCTTGATGGACACTTCACCGTCCGGGGTAACGCGGATGGTCTCGTTCCCGAACCGTTTCCCGGATTCGCCGTCGGCGGCGATGAACCAGCGTTCCGCTTCCCAGCGTTCTCGCCACTGCTCTTCGGTCAGCTGGGCCCGGGTGAGGTGGTGGCGGGTGTTGAGGAGGCGTCTGCCGCCCCGCACGACCCGGACGCGTCCGGCCTGCCGGTCACGGACCGCGGCATCGTGCCGGGCTTCCAGCGCCGCGAGGCGGCGGGACTTGTGGAACCACTCACCCTGGGAGCGGTAGCCGCCCGCGGCCCGCTTCGTCCCGGGCTCCCCGATGGGGAGGGACAGGCGACGCCGCAGCGTCCCGATCCCGGCTTCCAGCGTCTGGATGTGCGCGGCCTGGCAACGGCGGGCCAGCGCCCACTGATCATGGGTGGCTTTGGTGATCGCACCGGCGATCCGCGACGACGACAGCGGCGTCAGGTCCCGCTTGCGCGACGCCCAGGTATCCTTGCTGTGCTCCAGACCATCCGCACAACGGGCCCTGAAATCACGCGAAGCCAGACGCCCCTGATGCTCACCGACCGCGCGCAGAACACTCTCGTCCTGGGCGTGAGGTGCTTCAGACGGTCCCGGACCGCCACCCCGCAAGGCCCGGGCACCACGAAGGATGCCGCCAACTCCCGCACACCACCCACCACATCACCCCCTCCCCAAGACTGGAAACCTGCCACCTGCCCAACGAGCAGCAGACGCCAAGGTCACCCATTCGGCCCCAGAACTTCCGTTCCCGTCCCGTGAAGCCGCCGACAGGACTCACTTCTGCTCACTACAACGCACTTCAGCTCAGCAAACCGACAGCAGCTCACAACCCTTCAGGACCGTGGTTGTTTCTGCCGGCCTCGGCCAGCCGTCGTCGACACGCCTGCTGGCGGACCGTCTCGCCGACGCGACCCGACGGTCGCTCGAGGACCGATCGCCCCGCCCCGTCGACGTCCAGGTCGTCGAGCTGCGCGAGCCGGCTGCCGACGTCGGTGACAGCCATCGCGCTGATGTTCCGTCAGCGGCGGCACCCCAAGCCGTAGCCGGAGCGCACCCTGCCGACATCGGGGCACATCTGACCGCCCCGGCACCGCTTCAACGCTGCGGCCGGTCCGCTCTGCGCAGGAAAGCACCGCTTGCCGGACGGCCGCCCGCGTCGGCGGACGGTCGCGCAAGGCCGTGAGTGACACGAAGTCATGGACCAGGCCGGGAAACAGGCCGCGACGCAGCGCAGCTGATCGATACTGCTTCCCCTCGTCCCACGTCACGTCGGCCTCCGCCGTGATCACCAGGGCCGGCGGCAGCCCCGTGGGATGCCGAACCCAGAGCCTGTCACGGCGGCGGGCGTTGCTCACTCGGCGGGGAGCGAGTCCAGGAGCTTCTGTGCGGTCTTCAGGTCTTTGCTGTCGGCCGCGTCGCCGAAAGCGAGGGCCTGACGGAGGCAGGAGCGGGCTTCCTCGGTTTCTCCCAGTTCGATCAGGGCCTCTCCCAGATGCAGTAGCGTGCTGCCCTCTATGTGGGGAATGCCGATGCGGCTGGACTGGACCACAGCATTGCGATAGTGGTCGGCGGCCTCGCGCCACCGCCGCAGGACGGCGTAGCCGCGACCAAGTGCGCGGGTCGTGTTGGCACGGTAGATGTCGGCGAGGTGCCCGCTCACCGGACAGTCGGGCGCATCCAGGAAGGCGATGATGCGCTTGTGCTGGATCAGGGCTTCCTCGGCACGGCCGAGCAGGCGCAGGGAGGATCCGTAGGTGAACATGGCACCCAGCCAGCCCTCGCGGTCGTCAGCCTCTTCGTACAGGTCTATGGAGGCGAGCGACTTGTCGGCGGCCTCCTGGACCTCGCCGAGCTCCGCTTGGGCCCATGCCGCTTGCGCCAGTGCCGAGGCTTGCTGGGAAGCGTCCTGGGCGCGGCGGGCGCAGTCCAGCGCTTCGTCGGCCCGTTCGATGGCCTCCCGGTACCGGGACTCGCAGGAGAGGGCCCAGGAGTACATGTTGAGGTGGAAGGCCTGCATGTACGGGTCGTCAAGTGCGGTAGCGGCCTCGCTGGCCAAGCGGAAGGCTTCGGGCCAGTGTCCCCAGTGGACCCACAGGTCGCAGAACCATTCCATGGCATAGGCGGTCTCCACGACCCGGGTGTGCTCACCCCTGTGGGCGGCGCTGCGCAGCGCGGCGAGCCAGGCGGGGGCTTCGCTCTGGAGCCAGGCACGGGCCTGCTCGGCACTCTCCAGCGGGACCAGGCCCTGCCAGGAGGACGACGGCGCCCCGTACCTGGGCTTGTACCAGCGGCCGGCGATCACAGCCGTCTCCAGCAGCCAGGTGCGCAGCCGGTCGTCGGCTGCTTCCTGCTCGCCGGGTTCCTCCTCGCGGGACAGCCGGGCGCGGGCGAAAAGCCGCAGCAGGTCGTGCAGCTGGTAGCGGCCGGTGAAGGTGGCTTGGAGCAGCCCGGCCTCGACCAGCTCCTCCATCACATCCTCGGCCTCGAAGACCCCGGTCGAGGTCAGAGCGGCGCCGTAGGCGGCGGTCATGTCCGGCCCCGGAACCAGGCTCAGCAGCCGCAGCATGCGTCCGGCCTGGCCGGTCAGCTGCCGGTAGGACAGTTCGAATGCCGCCTCCACCCGCACATCGCCGGCAGCGAGCGCGCCCAGTCTGCGTTCTTCGTCGGCCAGGCGGCGGACCAGGTGGTCAACGCTCCATCCAGAACGGACCGTCAGCCAGTTTCCCGCCACCCGCAAGGCCAACGGCAGTCGCCCGCATAGCTCCGCCACCTGCGCCACAGCCTCAGCTTCCGCGTCCGCCCGCTCCTCGCCCAGGATCCGGCGCAGCAGCTCGACCGCCTCGTCCTGTGCCATCTCCGACAGCGCCAGGCGGTCGACATCCTCCAGCCCGGTCAACGGCCGCCGGCTGGTGACCAGCACCAGACTCCGCCCGCCCGCGGGCAGCAGCGCACGGACCTGCCCCTCGTCGCGGGCGTTGTCCAACACCACCAGGCACCGGCGCTCACCCAACAGCGCCCTCAGCAGCCCCGCGCGGCCCTGCGGATCCTCCTGCGCCAGCCGCCGGTCCGACACCCCAAGGGCCTTCAGCAGCTTCAGCAGCGCCTCCCCCGGGTCCACGGGGCCTTCCACCCCGTGCAGGTCCACCACGAAGCACCCGTCAGGGAACTCCTCCGCCAGATCCGCTGCCGCCTTCAGCGCCAGCGTCGTCTTCCCGCACCCCGGAGGACCCGAGACGACCGACACCGACACCCCCACGCCGGCGCAGGCCCGTTCCGCCGCCTCCCTCAGCCGGGCCAACTCCGGGCCGCGCCCCGTGAAGTCCCCCACCGATCGCGGCGGCACAGCCGTCCCCGTCACCGCACGCGTCGGACGCGCCGCCCGCGCCGCCCGCGCCGCAGCCAGCAACGCCTCCCGCTCCGCATCCGCAAGCCCCAGCCCCTCCGCCAGCGCCACCACCGTACGCCGCTGCGGAACCCGACTACGCCCCCGCTCCATATCACCGATCGCCCGGACACTCACACCCGACGCCTCAGCCAACTCCTCCATCGTCAAACGGCACTGCTGCCGCAGACCACGCAGAGCAACCCCGAACGGCTTCTCCCCGGCCACAAATCCTCCCTGTCCTCCCCCGCCGGTAGATTACGGCGTGCTTCTCCGGGCCCAGCCTCAGGGCGGCGGCAACAGCCGCCCCGGAACGCCTGCCCGACCCCGCCCCCCACTGAACCGCCGACGTTGCTCAACCGGCGCGGCGGGTGACCTGGTCGGCGTTGACTGCCAGGCCCGCCCCGACGGCGGCTGCCGACGCAAAGATCAGGTAGTGGCCGTAGGCCCATCGGAGCCGTCTGCCAGCAGCTTGGTCGTTCTGCAGATACGTCCAACCCGCGGCCGGCACAGTCAGGTTGGAAAATGCTCCTTGCCGGGATCCCCCGGCCCACGCCGATTCAGGAAGAGCCCCCGCATGTCCGCTGCCATTCCCACCGCCGTCCTCGTCCACGGAGCCTTCGCCGACTCGGCCGGCCGGCTCGGGGGCATCGGCGAACTCCAGCGCGACGGCATTCCGGTCATCGCGCTCGCGAACCCGCTCAGACGGAGCACCTGTCTCTGCGCTCGCCATCGCATGGATCGCGCACGGTCCGATGACCAGCGTCCACCCGTCGGCTTCGGGGCTCACGCATACGCGCGAGTCCGTCGGGGCCGGCGTCGTCATGACTCCCGCTGGTCATCGGTCAGTACCGTGATCCAGTACAGCCAGCCTGTCGTCGGAGGTCTTGGCCGGTCATCCGCCGAGATGTGCACGGACACATGACGCCACCGCCGAACACACAGCCAGGGATCCGAGACCAGAGCTCAAGGGACACTTCCCCGGCATTCTGCAGGAACGCGGCGACTGTGGACGCCGCGATGTCGACCAGCGCCGCGCCGGCGATCGACTTCAGCACGATGCGCACGGAGTCCGGAAGGCAACGGCGCCGGGGAATCACCATCACGTCCCTGGTGCCGGTGGGCAGGCGCAGGCCCTCCGCGAGCAGCGAGCGGGCGAACGCCCGGTCCACGGTTCTGGCCGCGGATGCGCCGAGGGAAGGTCGGACGGCGTAGGGGTCGGTCATGTCGCAGCGCAGCTCCGCGGGCAGCGGGGCCGGCAGCCCGTCCGGGACGCTGACGTGCACTGTCGCCATGCACGTGACCGAGGAAAGAGGCTGGATCATTTCATTCCCCAACAATGGCTGCAGAAGCGAATTTCCTGCGAATAGCCCTAAAATCCCACAGCGCTTACATGTTGTCGCGGAATGCACGGAATATGGCATGAGAAAGAATCGAGCACCGGCTTCAGGTATCGGTGATCCCCGCGGGGGGACGGGGTGTGCGGTGTCACGCCTTGGGAGTCGCGCCATTTACGGGGGGACATCCCGTAGGCGGCCCGGAACACCCGGCTGAAATGGGTGGCACTGGTGAAACCCCATCGGTGCGCCACCGCGGCGATCGTGGAGCCGTTTGCGCGGCGCGCCAGATCGCGCCCGCACTCCTCCAGACGACGCCGTTGGATCCACCTGCCGACAGTGGCGTCTTCGCTCTCGAACAGCTTGTGCAGGTAGCGCAGGGATATGTGGTGGGCTTGGGCGACGGCCTGCGGGGTCAGATCGGGGTCCGAGAGGTGACGGTCGATGAACTCCTGGATTCGCAACAGCAGTGCCCGGTTCCCGCCGGGCGTGTCCATGGTCGTCCGGCCGAGCCGCTCGTCGGCCAGCACGCCGAGCAGGTCCACGACGTTACGGGCCATCAGCTCGCTGATGCGTGGCGGGTAGGTTCCCGCGCCGTCCACGAGCCCGGCCAGGAAAGGCGAGAGCAGACCGCCGAGGGGCGTGTCGGGGCCGAGCGGGGATGCCGTGACGTGAGCCACATCGGACTCGCTCGGGCCCAGAACGTCTCTCGGCAGGACGAGGGACTTCGTCCGGAAGGGCTGGGGAAAGTTCAGCCGAAGGGGACGCGCCATGTCGTAGACGAAAATGTCCCCTGGCCCAATGAGCGCTTCACGGCCGTCCTGCTCGATTCGGGCGACTCCTCTGTCCAGCAGTGCGATCACAACGTACCCGTCTTCGTGGCCCTGCGCGACGAGTTGGCGAGTTCGCAGGGCGGACAGGCGGTCGCCGTCCACGGTGACTGCCTGGAGCCGGCCGAGCGGTGTCATACGGATCGTGCCGGAACACACCTCATCGGGAACGGTCATGTCCACGGCGCCGAACGTCCGGGACAGGGCTTCGCGCCAGTACGCCCGTCTGCGGTGGACGGGCGGCGAGTCGATGGTGTGGAGGCTGCCGGGGATACTTACGTCGCCTTGGACAAGTGCGGCAGGCGTCATCAGATCCGTCCCTCCTCTTTGGGGCAGGGCTTCACGCGAGTACGTCCGTCTTTGGTGGGCTGGTGCCGAATCCGTGGTATGGAGGTGCCCGAGAGCTGCCCGGGCTCCGGTCTCGATGAATCCCACGACATGATCTCCGCCCTTCAACCGGTGTGCTTTCTGAAACACCGTGCCAGCGGGCCCGGGGCAGCACATCGCGTGAATCCGCTAGATCCGGGATGCAGGACTGAGACAAAGAGGGCAGTTCTCGCGGCCAGGGGCGATGCCCAGCTCAGTCCCTCGACGGTGGGTTCAACAGCTGAAACCTGCGATGACCATCCGCAGGCCGACTACGGACCGGACGGAGACGGGACCGCCCCTCACTACTTGACGGCTCCGCTGCCGGCACAGGCGGCGACGTAGCGCTGAGCGACGACGAGCAGTGCGGCGGCGGGGATGGACGCCATGACTGCGGTGGCCATGATGGCGTTCCACTGGTTCGTGTGAGCACCGATGTACTGGTAGATGCCCAGAGTGATCGGCCGTACGGTCTCCGTGGTGGTCAGCGTGAGAGCGAAGAGGAAGTCGCTCCAGGTGAAGAGGAAGGTGAAGACGGCCCCAGTGATCAATGCGTTCCTGCTCACCGGGAGCACCACGGAGCGGAAGGTGCGCAGCTTCCCGGCGCCGTCCACTCGCGCGGCATCGATGATCTCCCTGGGAATGCTCTGCATGAACGAACGCATGATGATGATCGCGAAGGGGACCCCGGCGGTGGAGTCGGCGAGGATCAGCCCGAGGTAGGAGTTCAGGAGTCCCAGGTCATTATAGACGCTGTAGAGCGCGTTGGCCACGACGATGCTCGGCACCATCTGTGTGATCAGGATGCCGAAGAGCACGAGGTTGGTTCCTCGGATGGGGAAGTGGGCCAGCGCGTAGGCCGCTGGGGCGGCCAGCCCGAGGCTGAGGGCGACGCTGCCGAGGGCTACGACAAGGCTGGTGACGAGGTTGCGTCCCTGATCGCGCAGTGCGGTGGCGTAACCACTGAAATCCGGATGGAAGGGGAACCAGCCTCCCTGCAGTGTGTTGCCGGCCGGCTGGAGGGAGGCGTTCACCATCCAGTAGCAGGGAAACAGCATCAGCGCGAGCAGGACGATCCCGACGATGGTGGCCGGCCAGCCACGGTTGGATGCGCGCTTCACGGGATCGCCTCTCAGACGTTCCGGGCGCGACGGTTGGCGCGGAGGTAGACGACGGCGAAGGCGAGCGAGATGACGATGAGTACGTTGCTCATTGCGGCACCGCGCCCGAACTCGAAATGCTGAAAGGACAGTTCGTAGGATTGGGTGGCGATGGTCTCTGTGGCGTTGGCCGGTCCTCCGCCCGTCACTACGAGGATGATGTCCAGCACCTTGACCGTGTAGACCACGCCCAGCACCAGCACGACGCTCACCACGGGCCGCAGCAGTGGCCAGGTGACATAGCGGAACGACGTCACTGGGCCGGCGCCGTCCAGCCTCGCCGACTCGTACAGGTGCGTCGGGATGTCCTGCAGGCCGCCGTACAGGATCGCGGTGTTGAAAGGGATTCCGACCCAGATGTTGATGAGGATCACCGACACGAGCGCCTGTGAGGTGCCGGTGAGCCAGGGGATCCCGGACGACGAGAGATGGAGGTGGCGCAACGCGTCGTTGACGACTCCCGTGTCGGGGGCGAGCATCCACCTCCACGTGGTTCCGGAGACGACCAGCGGCAACAGCCACGGCAGCAACAGGAGCGATCGCAGAACGCGGCCGAGCGGGAAGCGCCGCTGGAAGAACAGGGCGAAGGCCAGACCGAGCACGAACTGCCCCAGTATCGAACCAGCGGTGAACAGGGCCGTGTTCAACAGGGCCTTGGAAAACAGGTCCGACGACAGGATCTTTGCGTAGTTCTGCGGCCCCACGAACGGCGCGGCACCGGTGTAGAAAGTCGTGGTCGTGTACTGCTGAAAGCTCATCACGATGTTCTTGACGATCGGGTAGCCGAAGAACAGCAGCAGGTATGCAGCGGCGGGCACGATGAACATCCACTGGGTCAGCGGCTCCCAGAAGCGTGCCCGGGCCACGGCCCGGTCCCTGCTGTGCGCGTCCTCGACCTGCTCCGCCGCCCCGGTGGCGGGCGCCCCCGCGTCGACGGCGCCGTCGTCTTGCCAGGTACTCATCCAGAGGGTCGGGGACGCGTCAGTTACCGGTCGCGATCTGCTGCGCATACCTGAGGGCTTCCTCCGGTGTCTGCTCGCCCGTCAGCGCGGACTGGATCGCGGTGTATATCCCGGTCGCCGCCTTGGGCCACTTGACGCCGAGTTCGCTGGTACGGGCCCGGGCCGCTTCAACGCTCTTGGTGAAGGCAGCCATCGAAGGGACCTGCTCTGCATACTGGGCGGCCACCGCGGAGCGGGAGGGCACGGTGAAGTGCTGCTTGGCCAGGGCGAGCATGTTCGGGGAGTTGTTCAGGCAGGCGAGGACCTGGGCGGCCTTCTCCTGCCGGGCCTTGGAAGCGCTCTGCGGGACCGTCCACACCTCACCGCCGAGCGGTGTGACAGAGGTCTGCCCCGTCCGGGGGACGGGGATGGGGGCCACCCCCCAGTGCAGGTTCTTGTCCTTGTTCAGGGCAGGGATTCGCCAGGGGCCGTTGATCATCATGGCTGTCTTGCCGGCGACGAACTGATCGTGGACGTCGGCCTGTGTCCAGTTCAATACCGACTTCGACATGGATCCGCTCTTCACCAGGTCGACCCACAGCTGAAGTGCCTGCGCGGCCTGCGGGGTGTCCAACTGCTTCTCGTCCCCGCCGTTGGACCACAGAAACGGGAGGAACTGCCAGCTACCCTCAAAAGTGGCGTTTGCGTCGACCGCCATGCCGTAGCGCCCCGGGCGGGTCAGCTTGGCCGCCGCTGCCTTCAGCTCGCCCCAGGTCCTCGGCACGGAGACACCGGCCTTGGAGAGCATGTCCTTGTTGTAGAAGAGAGCGACCGTGCTGACGTCAGGCGCCAGTCCGTACACCTTTCCCTTGTAGGTGCCCGCCGACAGGATGCCCTTGGCGAAGCCGCTGGAGTCGATGCCGTACTGGTCCAGCGGGGTCAGCGCGCCGGTCTGTGCGATCTGCTGCATATCGGGGTTGTCCAGCATCAACAGGTCGGGGAGGGTCCGCGAAGAAGCCTGCTGCAAGACCTTGGGGATGAGTGACGCCCCCGGAACGCTTGTGTGCTCGACCCTTACGCCGGCGGTCTTGCCGCAGGCGGTGAGCACCTCGCCCCATTGGGTGTGTTCGGCTTCGTCGGTGTAATAGTCGAGTGCCGTGATGGAGACGACCTTGCCGGTGGCGGACCCACTACCGGTTCCGGCACCGCACCCGGTGGCAGCCAGTACCAGGGCGAGGGTTGCGGTCAAGAGGGCGGCGATCCGCCGCGCCGGCGGTCTGGCCGGTGAGATCATGCTGGCGCCTTTACCGAGTGATGTCTGTGGCCGGGGCCGATGTCGGGAGGGTGAGCGGACTCCGGGGTGCCGTCAAGACGGCCCATACCGGTATCTTCCGTTCGAACGCATGTTATAGGGCCCTGGGCGGCCGATTGCGTGAGGCATTCGGAAGATCGGCTTCCCCAGGAACGGGCGGCGGCCCCGTGTACACGAAGACGTGTGATCACCTCTTTCACCTGCTCAGAAGGCTTGTCGCAGCCCGTCGCCGTGACCATTGCCCTGTTCGGCGGCTTCCTGGATCATCGCCACGACGGCGGCGGGCTGCGACAGCACAACGGCGTGCGAACCGTCCAGCACGTATTCGATGGCCGCCATGCGTTGTGCCATGAAGCGCTGAGCGGTGGGGTTGAGCATCCGGTCGGCGGTCGCGATGGCGTACCAGGACGGCGTGGAGGCCCATGCCGGCGGGCCCGATCTACTGGTCAGCGCGTTGCAGGCGATCGGGCGTTGCGCCACGGACAGCACATCGTTGACGCTGGGCGGCAGGTCGGCGGCGTACACCTGCGGGAACCGTTCCTTACGGATGTAGAGCTCGCTTTCCGGGCCGCGGGGAATCTGGGTGGGGAGGGCCGCGGTGAAGGTCGCATCGGCCACCAGCACGGGGGCAAAGCGGTTCGTGATGTCCAGGACGCACTCGCCCGCGTCGAGGCCGAACGCCGCGACGTAGCATAAGGCCACGACGTTGTCGGCGTCGGTAGCGGCGTGTGTGATGACCGCGCCACCGTAGTCGTGGCCGACCAGCACGACGGGAACGTCGATGTCGCGCACCACGCTCCTGATGTAGGCGGCGTCCTGCGCCAGGCCGCGCAGCGGGTTCGCCGGAGCGCGCACGGTGAATCCGGCGGCGTGAAGAAGGCTGATGACCCCCGCCCAGGACGAGGCATCGGTGAACGCCCCATGCACAAGCACGATGGTCGGCGGTACGGGGGTGCGTTTGTGCATGCCGGTGACCTCCGACTGAGTGTGGGGGTGCCCCCCAGCCAAGCGCATTCAGGTGTGGCAGGACATCGCGTGAACGTACCAACCGGTCCGCTCAGCTGTCGGGCAAGGCCATGACCAGGTTCGCAAGTTGAACACGGGAGTTGACCGACAACTTGCGGAAGACAGAGGTCAGATGAGTGTTGACCGTGTGCGGGGAGACGACGAGCAGGTCGGCGGCCGACCGGTTGGTGTGGCCCTCGGCGACAAGGCGCGCGATCTTCTTCTCCGAGGCTGTGAGGGCCCCCCATCCCCGGACGGGGCGCTGCGTGGTTGCTGCCCTGCGGCTGCCGCCCCCTGCGCCATCAAGATCACGCTGTACGCGTGCCGCTGCGGCGTGGGCGCCCGACTCGGCGAACATGCCACGGGCATGAGTCAGCGCGGCCACTGCCTGAGGTTTCCGGCCTGCTGCCAGGAGTGCTTGTCCGAGATCGGCGTAGGCGGCGGCCCGGACCAGCGGGCGAGGGCTTGCCTTGAGCAGTGCTACGGCGCGCTCCAGCAGGGCTAGATCGTATTTCACGAGCCCGAGGGCCTGCGCCGCGATGCCCGTGGCGGTGGGTACGGTCGGGTTGCGTTCGGCGTGGGCTTCGGCCTGTGCGGCCAGGTCCCCGGCGAGCTCGTGGTCCGTGCCTCGCAGGGCCATGCGTATCGCCGAATCGACCCAGTTGCGCAACAGCCGCCAGCGCATGAAGGAACCTTCCTGCTGTACTTGCCGAATCTTGTCGATGGCAAGGCCGATGTCCCCGTCGGCCTCGGCATGGACCGCTTCCAGGAAGCGCACCGCGGCCGTGTTGCCCGGGTTCGGTTTGACCGCCAGTCTTTCCTGCGCTGCGGCCAGGTGCCCCCGCGCCGCTCCCCGATCGCCGCGCAGAAGGGCGATCCGGGAGCGGATCACGCGAGCGTTCACCTGCTGGACGGATACCTGTACGTCGTCTTCCAGGCGCTCCATTGTCGCGAAGTCGGCGTCGGCGTCGTCGAGCCGTCCGAGCCCCAGATCGTGCTGTCCCTGCGCCCACAGCATCATCGCCTGACGCATCGACCCGGCATTGTCCGCTGCTTGCAAGAGCAGTCGTTCGCTGGACTCGAAGTCGTCCATGTGCAGGTGCGCGACGATCTCTTCGGGCAGGAAAGCAGAATCGACGGCGCTGAGCGCGGCAAAGCGCTCCAGCGCGACGGCGTTCTCACCCGCATTCTGCGCGATCTCGCCGAGCCCGGACAGGGCCAGGACGTGCGCCTCCCGGTCACCGATCGCGGTGGCGGCACGCAGCGCGGTCTCGCCGGCCTCACGCGCCGCGACGAGATCACGGTCCCGGGACAAGGCCAGTGCGCGCAGGGAGGCCAGCCTCGCCCCGATCTCCGGGGCGGCGCCCTCCATGGCGAGGGCAGTTTCGGCCCGGCGGCGCAATTCGCCGGCGAGATCCATGTTCCACAGCGTCCCGCCGAGGGCGGCCTGCAGCCGACTGAACACCTCCAGCGGTGGTCGGCCTGCCAGTAGCCGGTCGCCGGCCGACAGCGCCTCTCGGTTCCTGCCGGCCCGTGTCAAGCACAGGATCGTCTGCTCGCCCACTACGAACCTCAACGGCCGTGCTGATGGCACCAGTTCCAGGGCGTGCGTCATCAGGTCGGCCGCGAGGCCCGGCGTGACGGGCAGTACGTCGTCAGCGGCTCGCCGCAACAGCGCTACGGCTTCCTCGTCTCCACGCAGAGCTCCCCTGAGGATGTGCGGCACCGCGTCGATCGGCTGGTGGCCCGCGGAGACAAGGCGGTGGGCAGCCTCTCGGTGCAGAGCCTTCCTGGCTGACGGCGGGATGTCGACGTAGACCGCCTGACGCAGCAGATCATGCCGGAAGGCCAGATGATCACCGTCGTCGTCCAGGAGCCCGGCGCGTACGGCTTCCTCGAGCGCCGCGATCAACGTGGTAGTCGGTTGGCCACAGAGCGCGGCGGCGTCGTGGAAGACGAACCTGCGTCCCAGCACCGCTCCCATCTGAAGGAAGCGCAGTGTGCTGGGCTGCAGGGACCTGATTCTGCCGCGCACACCCACCACGAGCCCTGGGGGCACCAGCTCACCCGAGGCCTCGGCGGTCCGCAGTCCCGCGAGCATCTCGACCGCCAGAAACGGGTTCCCGCCAGCCCCGTCGAGCAAGTCCCGTACCTGCTCGTCAACCGCTGCACCCAGTGTGTCGCCGGCCAGTTGGCCGATGGCCGCGCCGGACAGTGGCCCCAACGGCACCGTGACCACCGGGAGGTTGCCGGCCGCGGCTGCAACGACCTCATCCGCTGGGCCGGCGGGCTCCTGCCGCCCGGTCAGCATCCACAGAACCGGCGATGTCCGCAAGCGTGCCGGAAGCTGCCTGAGGGCAAACCGGCTCAGCGGATCGGCCCACTGCACATCGTCCAGGGCGATCAGCACCGGCTCGCTGCCGGCTCTGGCTTCGATCGCCTCCGCCAGGCGCTCCACCAGCCAGATCCGCTGATCATGATTGCGCGCGAGATCGACAAAGGCATCGCCGGACAGCAGCGGCTGATCGCCGTGCAGGATGCAGGCCGCCAACGAGGAGAGCGGCACGATGTGATGCAGCTCATCGGCCCTGCCGAGGCCGGCCGAGAATCCCGCTGTCCTGGCCCTGGCGACGGCCTCGCCGAGCAGCGTGGATTTGCCGATGCCCGGTTCCCCCTGGATCAGCGCCAACCCGCCGCTTCCGGCGCGGGCCACCGAGGCGATCAGTGCCTGAAGCTCTTCGAGCTCGACCTCCCGGCCGCGTAGACCGCTACGGGACAGCGAACCGCCTGACCCCGCCACTTATGCCCCTTCCTGTCCGCACTCGCCTGCCGAAGCCGGCCTCGGCCCATGCCGACCGGTGACTCCGCCCTTCGGTATCGCCTGCCGGTGCCGGAAGGTCTCATCGTCGGAAAGGCCGGCGAACACGTCGGGCAGCAGATCGATCACGGGCTCAGGCTCTCTGTCAGCATGCAGACGCACGAGGGCGGGCGGGAGGTCCAGGAGGTCGCGGCTCTCCGTGGACACGCCATGCGTGGCTGCCTCGCCGCAGGTCAGGCCCACCGTCTTCGAGTGCTTCGTCATCGACGGGTTTCCAATCGCGCTTCTCGTGACCAGTCGTAGCATGGCGGAAATCGGGAAAGGTCCGTCCACCACAACTGAGGGTTCGGACGACGCGGCGCCGCCCCGAGTGTCGCGCCAACGGCTCGGAGACATGTCGTAGGCAGTGCGGAAGAGTCGGCTGAAGTAGGCCGGATTGGTGAAGCCCCAACGCCGGGCCACGCCGGAGACCATCCTCTCACCGCAGTCGCCCCGGGCGAGACCCCTGGCACACTCCCGCAGCCGACGGCGCTGGATCAGGCGGCTGACGGTGATTCCTTCCGCTTCGAAGAGGTTGTGGAGGGACCGGACGGACATGTTGTGAGCAGCAGCGATGATATCCCGGTCCGAGCTCCGGACCCCCGAGGTGCCGGTCCACGCAGGCGCAGACTTCCCAGGCCTGGGTGTATCGGGAACCGACCGTGTCCGCCACATCACCGGCGACCCGCTCGATGATGAGGGTGGCCACCAAGTCAGTGAAGTTGCAGGCCGGTCGACAGCAACATGCTCGGCGAACCCCGGCGGAGGGTGGTGCCCTTCTTCACGAAGCCGGTGTCATCGACGATCAACACACCGTCGGCTTCGCCGAGTTGTTCGGCTGCGTATGCCTGCAGGTCGTCGCGGGGGCCGTCGGCGTCCCAGCGGCTCTTGGACAACAGGTGCTGCAGCCCGTCGGGGGTGGCGTGGCCGGCGTACTCGGCGAGCTACCAGCTGTTCTTGCGGCCCACCGGGCCGAGCAGTCCGCGCACGTAGTCCCGCATCCGGCGCCGAGCCTCCACCCGGGCGAAGCGGGCTCCGGTCCGCAGGAAGAGTTCTTCAAGCGCAAAGTCCCATGAATCCCTCGGAATGTCGCTGATCACGACTACGGACTGCTCGGGACGCTGAACGGGACGAGGTGACCTGTCGGAACGAACGTCGCGTGCACCGGCTGCCGCACCCACCGCGCACAGCCGGCGTGACTGCCGCGGGACACACTGCGGTTCGTGTGCGCCTGCGGCAGGCAGCGCATGTCATGCCTGTCGACCGGTAAGTTTCGAATCCGCCTGCGGTTGGCGTTCGAAGGCCCAGTAGGCAAGAGCGGCCAGTGGGAGAACGGCGCCCAAGCCGGTCAGGCCGGCCCAGCCGGCAGCGTGGTAGACGATCGCCCCGAGCTGGGAGCCGATCGCACCGCCGACGAAGAACATGGCGATGAAGGCGCTGTTGAGGCGGGCGCGGGCGGTCGGGTCGAGCTGGTAAACGGTGTGCTGCCCCAGGATGAGTGTCGTCTGCACAGCCATGTCGATCAGGATCGCAGCCAGGGCGATCAGGACGATACTGCGCCCGCCCAGACCCGCGACAGCAAAAGCCAGCGCGGTCACAAGGAACGCAGCCCCGGTCATGGGACGTACGAGCCCTCGGTCGGCCCAGTGCCCGGCGAACGGAGCGATGGCTGCTCCGGCCGCGCCCACGAGGGCGAAGACGCCGACTCCGACCGGTGAGTAGTGGAAGCGGGGACCGGTCAGAACAAACGAGACAGTGGTCCAGAATGCGCTGAACGCGCTGAACATCGCCGCCTGGTACAGCCCTCGACGCAGCAGCACGGGATGCGTGCGCACCAGCTGGACGGTGGAGCGCAGCACGTGGTGGTACGGGATGGATGTGGTGGGTGCGTGCTGTGGCAGGGCCGCACGCAGGGCCACCGTGAGCACGGCCATCAGAGCGGCGGAGCCGAGAAAGACGACGCGCCAGCCTGCGATGTCGGAGACCAGGCTGCTCAGGGTTCGGGAGAGCAGAATGCCGGTGAGTAGACCGCTCATGACCCGGCCGACGATGCGGCCCCTGGCATGGTCCGGGGCCAGGTTCGCCGCGAAGGGCACCAGGATCTGAGCCACGACGGAGGTGGCACCGCTGATCAGCGACGCGATCAGCAGCATGGGGAAGCTCGTGGCGAGGCCGGCTGCCACGAGGGCGAGGGTCGTGATCATCAGGAGGACGGTGACCAGATTGCGCTTCTCCAGCCGGTCGCCGAGCGGAACCAGGAAGATCATGCCGAAGACGTAGCCGACCTGGGTGAGCGTGATCAGTGTCCCGGCCGTGGCCGTGCTGATGTGGAAGACACCGCTCAGCGAGGACAGCAGAGGCTGGGCGTAGTAGAGATTGGCGACCGTCATCCCGGACGCGACGGCCAGGAGCGCGACCAGCCAGCCTGGCACGCCTTGTGAGGCCCCCATGGACCGGGGCGAAGTGCGGAGGTTAGACCTTGTGGACATGTGCACCTTCTTTCGTCACGCAGGCACAACCACGGGAACGCTGCTCTCCCTTCCTCACCAGGAGCGATGATCGGGGATATCAGTCATCTCATGCAGAGATGACCAGCAGCGTCGCCCGGTACCTGTTGGGCATGCAATAGCGGAAACGATCAACGTGACAGCACGGCGGCCAGCCACTGCCGGATCTCACGGGTCACGGGGTCGGTGATGTCGTCGAACTCGTCATGCTTTTTGAGGAACTTCGCGACGTAGGGGCAGACAGGCACGATGCGCTGCCCCGAGGCGCGGACGTCGGTCAGCGCCTGCTGCACGAGCTGTGAGGCCAGGCCCAGCCCGGCGTAGGAGTCGTCGATTTCGGTGTGGTAGAAGACGCGCTGGTCGGCGCTGTCGCGGTAGGCGGTGAAGCCGGCGACCTTGCCGTCCACCAGGATCTCGTAACGGTGCTTGTCGGCCACTCGCTGAACGATCGGAGCGTCGGCGGGTCGTGTCATTGCGTGCCTCTCAGGCGTGTCGGGATTGTGCGTGGAGTGAGGGTTGCGTGGGGGCAGAGCGTGCGACGCTGCCATGGCGCCGACGGACTGTCTCCATCTGTGAAGGAGTCCGGACCGAGTGGAGGCGGGCCTCAATGGGCTGCCTCGAAGTACTGCTGGAAACGCCGAACGAGGTGGCTGTTACCGGGGCATCACGTCGCCCCGTGGCGAGCATCGTCAGCTGCTGAGCAGCGCGCTCAGGATGGCGTCCCAGTTGATCCGCGCATTTTCCTCGCCCGGAGGGACGGCCTCCCACGTGCGCACCAGCCATTCACGCAGGGGCTCGCTGGGTACGTCCAGGAGAGCTGAGCCGCTGGTTCCTCGCAGGAGCATCCGCACTTCGGGTCTGTTGCTGCAGCGACACGGTGGCCAGATGCGGACGTCACCGTCCCCGGAGGGCTTGTCCAGGCCCGTCTGAAGAAGGTCTCGCGCAAAGCTCCACCGGGCGTTCTCCCGGTCGCCATGGCTGGACACCTCAAGGAGCGCGGTGAAGGGACTTTGCGGGTCGTAGACGAGGCGTGCCGACATCGGCACCGCCTCGGTGGAAGTAATCACCAAGTCGACCGCGAGATCCACGGTGATGACGCCGTTCGGTGGTTGTCCCCCTTCGTCGCGGAGCGGTTGTGTGCTCATGATGGCTCTGCCTTTCGACGTTCAACGGACGCTGGAAGCAGACCATCAGGGCTGCCGATGAACCCCTGTCCCTTCCCCTCGGGCTGTGTGCCGGGCCGGCGAATGACGTCGGTCCCGGAGCGGCGCTCGGCCTCGGTTCGTCCGCCCCAGACACCGAAGTTCTGATCGGATGTCATGGCGAAGAGGCCGCAGTGATCACTTACGGGGCACCGACGGCAGATGGCGCGTGCCGCTTCCTCGCGTCGACGGCGTGCATGGCCCCGCTCGCCGGTCGGCGAGAAGAAGACTGAGCTGTCCATTCCGCGGCATGCGGCGTCGGCCTGCCATTCCCATACCCACAGGAGCGGCTTGGTCTGTGTCTTCATCGAATTCTCCTTCCATGTACCTGAGGAGCTGTTGAGGGAGGAACAGTCCCGTGACCTGACGGGGAAAGCGCTGGCCGGGTCTACGGCTTCAGCGCGGCGAGCTGTTCCTCGAAGGGCACCACGGCGGGGCTCTCGCCGGCCGGCTTCCTGACCGTGGACAATCCGGTCATCAGTGCCGCCAGTTCGCCCGCGGCCCGTGCGATCCGGCCGTCGAGCCCTTCGGCGCCCCAGTCCTCGGAGGCGGCGTACACCCCGGTCGGAACGACGACGGCCTTCAGGTACACGAAGAGCGGGCGCAGCGCGTGGTCCAGGACGAGGGAGTGCCGGGCGGTGCCGCCGGTCGCGGCGATCAGCACCGGCTTGCCGGCCAGGGCGCCCTCGTCGTGCACGCTCAGCGCGTCGAAGAACGACTTGAACAGCCCCCGCTGTACGACGCGGAGAACACCGGCGTGACGACGATCAGGCCGTCGGCTGCCGCCACCGCGTCGAACGCGGCGCCCAGCGCCCGCCCCGGGAACCCGTTGGTGAAGTTGTGCGCGATCTCCACGGCGAGGTCGCGCAGCTCGAGCACGGTCACGTCCGCCGAGGTCCGCCCGGCGGCCCGGGCGGCCGCTCCGTCCGCGCCGCGATGTAGCCGCGCATCGTGGTCGGCGACGAGGGCACGAACGGCGGGTTGTGATGCTCGCCCGTCGCGAAGACGTCGAGCCCGACCTCCTCGGCCTTCAGCGCGATGGCGACCATGGCCTTGATGCGCTCACGCTCGGTCGGCGTACGGCCCGTGGTCGGGTCAGGGGTGACATCACCGATGGTGAAGATGCCGAACTGTATGGAAGTCGTTTCGCTCTTCTGGGTCACTCGGAATTCCTCTCGGGTGAATACGAGCTGAGTGGACGGCTGTAGCGCAGTGCCCGTGTCTGGGCGTCCGTCAGGGTGCGACCGGGGGGTCCGTCAGCCTCTTCTGCCTGTGAGCTCGCTGATGGCGCGGTCGAGGTCCATGTGGAGGCCTTCCGCTCCTTCGGGCACCAGTGCGAAGGTCTGCCGAAGGAATGCAGTAGCCTCCGAAACCGCCATTTCGACCGATGCTGTGCCGGCGAGGTTCCTCAAGACGACACGTAGGGAGTGCGGATGGCAGCGGTGCCGGGGAATGACCAGCACGTCACCGGAGCCGGTCGGCCGGCGCAGCCCCTCAGTCAGCAGCTCGCGAGCGAATACCCAGTCGACGGGTCTCTTCATCGGCGCGCCGAGGGAAAGGCGGATGGCGTAGGGGTCCGCCATGTCGTAGTGCAGCTCCGCGGACAACGGAGCGGGCATGCTCTTCGGGACGCTGACGTGCGCCGTCACTGTGCACGTGACTGTGCTGAGACGCTGATCCATGGTTGCCCCAAAGAATGATTGCAGAAGCGATTTTCTACGCCCGACCCTAAATTCCGGTGGCCAGCACAGTTGTCGAGGAACGCACGGAGCATTGCCCGTAAAAGCACTACGGTCCGGCTCACGTCCCCATGAATGTCGCCGCCCCGACGGCAGCCGTTCCGGCAACGACGCAGTGCGTGCCGGTGGACATCGGGCCGGGCCTCGCCGCACAGGCCGCCCGCGGACCGGGTGAGCCGTTGACCGGCGTCGCACCAAGCCCGATCCAACCGGCGGTTGCCCGGCGCCCCTGTGCCCGGAGCCGAGCGCGGCCGTGGTGCACTGCCGGGCCCCGCACGGTGCACGGAGGGACAACTGGTCTGCTCGGCGCCTCATTACCCTGGCCACCGCCCCGTGAGCGACCATCCGAGGAGCGCCCATGCCCAAGCAGACCGTTGCCGAGCAGTACGTCGACCTCCTGGCCCGCGTCGGAGTGCGCCGCATGTACGGGGTGGTGGGCGACAGCCTGAACCCCGTTGTCGACGCGGTCAGACGGCACGACGCCCTGGAGTGGGTCCAGGTCCGACACGAGGAGGTCGCGGCCTTCGCCGCCGGCGCCGAAGCGCAGCTCACCGGCAGACTGGCGGCGTGCGCGGGCTCCTGTGGGCCCGGAAACCTGCACTTGATCAACGGCCTGTTCGATGCCCACCGGTCGATGGCTCCCGTCCTCGCGCTGGCCGCGCAGATCCCCAGCGGCGAGATCGGAACCGGGTACTTCCAGGAGACGCATCCTGACCGGCTGTTCGAGGAGTGCAGTCACTACTCGGAACTGATTTCCTCGCCCCGGCAGATGCCCCGGGTGGTGCAGACGGCGATTCAGCACGCGGTCGGCCGGCGTGGAGTGTCCGTCGTAGCGCTGCCCGGAGACATCGCCGCCGAGGACTCTCCGGTCGGCGGGGCCGAACTCGCGATACCGCTGGACCGGCCCGCGGTCCGTCCGGCCGATCAGGAACTGACCCGGCTGACGGAGCTGGTGGACGCCGCCGAGACGGTGACGGTGTTCTGCGGCCGGGGTGTCGCCGGCGCCCACGCCGAGGTGATGGCGTTCGCCGAGAAGATCAAGGCCCCGGTAGGCCACGCGCTCCGCGGCAAGGAACACATCCAGTACGACAACCCGTACGACGTCGGCATGTCCGGACTGCTGGGATACGGCGCCGCGTACGAGGCCATGCACGAATGCGACCTGCTGCTGCTCCTCGGCACCGACTTCCCGTACACGGACTTCCTGCCCCGCAACGTCAGAACGGTCCAGATCGATGTTCAGCCCGAACGTCTGGGCCGACGCACCCAGTTGGACTTCGCCGTCTGGGGAGACGTCCGCGAGACGCTGCGGTGCCTGATCCCGGCCGTGCAGGAGAAGCCGTCCCGCCGGTTCCTCGACCGGATGCTGAACCGGCACGTCCACGCTTTGGAGGGTGCCGTCGGCGCCTACACCCGAAACGTCGACAAGCACACTCCAATCCACCCCGAGTACGTGGCGGCGGTGCTCGACGAGGAGGCTGCCGACGACGCGGTGTTCACCGTGGACACCGGGATGTGCTGCGTGTGGGCCGCCCGCTACCTGACGCCGAACGGCCGCCGCCGCATACTGGGCTCCTTTGTGCACGGTTCGATGGCCAACGCCCTGCCGCAGGCCATCGGTGCGCAGTTCCTCGACCGGACGCGTCAGGTGGTGTCACTCTCGGGCGACGGCGGCTTCTCCATGCTCATGGGCGACTTCCTGACGCTGGTCCAGTACGGGCTGCCTGTGAAGGTGGTGGTCTTCAACAACTCCTCGCTGGGCATGGTCGACTTGGAGATGATGGTGGACGGGCTGCCGCCGTACGGCACCGGGTACCCGCACACAGACTTCGCGGCCATCGCCACGGCCGCCGGTGCGCGGGGTATCCGGGTCGAGAAGCCCACGGAGGTGCGTGACGCCCTGCGTGCGGCCTTCGCCCACGACGGGCCGGCGCTGGTCGACGTGGTGACCGATCCCAACGCACTCGCGATCCCGCCGAAGATCACCTCCGAGCAGCTCACCGGCTTCGCCCTGTCGGCGAGCCGCACCGTCCTCACCGGAGGCGTCGGACGCATGATCCAGCTCGCCCGGGCAAACATCCGAAACGTTCCGCGCCCATAACAAGGCTCTGAGAGCCCAGGGCGCCATCGACCATGCCCCCGAGGCTGCTAGATCGCGCCAAGCCGCTTGAGGCGGATCGTCGAGGTTCGTTCCGCTGGTGCGGTCGGAGCGTTCGAGGATCTTGAAGAACTCTCTGCAGACGGCTCGCTCGAGGCAGCGTTGTGCGTCGCGTCGGCGGCCGAACCGTCTTCCCGGCTGCGCCGAGGGCGACCTCGAAACGCCTTCCTGGAGCACCACCTCGCCGCGTTGCGGCCCACCGAGTGAGAGGCCGGGCCCCGCCCGGCATACCCATCCCCCGACCCGAGCGGACACTCATGGCAGACCTGACAGGCATGACACATCACACCGCCGTACTCAACGGGATCAAGCAGCACTGGGTGAGCGCGGGACAGGGCCCGCCGGTGTACCTGCTGCACGGTTTCCCCGAGACCTGGTACGGCTGGCGGAAGCAGATTCCCGTACTGGCCGAGCGGTTCACCGTCATCGCGCCGGATCTTCGCGGCTACGGTGACACGGAAAAGCCCGCCTCCGGTTACGACAAGCGGACCATGGCCAACGATGTGATCGCGCTGATGGACCATCTCGGGCACGAGCGGATCGCCCTCGTCGGCCACGACCGCGGGGCACGCGTCGGCACCCGGTTCGCCAAGGACCACCCAGAACGCATCGACCGTTTCGTGGCCATGGACAACATTCCCACCAGGGTCATAGCCGATACCTACGACGTGAACCTGGCCCGGCAGGGCTACTGGTTCTTCACCTTCCTCGGCGTACCCGACCTTCCCGAGGCGCTGATCGCCGGCCGCGAGGAGATCTGGCTCACCCACTTCTACCGCAACTGGTCGTACAACCCCGACATGCTCACTCCCGAGGAGATCGCGGTCTACGTGCGCGCCTATCAGCAGCCCGGCGCTGTGCGGGGGTCCTGCATGGACTACCGCGCGGCGCCCCAGGACGTCGCCCAGGACCGGGAGGACGCCGACCAGCTCATCGACTGCCCGGTACTGACCCTGTGGGGCGAGGACTTCAGCGCCGTCGGACAGGCATACGACGTCCTGGACGTATGGAAGGGGATCGCCCGCGATGTCCGCGGCTTGCCCATCGCCCAGTGCGGGCACCTCTGCCAGGAGGAACGCCCCGACGTCGTCAACCGGGAACTCCTCGACTTCCTCGCGGACTGGAACGGCTGAACGGGGCGCCGCATCCCGAACTCGGGGAACAGCAGCGGAACGTGGGGCGGGGCCGGTTGCGGCCCCGGCCCACTTCCGTGCCAGGGCAACGCCGCCCAGCCGGTGCCCGCCCGACAACGTGGGCACGCACAGGCCACAGCCAGGACGCGGACAGACAATCACGCCGCCGGGCAGTCCCTAGAGTTACTCACGTGTCGGCGATCTCCCGCTCGGCAAGACTCCCGCGCGGAGTCCGACGGGAACCCTCCGGCAGAGTCCACGGCCGCCCGGTCAGTGCACACCGCACACCAACCGATCCCGAGGCCGGCCCGCGACATCTCACGGCAAAGGGGCCACCACGGCAGCCCCGACCCGGCCGACAGGCCGCGCGACAGCCGACCACCCCATTGATGAGGGAGTTTCCCCATGCCCAGTTCCGACAAGCCGACCGTCGTCCTCGTGCACGGCGCCTTCGCCGACGCCTCCAGCTACGCCCAGGTCATCCCCCGGCTGATCTCCCGCGGCCTTGACGTGGTCGCCCCGGCCGTGCCCAACCGCAGCCTGATAGGGGACGCCGCCTACGTCGCTTCCATCGTCCGGCAGATACCCGGTCCGGTCATCCTGGTGGGCCACTCCTACGGTGGCGCGGTCATCACGGTCGCCGGCACCGAGGACAACGTCAAGGCACTGGTCTACCTGGCCGGTTACGCCTTGGAGAAGGGCGAGAGCCTCGGCGAACTGCAGGGCCGCTTCCCGGACAGCGACCTCGCCGCCGCACTCGTCTACACCCCCTTCCCGATCGAGGGCTCCGCCACGCCCGGCACCGACGTGTCGGTCCGGACCGACAAGTTCCCGGCCATCTTCGCCGCCGACGTCGACCCGCGGCTCGCCGCCGTCCTCGCCGTATCCCAGCGCCCGCTGGCCGCGCAGGCCTTCGCCGACGCGGCCCCGGCCGCGGCCTGGAAGACCAAGCCGTCCTGGGGCCTGGTCGCCTCGTCCGACCACACCATCAACCCCGACGTGGAGCGCTACGGCTACCAGCGGGCCGGCATGACCACCGTCGAGGTCGACTCCTCCCACCTGGTGATGCTCGCCCACCCCGAGCGCGTCGCCGACCTGATCGAGGAAGCCGTACGGGCCACCTCCGACTGACCCCACGCGCACCCGCTCGCGCCCGTTCGACCGACCGGCCGTCACACCACGGCCGCCTCCACCCCTTCGCAGAGAGCGAACGATGAACCCACCGATCTCACGCCGCACCGTCACCGTGTCCCTCCTGGCCGGCGCAGCCGCCCTGGGGACCACCGGTGTCGCGCAGGCCGCGCAGGCCGCGCAGGCCGCGCAGGCCGCGACGGCCGACCGTCCGGCCGAACGACACGGGCGCCCGGCCGCGTCCACCATCGTCCTGATCCACGGCGCGTTCGCCGACGCCTCCAGCTGGAGCGCGGTCGTCGAACGCCTGCAGCGACAGGGCCACCGTGTAATGGCACCGGCCCTGCCACTGCGCGGACTGGCAAGCGACTCCGCCTACATTCGCAGCGTTCTGGACAGCGTCACCGGACCGATCGTGCTGGTGGGGCACTCCTACGGCGGAGCGGTCATCAGCCAGGCCGCGGCCGACGCCCCGCAGGTCAAGGCACTGGTCTACATAGCCGCCTTCGTTCCCGACATCGGGGAGAGCGCGCTCCAGCTCACCGAAAAGTTCCCCGGCAGCACCCTGGGACAGGCCACCGCCACTCAGTACTACCCGTTGCCCGACGGCGGACAGGGGGAGGAACTGGTCATCAAGAAGGACCTGTTCCGCAAGCAGTTCGCGGCCGGTGTCCCCCGACCGACCGCCCAGGTCATGGCCGCGGGACAGCGTCCGATCACCCTGGCAGCTCTCCAGGAGCCGGCCACCGCGGCCGCGTGGAAGAGGATCCCCAGCTGGTACCTCGTGGCCACCGAGGACCGCAACATCCCGCCGGCCGCCGAGCGCTGGATGGCCGAGCGCGCCCGCGCCCACACGGTCACTGTCCGCGCCCCGCACGCAGCCGCCGTGAGCGACCCCGACCCTGTCACCGGCCTGATCCTGCGGGCGGTCCGTTCCGTCCGCTCCGACCACTGACCGGACGCATTCCTCGCCACGCCCGCGACATTCCGCAAGAGGACATGGGGCCGCGACCGTGGCCGTCCGGCCGCGGTCCCCCTCCTCGATTCCTCGTGGCCGGCGTCACCTCGCGAAGTGCCGCACGCGTTGCCGACCGAACACCTTGCAATGGAACGGAGAGCCGTATGGCACTGCTCGATCCGGAACCGGGAAAGCTGCGCCCGCGGCAGACCCAGGGCCCAGCTACCGACCGGGTGCCCGACGAGCGGGCGTCCGGTACTCCCGATGCCCTGCGGAAGGACCTGGTCCGCCTACTGGGCTCCCGAAAAGTGCTCCACACACTGTCGGACCTGGTGAAGTACGCCTCGGACGCCAGCCCCTACCGCTTCGTGCCCCAAGTGGTCGTGATCGCCGAGAACGTCGAGGACGTGGCCGCGGTGCTGCGGTACGCCCATGAGCACCGGCGCGAGATCGTCTTCCGGGCGGCCGGGACCTCGCTGAACGGTCAGGCCCAGGGCAAGGACATCCTGGTCGACGTGCGCCGCCACTGGACCGGCGTCGAGGTGCTCGACGCCGGGAACGAGGCGAGGATCAGGCCCGGTACGACCGTGGGACGCGCCAACATCACACTGTCCCGGTACGGCCGGCTGATGGGCCCCGACCCGGCGAGTTCCAGCGCCTGCACCGTCGGAGGCGTGGTCGCCAACAACGCCTCGGGCATGACCGCGGGAGTCACCCGCAACTCCTACCGTCTGCTTTCCTCCCTCACCCTTGTCCTCCCGTCCGGCACGATGGTCGACACCGCAGCCCCGGACGCCGACGAGATGCTCCGGACCACCGAGCCCGAGCTGCACGCAGGGCTGCTGGCGCTGAAGGCCGATATCGAGAGCGACAGTGACCTCGTCGCCCGGATCCGCGCGAAGTACGAGCTGAAGAACACCAACGGCTACCGTCTCGACGCCTTCCTGGACGGTTCCACCGCGGTGGAGATCCTGCGCGGACTGATGGTCGCTTCCCAGGGCACCCTGGGGTTCGTCGCCGAGACGGTGTTCAGGACGGTCTCCCTGGACCGTCTCACCCACACGGCGCTGCTGTTCTTCCCCGACCTCACCGCGGCCGCGGCGGCGGTACCGCTGTTCAACGGCGCCGGGGCCCGCGCGGTCGAGCTGATGGACGGGAACACCCTCCGCGCCTGCGCGAGCGTCGACAAAGTTCCCTCGGACTGGGCCGGCCTGCCCCAGGAGACCGCCGCTCTGCTGGTGGAGTTCCGCGCCCCGGACGAATCGGCGCACCAGGCCAACCAGCAGGCCGCCGCCGCTGTCCTGGCGAAACTGGCACTGGTGGCCCCGGTGGCGTCCGTCACCAACCGCTTCGTCGAGGACCCGGCCACGATCAGAACGTACTGGCATGCCCGCGAGGCCTTCATGACGGCAGTGGGCAAGGCGCGGCCGGCCGGATCGACATTGATCACCGAGGACTTCGCGGTGCCGCCCTCGCGGCTGGCAGAAGCCTGCGAGGCCCTGTCCGAACTGCAGCGTCGGCATGGTTTCGACGCCGCGGTCGCGGGTCACGCGGCGCACGGCAACCTGCACTTCCTGCTCGCTTTCGACGCCGCCCGCCCTGAGGAGGTCCAGCGCTACGCGGCCTTCATGGACGACTTCTGCGCCATGGTGGTGCGCCGTTTCGACGGCTCGCTCAAGGCGGAGCACGCCACCGGCCGGAACATGACACCGTTTCTCGAAGCCGAATGGGGCTCCCGCGCGACCGAGTTGATGTGGCGGGTCAAGCAGACCCTCGACCCCGCGGGGGTACTCGCCCCCGGGGTGGTCCTCAACCGTGATCCCGAAGCCCATCTGCAGGGGCTCAAGACCATACCCACCATCGAGGCGGTCGCCGATCCCTGCATCGAGTGCGGTTTCTGTGAGCCCGTCTGTCCGAGCCGCGACCTCACCACCACACCGCGTCAGCGGATCGTGTTGCGGCGCGAGATGATGCGCCAGCCCGTCGGTTCGGCTGTCATGGACAGCCTGCTGGAGTCCTACGGCTACGACGCGGTCGACACCTGTGCCGGCGACTCCACCTGCAAAACAGCCTGCCCGGTCGGCATCGACACCGGAGCCATGATGAAGCGCTTCCGCCACCAGCGGCACACCGAACGGGAGGAGCGGAACGCGGCCCGGGTCGCGGAGCGGTTCTCCCTCGTGGAGTCGTCGGTCCGGACCGCCCTCGGCATCGCAGACCATGTCAGCGACCGGGTCCTGGGGAGCGTCACCTCGGCAGCGCGGAAGGCTGTCTCGCCGGACCTGGTACCCGAATGGCTTCCCGCCATACCGTCCTCCGCGAGTCCGCGGCTGCCCGCAACGGACCGGCAGACCGCCGTCGCCGTCTACTACGTGGCCTGCGTCAACCGGATCTTCGCGGGACCCGACGGCGTGGACGGGCCGTCCCTGCCCGAGGCGATCGTCGAGGTCTCCCACCGGGCCGGGCGGCCGGTATGGATACCGCCGGACCTGTCCGGTTCCTGCTGCGCGACCATCTGGCACTCCAAGGGGTACGACGACGGCAACACGGTCATGGCGAACCGCTTCGTCGAGCGGGCCTGGGAGTGGACCGACGGCGGACGTCTGCCGCTCGTCGTCGACGCGTCGTCCTGCACGCTCGGCATCGGGCATGAGATCGCGCCGTATCTGACGCCCGAGAACGAGCGGAAGCACCGGGCTCTCACCGTCGTCGACTCGATCGTCTGGGCCGCCACCGAGCTGCTGCCCCACCTGAAGGTGACCGACCGGATCGACAGCGCGGTGATACACCCCACGTGTTCGATGCGGCACCTGGGCGATGCCGAACAGCTGCGTGCCGTCGCGCAGTTCGTCGCGCAGGACGTCCGCCTGCCCGTCTACGCGGAGTGCTGCGGCTTCGCCGGCGACCGGGGCCTGTTGCACAAGGAGCTGACCGAGGCGGCGACGGCGCACGAGGCCGCCGAGGTCACGTCGGGCACATTCGACGCGTACCTGTCGGCCAACCGCACCTGCGAGATCGGCATGCAACACGTCACGGGCCGTCCGTACCAATCGGTGCTGCTCGCACTCGAACGTGCCACTCGACCCACCAGCTGAGCACTGGCGCGGCCCGCCCACTTCGGAGCGGAACCGCCGCCCGCAACTCGACCCTCCAGCCTACAGGGAGCCCGCCTTGCGCATCGCCAATCTCGCCGGCCGACTGGTCATGATCACCCACGGCCGGGCGGCCGACGTCCACACAGCCAGTGGCGCACTGTTCTCCTCCGACCCGCAGGCGGTCTACTCCCGCTGGGACGAGTTCCGCGCCTGGGCCGCCCGGGCCGACCTCGGCGGCGGGGTCCCCTTCGACCCGGCGGACCTCGGTGCGCCCGCACCGGCCCCCCGCCAACTCTTCGCCGTCGGCCTCAACTACCGGGAGCACGTCGTCGAGGCCGGATTCACCACGCCCGAGGGCATGCCGCCGGTCTTCACCAAGTACGCGACCGCCCTCACCGGCCCGGTGACCGAGGTGACGCTGCCACGGGGCGGCCACACCGACTGGGAGGTGGAGCTGGTGGTGGTTGTCGGCAGGGAGGCGTACCAGGTGTCCGAAACCGATGCCTGGAGCCACGTCGCGGGCCTGACGGCCGGCCAGGACATCTCCGAGCGCGCCCTGCAGATGGACGGCCCAGCCCCCCAGTTCAGCCTCGGCAAGTCCTACCCGGGCTTCGCCCCGACGGGCCCCTGGCTGGTGACCCCGGACGAGTTCGAGGACCCTGACGACCTGGAGCTGACCTGCGCCGTCAACGGTGAGGAGATACAGCGTGGCCGCACCCGGCAGCTCATCTTCTCCGTGCCGGCCCTCGTCGCCAAGCTGTCCGGGGTGCTCCCGCTGCTGCCGGGGGACGTCATCTTCACCGGCACCCCAGCCGGTGTCGGCCTCGGCCGCACACCTCAGCGCTGGCTGGCCGCCGGCGACGAGCTCGTCAGCTCCGTCCAGGGCATCGGCGAACTGCGACAACGGTTCGTCGACTGACCCTCTACGAGGTCCGCGACGCGCGGCAACTGACG
This sequence comes from Streptomyces sp. NPDC037301, assembly GCF_055602785.1. Classification (NCBI taxonomy): domain Bacteria; kingdom Bacillati; phylum Actinomycetota; class Actinomycetes; order Kitasatosporales; family Streptomycetaceae; genus Streptomyces; species Streptomyces sp. NPDC037301. The sequence goes on from NZ_JBVJWD010000015.1 coordinate 91,081, forward strand.
TCTCAAGCGCCCGGCGCACCGGCGTCCCCAGCGGCGAAATCCCACAGCCCCCTGCAATCAGAGAGAAAGAGAAGAGATCCCACATGCCCAGATTCCTGACAGGGACGCGCACCGGCCTCCTGGCCTCGGCCGTGGCGGCGGCCCTCGCCATGACCGCGGCCGGCCCGACGACCGCAGCCACCGCCGCCCCGAAGCCGGACGTGAGCTTCGTGGCACACCTGGACATGGTCGCCGGGCAGCGCCCGGAGAACATCACCCTGGAGCCTGGCGGCAGCGCCGTCGTCACCTTCGCCTTCAGCCGCCAGGTGGCCCGCATCCACCCCGACGGCCGGGTGCACGTCCTCGCCACCCTGCCCCAGCCTCCGGCCGACGCCGACACCCCGGCTCTCTCCTCGCCCTTCCTCGGCGGAATCGTCCGTGCCCACGACGGGACCCTGTACTTCCTGTACGCCACCGGCAGCAGCGACCTGACCGGCCTGTGGCGCCTGCGCCCCGGCGGCGCCCCGCAGCGTATCGCCGCGCTCCCGGCCGACGGCCTGCCCAACGGCCTTGCCCTCGACCGGCACGAAGGCCGGCTGTACGTGGCCGACTCGGTCCTCGGCACGGTCTGGCGGGTGCCCGTCACCGGCGGCACGCCCACCCGGTGGGCCACCGCCCCCGAACTGGCCGCCGCCGGATTCCTCGGAGCCAACGGCATCAAAATCCACAACGGGGCGGTCTGGGTGTCCAACCTGGACAAGGGCACCGTGCTGCGCATCCCGGTCACCCGGTACGGCACCGCCGGCCCCGTCGAGACCCGGGCCACCGGCCTGATCAACATCGACGACTTCGCGTTCACCGGCCGCGGCGACACCCTCCTGGCCGCGATCAACGCGGACAACGAGGTGGCCCTGGTCAGGCCGGGCGGCAGCCACACCGTCGTGCTGACCGGCGCCGACGGGCTGGAGAACCCGACCTCGCTCGCCGTACGCGGCAACACGGCCTACATCGCCAGCGGCGCCTACTTCACCAACAACGACCCCAACCTCCTGGCCGCCCGGATCAACCCCGCCCAATAAGCCGACCGCGCGCCCGTGCCGCCGCACCTGCCCGGTGTGGCGGCACGGGACCCCTGGGCCATCGGATCCGCCGCACGACGAGCGGGCGGAGCGGCCGCCGCACGCGGTAGCACCCGACACCGAACGAGAGGACAGAGTTGATGGGCCGGCAGGACACGCATCAGGCGGCAGCCGCCGCACCGCCCGCGTTCGACCCCGACGCATTCCTGGTCGTCCCGGCCAGAACCTTCGAGGACCTACGCATCGGCGAAGTCTTCCGAGCCCCCAGCCGCACCCTGACAGACGCCCACGCCGCGGCCTTCCAGACAGTCTCCGCGGACAACCACCCGGTGCACTACGACGCCGAATGGGCACGCAGGCACGGCCACTCGGCACCGGTGGTGCACGGCCTGCAGGTGCTCGCCTTCACCGCGCCGGGCGCCACCCTGTTCCCCCACTTCATCGGAGAGGTGTTCATCAGCTTCCTCGAACTGTCCTGCACGTTCCTGGCCGAAGTGCACTCCGGAGACACCCTGTACCCGGCGCTCACCATCACCGGCCTGGAGCCACAGGGCGACAACGGTGTCGTAGTCACCGCGGCCACCATCCACAACCAACGTGGCGAACTTGTGCTGTCCGGCCAGCACAAGTACCTCCTGCGGCGTCAGTGAATCCTGAGGAAGCAACGTGACGCACCGTAGAACCCTCCTTGTCGCGCTCGCCTGTTGTGCCGCGCTGACCGGGTGCACGAGCCACACATCGGACGGGGGCCCGCCTGCGGTTGGCTCCACGTCCCCGACGTCGTTCCGTAACGGGCCCGGGGTCCGTCGACAGCGGCACCTCCGGTCCCTCCAACGAGCCGACGCCGACACCGACCGCGTCCGGCGGCACGGGGACGGCGGCGCCATCGCCGACCGCACCGACGGTGAGACGCTGCCACACCTCCGAAGTGAGGGCGTCCCTCGGCCCCAACCGTCCCGGCGCCGGGCAGTCAGGCTTCGCTATCGTTTTGACCAACAGATCCCGCCGCACCTGCACGCTGTACGGCTTCCCGGGCGTAGCGTTCGTCAACGGCGCCGGTGAGGCCGTCACCCCGGACCCCGAGCGAGCCACCGATCAGCAGGAACAGGCCGTGACGCTCAGCCCGGGAGACAGCGCTTGGTCGACGCTGGCGTACACCAATCCAGCGATTACTGGCGCCACGGCTGTCACACCGGCCGCCCTGCTCGTCACCCCGCCCGCGGATCGCCTTCCAGTCCGGACTCCCCGAGCATCGGCAGCAGCTGCCACGATTGCTCGATCAGGCGGTACGGGCCGCACGAACGGAGAAGGACCGGTGCGGACAGGAGGCCCGGTTCTTCCCCGAGCTCGCCGGGCCTGACGTCCTTGCGGCACTGGAGGCACTCGTGTCGACCGGAATCGATCCGGCGGCCCACGCCGACAGCGCGTTGCAAAGGTTGACGATCCCGCGTCTCAGCGCCCCCGACGGTCGGGGCCGGCTGATCCGGCTGATGGCGACCGCCTCGGTCGCCTACTACGCCGACGTGCCGGACCTGTGCGCGGAGCAGTTCCGGCAGGCAGACGGGCTGCTTCGCCGGCAAGAAGCCCTGGGCCCGCGCGCGTGGACCCTCGCGGCCCAGGTGGACACACTCTTGAGTATCGGGCGCTGGGCGGAAGCCGGGACCCTGATCGAGGAGGGCCTCACTCACGCTGTCGTCCACCGGTGGACTCGCGTGGAGATGGACCTCGAAGCGCTAGGAGCGACCCTGCGCGCACTTCTCGGCGAGAGCGTATCGGGCATGCAGTTCATCGGCCCGAACTGGCGCTCCGTCAGCCTGGACGAGAACCGGGCCACACATGCCCGGATGCTGCGGGCATGCGGTCTGACCGCGATGGCCCTCGGTGACGGGGACAGCGCCTTCCGGCACTTGCGCGCTCTGTTCGGGGACGACGGCTCGCCCCTTGATCCCTTCCTTTCTCCCCGCTGCATCAGCGAACTGGCCGCCGCCGCCCAGCGCGTCGGCCGGCAGCAGGAGGCGGCGCGCATCCTCATGGAAGTGCGAGAACGCCAGGGCCCCCGGCCGACGACACGGATGACACTGCTCATGCACCATGCGGCGGCCCTCGTCGATGACGATGCCGACCCCGAGCACCACTACCGGCTGGCCCTGGTCAACCCGGAGGCGGACAAGTGGCCCTGGAACGGGCCCAGGCTCGTTTGCACTATGCGATCTGGCTGCGCAGGCGCAGAAGGCCCCTGGAAGCGCGCACACAGCTGACCGCGGTTCTGGAAGTCGCCACCCGGCTGGGCGCCAGGCATCTTGCCGCCTCGGCCCGCAGCGAGCTGCGCGCGAGCGGGGTCGCCCACGCTCCCGCGTCGGCGGACCGGTTGGCCGAGTTGACCGCCCAGCAACAGCAGATCGCGCGGCTGGCGGCGAACGGCCTGTCGAATCGGGAGATCGGCGAACGGCTGTTCCTCTCGCCGCGTACCGTGGGCTCGCACCTCTACAACGTCTATCCCAAGCTCGGCATCAGCAGCCGCCACCAACTCCGCGACATTCTGCTGCACGACGGGTGACGTGCGCGAAGCAGCAGACGTGGCGTCAGGGGCCGACAGGCAGGTGTACCAGCGTTCATCCTCCTTTGGCCGCTGAGCGACGAACCGGAGCCCAGAGGGCCGAGCGAAAGGTGTACCGGATGGAGTGGGACTCCGGGGAGGACAGGGACGGAAAGTGCCCGTCCTCAGTGGTTCTCGATCCGCTGGTGCAACGGCTCGTCGACGCGTCCTCGGCCCCGCCGCTTCTGCACGAGCTGGGTCCGGTCGACGGCCGGCAGGCGCTGAGGGAGTCCCAGGTCCACCGGGTCGAGGACTTCGAGGTGGACGCCACCTTCCAGGTGGCGCCCGTGGGACCGTCCGGGCTGGTGGGCTTCTGGGTCTTCAGACCAGCCCGCGTAAGAGGACCGCTTCCCACCATGTTCTACGTCCACGGGGGCCGGTGGATGCCGGGAGACGCGCAGACCCACGCACGGCTCATCAGCGAGCTCGTGCTCAGCGCGGGCGTGGCCGCTGTCGTCCCCGAGTACAGCCGCACTCCCGAGGCCCGCTATCCCGTGGCCATCGAGGAGTGCTACGCCCTGATGACCTGGGTGGTCCGGCAGGACCGATTGGTGGCCGCCGGGGACTGCGCCGGCGCCACCATGGCCACGGCGCTCACCATGATGGCGAAGTCGTGCGGCGGCCCGAGGATTCGTGCCCAGCTGCTGTACTACCCGATCACCGACGCGCATTGCGACAGCCCCTCCCAGCGGCGGTTCGCCACTGGGTACCTGCTCACCCGGCAGGCCGTGCGCCAGTACTGGCAGCAGTACACCGCTGATCCCCGGCAGCAGGACGAACCGACCGCGTCTCCGTTGCGCGCGAGCCTCGCGAAGCTTGCGGGGCTGCCGCCGACGCTGGTGATCACGGCGGAGGCGGACGTGACGCGGGACGAGGGGGAACAGTACGCGGATCGGCTTCGTCGTGCCGGCGTGGCGGTGACCGCGGCCCGTTTCCTGGGCACGGTCCACGACTTCGTGTCCCTGACGGCATTGCGCGACAGCCTGCCGACGCGGGCGGCCGTACGGCAGGGCGCTGCTTTCCTGCGCAGGCTGCTGAACTGAGAGGCGGCCAGGCCCGCCGGGCAAAGAGCGCAGACCAGTCGGCCGACTGATGCGTCTGCTCTTGCACAAAGTCACGCTTGCAGGCATGTCAGCAATCTTTGGTTCCTTCACGGAGAACGGCGGCCCTGGCCTCGACTCCACCGCGAGGCGGCGCGGTGAGATGCTGTCCACGAGTTCTGCGCCGATGTCACGCGCAGCGCAAAGGACGGCGCCGCGAAGGTCCGCGCCCCGTGGGGAAACCGGCCGCCGGAGTACCGGACCGCACGGGCATCGTCGAAAAGTGACCGGCACGGACGGTCTCGGCTCTCTGCGGACCTCCGTCCTGCGTTCCGACGAGGAACGCGCCCCCGACCTGCCATGGCTGTCGGACGCCGGCGATGAGAAAGTCCTGTACGTCGCCCTGCATGTCCACGGTCCGGTCGCGTTCCCCCACGACGGAAGCGAAGTCTTCCTGGAACCGGGCGACATCGTCTTCTGCGGTGCGGGTCTGCGTGACTCCCCTCGCTTCGGCGCCCCGTTCCGGATGACGGTCTTCCGTGTGCCGCGACGCCGCCTGGAGGTCGCCGAGTCCGACCTGCGCCGGGTCATGGGGGTGCCCCTGCGCTGCGGACAGGGTGTGGGGGCACTGGTGTCGAACTTCCTGTCCGCGCTCGCCTCCGAGACAGCGTTCCACCAGTCGCACACCGGCGACCGGCTCGCCCGCAACGCCGTGGATCTCCTCGCCGCACTCGTCACGGGGTTCGTCGAGGGGGAGCAGGCCGACGCCTCAGGCGTCGGTGCGCAGACGCTTTCACGCATCCGGACCTTCATCGAACTGCATCTGACTGATCCGGATCTGTCGCCGGAGTCGATCGCGCTCGCCCACCACATCTCCGTCCGCTATCTGCACAAGCTCTTCCAGAGCGAGGGCACGACAGTGAGTCAGTTGATACGGCTGCGCCGGCTCGAGGCCTGCCGGTACGAACTCGGCCGGGCACCGGATCGCAGGCTCGCCGTGGCCGCCGTGGCGCACCGTTGGGGTTTCGCCAGCGCGTCACACTTCAGCCGGGTCTTCCGGGCCGCCTATGGCATGTCGCCCAGTGAGTGGCAGGCTTCGGCGTGGGCTGATTCGGACGTGCCCGATCCTGGCCGTTCTCCCGGTGGGCATCGACGCCCCGGGGTGGTCATCGCGTCGCCCGTCTCGGGCACCACGGGTCCCGCGGCGGCGTTGGACGGCATGGGTCACCTCCGGTGCGGTGCCCTCGACGAGCAGTCGGCGGGCCCTCTCCTCGTGACGGCGGTCGGTGGCCGTGAGCCGGCTGTGGTGCTGGGCGAGATGCTCCGACCAGGACGCGACCAGGTAGTTCTCGACGAACCGGCCCGGATCGCTGCCGTCCTGGTAGAGGCCCCAGGTGAGGGCTCCCGTGCGCCGGCGTGAACGGGCCACATGGTCCATGCACTCGATGAAGGCGGCCCTGTTGGCGGCCGCGATCCGGTACACGACGGAGACCAGCACGGGGCCGTCGGCCGGTCCGGGTTCGAACACCAGGGGCGGAACGGGCCAGTGGTCTGACGGGGACGGGTCGATGCCGTCCGTGCCGTGCAGCGGCCAGCGGCGCACACTCACCGCGCCGAGCAGCAGCAGACCACTGCCGGTCAGAAGGGAGACGGTCAGCCCCGGCCCGTCGGCCAGCGCACCCCACAGGGGTGCCGCCAGCGCCTGCCCGCCCTGGAAGACCAGGAGATAGACGGCGAGTCCCCGGGCCCTGACCCAGCCGGGCAGCCGTGCCTGGACGGCCGCGTTGAGGGTGGACAGCACGCCGATCCAGGCCAGTCCGGCGGGCAGCAGCACGACCGCCGCGAGCCATGGGACCCGGACCGTGGCCAGTACCGCCAGCACTCCGGCGAAGACGAGGGCCCCTGCGGCCAGAGTGCCGTTGACGCCCAGAGCGCGGCGGATCGCGGGCAGTGCGAAGGCCCCGCTCACAGCACCGGCTCCGACCGCACCGAGCAGCACCCCGTACCCGCCCGAGCCCAGGCCGAGGGAGCGGCTGGCGACCAGTGGAAGCAGCGACCACAGCGCGGCGCCGCCGGGGATGAACAGCACCGTGCGCAGCAGGACTCGGCGGACGCCGGGCGCGTTCCACACGTAGCGGCGGCCGGCGTGCAGAGCCGTCAGGAGCTTCTCGCCCTGCGCAGTCGGCGGTTGTGCCCCGGGCCGTCTCCACAGTGCGAGAACGGCCGCGGTGCCGAGGTAGGAGAGGGCGTTGAAGGCGAAGACCCAGCCCGCGCCCGCTGCCGCGACCACCGCTCCCCCGAGTGCCGGGCCGAGGGCGCGAGCGAGGTTCATGTTCACGGCGCCGAGCGCGGCCGCCTGTCCCAACTGGCGGCGTTCCACGAGTTCCGGCTGGATGGCCTGCCAGGCCGGGCCCATCAGGGCGGTGCCGCATCCCAGCAGGAAGGTGAGACCGAGCAGCAAAGCCGGAGTGAGCGCGTCCGCGAACGCCAGCACCGACAGCGTGGTGGAGGCGGCGAGCATGGCGAACTGAGCGGCCAGCAGCACCGTACGACGGTCGAAACGGTCGGCCAGCACGCCAGAAGGCAGAGCCAGCAGCACGACGGGGAGACTGGACGCGGTCTGCACGAGCGTCACCAGGGCGGCGTCGTGGCCGATCAGCAGCCACTGGGCGCCCACGGTCTGCATCCAACTGCCGATGTTGGAGACCAGTTGTGCGATCCACAGCGCCCGGAAGACACGCGCCGCGAGCGGGGCCCAGGCTGAATCGGACTCCGGGAAGTCTTTCGGTGACAGTGCGGTGTTCACGTCGGTCCCTACCGGTATGGGGCACGGACACCTTGCTTCCGGCGGTGTCCCGGGTGCCGTGCGGGCCTGGCCGAGGGTGGCCGCGAAGACGGTCGCGGGTGCCCGTCGGCCGAGAGTGCAGCGTCTGTGGTCCCGCAGCTCACTGCCCGAGGGTGCCGGCCCCTCCCTGCGGGGCCGGCACCGAGTTCACGCCTGCGGCTTGACCCAGGGGGCGTCGGAGGCCGAGAGGCGGTGGGCAGCCGCGGACGTCACCACGAGCAGCACCAACGTCAGGACCAGGACCAGGACGAGTCCGGTGTGTTCCAGAAGCACGGCGCCGGCGAGGGCTCCGAGGAATATGGCCAGTACGGACAGGATCCGCCGGCCGGGCCGGGGTGCGGCCCCGCCCGCCGAGGTGGAGTCCGCAGCCAGTCCCGTCAGGGTCAGGGTCAGCACGGTCGTGGTCAGGTCCGGGACCCCGAGGCGTCTGGCGACCGCGTTCTGCAGCCCCATGGCGAGCCCGAGGAGCACGATCAGGGCGTAACGGACCTCGGTGGTCACGCTGCCGTGCGAGACCATGGCCGTGATGACCGCCCCGGCGACGAGCAACGCCTGAAGCGCCGTGGCGAAGGCCAGCAGCCGCCCGCGGTGCTCCGCGAACCGGGTGCCGAACCGGCCTCCCGCCAGCGCGCCGACGAGGAACGCGGCCATCGACACGATGGAGGCGAGCACGGACAGGCCGTCGGCACCTGCCAGGGCGAACCCGAGGAATACCACGTTGCCGGTCATGTTGGCGACGAAGACGTGCCCGAGCCCCAGATAGCTGACGGCGTCGACCAGGCCGGTCGCCACCGTCAGTATCAGCATGAGCGGCGGCAACGGGCCGTGCCTGTCCCCCTTGGGCGGAGCCAGCGTGCGGGCCGCGTCAGTCAGCAGCTTGCGCATACTGAGTTGTTCCTTCCTTGACTGAGGGACGATGCAGCAGCACACGGGTGAGCAGTCCGCTCACCGGGCCGACCACGATGGCCACGACCGAGACCCACAGGGGCCAGGGGGTCAGCCCGAGGGCGTGGTCGGCCGACCAGCGGCCGGGTCCGGTGAGGGCCAGGACCGCGGAGGCCACGACGAGGACCATGGGGTACTCGTAGCCGTCGTTCTGGACCCAGAGCCCGTTGTGCCATTTGACGGTGCCGGCCACCGTCATCACTCCCATGGCGGCCATCGCCGCCGCGGGAGTGAGCAGACCGGCCGCCAGGAACAGGCCGGCGCCGATCTGGCTGCCGCCCGCGGCAAGCGCGGTGAGCCTGCCGCCGCGGAAGCCGTCGTGACGGAACTCCTCGGTTCCGCCCGCCAAGCCGTTGCCGCCGAGGCGGAAACTGACTTTCTGCACTCCGTGCCCGGCGATGAGGAGCCCCGCCACGAGCCGGAGGACCAACAGTCCGGTGTCCATTCGTTCCTGCCTGTTCCTGACGTTCCGTCGATGCTCAGGTGAAGGGGTCAGCCGGCCGCGTGGGCGCCGATGACGGCCTGCGCGTAGACCAGGCCCAGGCCGTAGGCCCCGCCGTGCTCCTTCACCACCTCTGTGACGGGGACGTACGACTCCGTCCGCGCCCAGTCGCGCTGGAGCTCAAGGAGCACCTGCACCCAGGTCACCGGAATCGCGCCGCCCTGGACCATGCGCTGGACGGCGTGCTCGTGCGCCTGCGGGCTGACGCCGCCGGACGCGTCCGTGACGACGTAGACCTCGTAGCCCTGGGAGATGGCGGACAGAGTGGGCAGTACGACGCAGACCTCGGTCCACAGCCCGGCAATGACGAGCTTCTTGCGGCCCGTCGCCTTGACGGCTTCGACGAAGTTGCTGTCCTCCCAGGCGTTCATCGTGGTGCGGTCGATGATCTTCTGGCCGGGGAAGACATCGGCCAGCTGCGGCATGATCGGACCCGAGAAGGACTCGGCGGCCACGGTGCTCAGGACCACCGGAACGTCGAACACCTTGGCCGCCTTGGCCAGGCCCACGGTCGAGTTGATGATGGCGGTGCGGTCGCCGCTGCCGGTGCCGAAGAACATCTGCGGCTGGTGGTCCACGAACAGCACGGCGCAGTTGTCGGGGGTCAGCAGGTCGGGACCGGGGGCGGCGGTGACTTCGGAGATGTTGACCACGAGAGGGCCTTTCCATGAGTGATGTGATCGCGGACAGGCGTCCGCTGCTGAGCGAAGCCGTCCGTTCGACGGCGAGAGGTGGGGGTGGTGTCCCGGGAGGGGCGGCTCGTGACCGGGCCTCTCCCGGAAGATCAGAGCGAGAAGCAGGGGTCGAAGACCGTGCTCTCGGTATCCGGGGCCAGACCTCGTCGGGCGCGCCACTGTCGGTGCTGCTCCGACTCCGCGACGGCCTGACCGAGCAACTCGGCCTGGCGGGCGCCCGACGAGCCGGTACCGGGCGTGGCCTGGTAGCCGCCGAAGTGCGCGACCGGGCTCCACCCGGGGCTGACCGGCGGCAGTTCCTCGTCGAGGCCCTCGTACTCGGCGGCGGCGTAGACGATGCGGCCGCCGACGACCGTCAGCAGGGACTCGATGTGCACGATGTCCGGCTCGGGCACCGCGAAGTAGTCCTCGGACAGGACCGCGAGGTCGCCGAGGAAGCCCGGGCGCAGGACGCCCTTGACGTCCTCCTCGCCGGTCAGCCGGGCCCCTGCTTCGGTGAACATCGACAGCGCCGTCTGCCGGTCGACGCGGTTGTGCGGCGGGCGCATGACCAGGTCGCCTACAGTGCGGCCGGTGATCAGCCAGTGCAGGGCGATCCACGGGTTGTAGGTCGAGACCCGGGTGGCGTCGGTGCCGCCGCCGACGGTCAGACCGCGCTCCAGCATGGCCCGGATCGGAGGGGCGTCCGCTGCGGCGCCGGGGCCGTAGCGGCGTACGAACGCCTCGCCCTGGAAGGACAGGCGATTCTGCACGGACATGGCGCCGCCGAGGGCGGCGATGCGGTCGAGGCTGTCCGCGGAGACGGTTTCCGCATGGTCGAACAGCCACCGGTTTCCGGCCGGGAAGAGTCCTTCCGCGGCCAGCTTCTCGAATACCGCGAGATCGCGTCGGATGGTGTCGTCGTAGGTGGCGTGCAGCCGGAATCCCCAGCCGTTCTCCATGAGCAGACGTACGGCCTTCTCGAATTCCATCTCATAGCCGGGAGCAAGTTCCGGGCGCGGCTGGGCAAAGTTCTCGAAATCTGCTGCCGCCCAGGTGAGATTCTCCCCCGCACCATTGAGGCGGAGCCATTCGTCCCCGTCCTCGGATCGTGCCATTTCGATCCAGCGGGCGAGGTCGTCGAGTTCTTGGCCTGCGGTCTGCGGGAAAAGATGATACGCGATGCGCAGTGACAACTCGCCGGCCTCGGCCAGTTCGACGACCGTGCTGTAGTTGTCGGGGAAATTCTGGAATCCCCCCGCTGCGTCGATCGCCGACGTGAGCCCGAACCTGTTCAGTTCCCGCAGGAAGTGACGGGTGGAGGTCCTCTTGTCCTCGCCCTCCAGCACCGGGGCCTTGGCCAGAGTCGAGTAGAGGATCAGAGCACTCGGGGCTGCCAGCAGCATGCCCGTGGGCTCACCGTCCCGGCCCCGTACGATCTGGCCGCCCTTCGGATCAGGGGTGTCCCTGGTGTATCCGGCGGCCTTGAGCGCCGCCCGGTTGAGCACCGCCGACTGGTACAGGTGCAGAACGAACACCGGTGTGTCCGGCGCGGCGGCATTCAACTCGGCGACGGTCGGCAGCCGCCGTTCGGCGAACTGCTCGGCCGACCATCCCCCCACCACCCGGACCCACTGGCCCTTCGGCGTGCGGGCCGCCTGTTCACGCAGCATCGCCAGGCCCTGGCGCAGCGTGCGTACGCCGTCCCAGCGCAGCTCCAGCACGTAGTTGAGCCCACCCCGGATGACGTGCAGGTGGGAGTCGTTGAGGCCGGGGATCATCCGGCGGCCGAGAGCGTCGACCACCTTCGTGGCCGAGCCGACATGGAGGGCCACGTCCTTGTCGTCGCCGACGACCGTGATGACGCCGTCCCGTATGGCAATCGCCTCGGCCTGCGGGCGCCCCGGGTCTCCTGTGTGGATCTTCGCGTTGCGGACGATGAGGTCCGCGGGGGTGTCGGTGGCGCTGGGAACCAGCCCACCGACCGGCATCGTGGACACCTTTCGACAACCTCCTGCGGCATGAACAGCGTCGTTTTCCATCTGCATCGACTTCTAACTGAGGTGACAGCGGCGGGCAGAGAGAATCGGGAGAACACGTAATCAATGCGTCTACGCTCAACCGAAATGAATTCCGGGTGGGCCTTCTGTGCGATGCACAGCCCCAACTCCGGCAGCCCGCAACTGCCTCGCCACCAGGCTATTTCGAGCCGAAGCATCCATGTGTCCCGGCAGTGCACAGCATTCGTTCCTACAGTGCACTGCATCCCGTTTCCATGCGCTCTGGGGTCAACTCCGGTGCACTGACCGTCAATCTCCGCCGCCTTCAGGGTCCTAGCGTGGTGATCGACGGCCCCACAGATCTCCATGTCTGGCCCGGAGTCGCCCCGCCGGAGGGACCGGCACATCACATGAAACTCAGGAGACTCACATGTCCGGCGTTGTAGACCCGGTCCAGCCGGTGCTGGAGCCCGCGGCGGCCGCGTTCGCCGAAGCGACCGCCAATCCGCCCTATCTGTTCGACCTGCCGCCCGCCGAGGGACGTAAGGCGGTCGACGAGGTGCAGTCCGGCGAGATCGACAAGCCGCAGATCGACGAGGAATGGATCACCGTCTCGGGCGGTCCGACGGGCAGTGTCCGCGCACGCATCGTGCGCCCCGCCGGCGTGGAAGGAACCCTGCCGGTGATCCTCTACATCCACGGCGCGGGCTGGGTGTTCGGCAACGCCCACACCCACGACCGCCTGGTACGCGAACTCGCCACCGGCGCGAACGCCGCCGTGGTCTTCCCCGAGTACGACCTCTCCCCCGAGGCCCGCTACCCGGTCGCCATCGAGCAGAACTACGCGGTCGCGAAGTGGGTCGTCCAGCAGGGCGCGTCCAAGAACCTGGACGGCTCGCGGCTGGCCGTCGCCGGCGACTCCGTCGGCGGCAACATGACCGCCGCGCTGACCTTGATGGCCAAGGAACGCGGCGACATCCCGCTCGTGCAGCAGGTGCTGTTCTACCCGGTCACCGATGCGAACTTCGACACCGGCTCCTACCGCCAGTTCGCGGAGGGCTACTTCCTGCGCCGCGACGGCATGCAGTGGTTCTGGGACCAGTACACGACCGACGAGGCCGACCGCGCCCAGATCACCGCCTCCCCGCTACGGGCCACCACCGACCAGCTCACCGGGCTGCCGCCGGCCCTGGTCATCACCGGCGAGGCCGACGTCCTGCGCGACGAAGGCGAGGCCTACGCCAACAAACTCCGCGCAGCCGGCGTCCCCGTCACCGCCGTCCGCTTCCAGGGCATCATCCACGACTTCGTCATGCTCAACGCCCTCCGCGAAACCCACGCCGCCCAGGCCGCCATCACGCTGGCCGCCGACACCCTGCGCACCGCGCTCCACACCGGCTGATACCGCGCTCCACGCCGACCTCCGAAAGCCCCCGACAACAGGGAGAACAACCCGAACATGACCACGAACCCCACCCCCACAGCTGTTCTCGTGCACGGAGCCTTCGCGGACGCCGCCAGTTGGACCGGGGTCATCGCGGAACTGCAGAACCACGGCATCCCCGTGGTCGCACCACCGAACCCGCTGCGCGGCCTGGCGTCCGACGCCGCATACATCGCGTCCGTGGCTGCTCAGATCGACGGTCCGGTGGTGCTCGTCGGCCACTCCTACGGCGGTGCGATCATCTCCGTGGCAGGCGCCGCGGAGAACGTCGTCGGGCTGGTCTACGTAGCGGCCTACGTCACCGAAGAGGGCGAGAGCCTGGGCGAGTTGCAGGGCCGCTTCCCCCTCTCGCCGCTCGTCAGCAACCTGAAGGAGGCGACGTACCCCGCGGAGGGATCGGAGCCTGCCGTCGAAGTCACCATCAAGGCCGAGGCGTTCCCGGACATTTTCGCCGCCGACGTCCCGGCCGCCGCCACCAAGGTCCTTGCGGTGGCGCAGCGTCCGCTGGCCGCCTCGGCATTCACGGAGACGGCCTCGGCCGCCGCGTGGAAGACCAAGCCTTCCTGGGCGCTCGTGGCCGGCGCGGACCAGGCGATCAACCCCGAGGTCGAGCGCTTCGGAGCCAAGCGGGCCGGGGCGACCATCGTCGAGATCGAGGACGCCTCGCACGCCGTGGCCGTGTCCCGGCCCAAGGAGGTCGCCGAACTGATCCGCGATGCGGTACGCGCGACCAGCTGACGAGGCGCCGGGCGGTAGGGCGGCGGGGGGGGGGGGGGGGGGGGGGGGGGGGGGGGGGGGGGGGGGGGGGGGGGGGGGGGGGGTGGGGGT